>JAISWE010000187.1 GCA_031271175.1 Bacteroidales bacterium | reverse complement strand
CACTATCGAATTTTTGCCCATGGGCATTTCGCGCGTCTGCTCGGGCGAGAGATATTCCAGCGTTTCGATGTGCTGCCCGGGCGGAAAGGGCAGCAGCGCATTGAGAAAACTCCGGAGCAGCTCCGGATGCTCTCCGAATACCCGCTTGAAGGGTATATCGTGTTTGGGATCAAGGTAACGTGCCATCGTTTATACTATTTTTTTTTCAACAGACGCAAAATTACATGAAAAACTTTGGTTTTCCAAGCGCGAGCAATGAAAAAAGTTTTTTTGCAGCGGAAAGAGACAATATTTTTTTGAATCTTACGCTATACGAGGTTGTACCACGGTGAGAAGTCGCTTATTGCGCCGGCAGCGTCAGAAAAAAATATTTTCCATATCCACTTCAGGCCACAAGTTTTTCTTGTTCCAGTCGCCGTAAGTGAAATCGGGAACATCGACAAGCGTCTTGTTTTCAATGGCTTTTCTACTTAACCCCACAATGCTTGACCATGCGGCGGCGTCATAGACGTTTTGGTCTAAGGGCAATCCGTTGCGCAGGCAGTAGATCAGCCGCCAGTCCATGATGAAGTCCATTCCACCGTGTCCGCCGACCTGTTTGGCTTTTTCTCCCACTAATTTGATCAGGGGATGTTCGTACTTTTCCATGACGGCTTTAAATTCTTCGAGGTGGAGAAATTTTTCATGGTCGGGAGAAAAAGCCAGCCGTTCTTCAGGATATTTGGTAGCGTATCCTTTGGTGCCTATGATTTTGTAGAGGCGGTCGTAGGGGCGCGGGCTGGTGATGTCGTGCTGTACCATGATGGTGTGTCCGTTGACCGTACGAATCAGCGTGGTGTTCATATCGCCCAGCCGATATACGTCTTTTGCTTCCGGTGAGTTTTTTCCGAACGTTTCTTCGGCATACAGGGTTATGCCGTATTGGTTGGTGGACATGGACGACAAAAAGTCAAACCTGTCGCCTTTGTTGATATTCATCAGTTGGGAAACAGGCCCCAAGCCATGTGTAGGATATTGACAGCCGACGTAAGTTTGGCTGTATTTCAACCGCCAGGTCGGCTGTTTGGTTTCCTTGTCCCAGTTCAGCCACGGAATGGAGTGAAGGTATCCGCCTTCGCCGTGGTATATTTCGCCGAAAAGTCCGTTACGCGCCATATTCAATGTGGTCAATTCAAAAAAGTCGTAACAGCAGTTTTCCAGCATCATGCAATGTCGCTGCGTAGTTTCGGCGGTTTCTACCAGCGTCCAGCAGTCGTCTATTGTTGTGGCGGCCGGCACTTCAATAGCCGCGTGTTTGCCGTGCTGCATGGCGTGTATGGCGACAGGTACGTGCAATTCCCACGGGGTAGCGTTATATATCAGGTCGATATCGTCGCGTTCGCATATTTTTTGCCAGTCGTTCTCTCCGGAGAACGCTATGGCTTCCGGGTGACCGGCTTCTTTCAGATATTGCTGCGTTTTTTCGATGCGGTCGTTTCTCAAGTCGCAGATAACGGGTATTTTGACTCCCTCAATCCGCGCCAGTCGATACACGGCAGCTCCTCCACGCCCCAAACCGATTACGGCTATCCTGACTTCCGACAGCGGTTCGCACCGCAGTCCCATCACGGATTTTCCCTTGCGTTTCCGCTCGCATGGCGTTCCCTTACCGGAGCCATTACAACTTTGCGCTATTCCAGACAATCCGACAGCGCATCCTGCAGCAACGCTTCCCAACATTGCCTGCTTCAAAAAAATTCGACGACGATTCATAGTTTATTTTATTTAATATTCTTATAAAAATCGAAGCAAAATTAAATAAAAAATTAAATTCTACGAAACTTTTTCAAAAATTATTCTGCCCGGTGAATTTACATTCCGACGCCCAGCCTCACGCCTATCAGAAATCTGAAGCCACTGGAACCAAGGGAAAGTCGCGAAGAGTCAAATGCCTTCAAATGGTTGTGGCGGTGGATGCCGTAACGGTATCCTATCCCGATGTACGCATCGAAAAGGGATGAGCGGCGGCTGATCCTTTGATACCCGAAATAGGCATTGACGCCCAGCCGGTGTATCTGCTGTCCATTCAAACCATATTTGTTCTTGTGATAGGTCAGTCCGTCTTCCGTAAAGTTGATCCATTGATCTCCAAAATACTTTACATCAAAATAATGATATGCCGGCCCTCCTGCAACATACAACAATCGGTGGATAAAATATTTGTAGTTCACATTCAGCCCGTATCCCCACATGGAACTGTAAGGGTCTCCGAATATCCATCCGAATTTCCATCCCCATTCTTTCGGAGCCTCTCTGTAGGTAAACGGATAAATTGTAGCGCCCATTTGCAGCCAACCGGGGGTTGTTTTAAACCTTCTTTCCACATCTATCCGTACAGCAGTCTGGAATATATACGCAGGCTGAAAGGCGAATGTCCATTTCCTTACAGGAACAGGAGCGTTAACCGGTTGTTGTTCAACATCCTGTGCGGCGGCAATACTTGCGCACAGCACAAACACTGTCGGCATTATCCACTTTTTCGTCGCTTTCATTTCGTCAATATTTTGCTGATGAATTTCAGTCTCTTACCCGTATAGTCGAATTGATAAAACCCTTCATCGGCTATCAGCATCAACAGGCCATCCATGGGAATCACATCATAAGCCGTGCGGACATCCACCTCTCTGATATCCTCCAAATCATCGACCCACAGAGGTTTTTCGGGATTGGATATATCGTACACTTTCAGCCCTTTATCGCACACAAACAATTTATTTCCGTCAACGCACAGTCCTTGAGGCCCCAACAAGTCCATGCTCTTTTTCAGGACGGGAGACATAGGGTTGCTGATGTTATATATTTGCAGTACGTTGTTGGGGCTGGAACCGCACCAGTTGGAGTTGGTGTTCAGCGTCACGTAGGCGTAGTTGCCCTGCGCCACTACCGGATCGCAACTGCGGATATGGGAAATCGATCCCAGCCGCTGGGGAAACTTCGGCCGGGCTACGTTATACACATACATGCCGCTTTGGGAGCCGATAAACAGGAGCGTATCCATCGGGAAAACCGTTTCGATGTCGATGCCTACTTCCTGGTCTTTGGACAGCATATATTTTGGATGAGCAGCGTCGGCAAGATCAAACAATTTCAAAGTTTCGGACGAAACGGTGTACAAAACGTCGTTCTGTATGGCAAAACGCGACATGGAACCGCCTGTTCCGCGGGAAGTTTCATTTTGGCCGGAATCGGATTTCGAGCAACCGATCAAAATCACCATCACAGGGGCAAACAGGCAAATTATCTTTTTCATGTCCGTGAGATTAATTGTTTTTTCTCCATTCCACCAGCACATACCCTTCTGGGCGATCGTAAGATTGATAATTGAAATCGTGCGGCGGCTTGGGTTCCGGAAAAACATCCGGTATCCGGTGGGTAACCGTCCGGGCAGTCAGATCGAAACTGACCAGATCCACCGCATTGTCCAGATACATGATATCGCCCTTCACCGCCATGTCAATACATCCGGGCGCCAGAATAAAGCCCTCGCAAACGGGATAGGCGGGATCGCTATTGTTGATCACGTGCACCCCCTTGTAGCGCTCGTTAATGTATATATATGGGCTACGATAGTAGATTTTTCCGGTATTTTTCAACTCCCGCTCGCCCGGAAGGAATGATACGGAGTTTTCCAGGTCTGTCCGGCTCATAAAAATCGCGATGTAGGTGGTATCCCTTTCATATTCATACCTGCCCGTCCATCCCGAACCGGAAAACAAAATTATCAACAACAATAAAACTATTCTTTTCATTTTAGCCATTTTTGAAAATATAATACGTGTTTTGATATATCTATGACGAAAAAAAACGGAAAACGTTGCGTCTTTCGACGGAATATTTGTAAGTGACAGCCTTCTGCGTTCCGGCGGACAGCGGAAGGGCGCTTTTTTCGCATTTTGCCAAGGCGGTTCGTTGTGAGAAGGAAAATAAAGACTTGATTAGAAGCAGATTGACAACGGTTTTTTTTATTCGGAAAAAATCATATATCTTTGCATCTTCAAAAGTAAAGAAATGGCTAATTTTTATACGGACAACCGCGATTTGAAGTTTCATCTTACGCATCCGCTGATGAGGCGCGTGATAGCGTTGCGTGAGAATAATTATACAGAAAAGGACAAATATGATTTTGCGCCGTTTGATTATGACGATGCGCTTGATAGCTATGACAAGGTGTTGGAAGTGATCGGCGCAATATGCGGCGACATCGTTGCCCGGAACGCCGAATCGGTGGACGTTGAGGGGCCTCAGGTAGTAGATCACCACGTGGTGTATGCGCGTGGAACGCAACAAAACATTGATGCCCTGCGGCAAGCCAATCTGATGGGGATTACGCTTCCACGGCAGTACGGCGGGTTGAACCTGTCGACAGTTCCCTATTCAATGGCAGCCGACATGGTGTCGCGCGCCGATGCCGGTTTTGTGAATGTGTGGGGCTTGCAGGACTGTGCGGAGACGATCAACGAATTTGCCGACGCATCGCAGAAAGAACACTATCTGCCGCGCGTGTGCAAGGGTGAAACCTGCGCCATGTGCCTGACCGAGCCGGACGCCGGTTCCGATTTGCAGGCTGTTCAACTGAAAGCGACCCAGAAAGAAGACGGTTCGTGGGTACTTAACGGCGTAAAACGCTTTATCACTAACGGCGACGGCGACATCTCCCTGGTGCTGGCGCGTTCGGAAGACGGCACTACCGACGGACGGGGACTGTCGATGTTCATTTACGACCGCAAGAACATGGCTGTGAAAGTACGTCGCATTGAACACAAACTCGGTATCATCGGTTCTCCTACCTGCGAACTGGTGTTCAAGGATGCTCCCGCCGAACTGGTCGGTTCTCGCCGGATGGGACTTATCAAATACGTGATGGCGCTGATGAACGGCGCACGGCTGGGTATCGGCGCACAATCCGTAGGCGTGTCGGAAGCCGCCTACCGCGAAGCGCTGGCGTATGCCAAAGAACGGAAACAGTTCGGCAAGACAATCATCGAATTTCCCGCCGTATATGAAATCCTTGCCAACATGAAAGCCAAACTGGACGCTTCGCGTACCTTGCTCTACGAAACCTGCCGTTTTGTGGACATATACAAAACGCTGGAACACATCTCCAGCGAACGGACGCTCACCTCCGAAGAAAAAGCCGAACTGAAATCGTACCAGAAACTGGCGGATTATTTCACTCCCCTGCTGAAAGGCATGGCAAGCGAGTACTGCAACCGGCTGGCTTACGACGCTATCCAGATACACGGGGGATCGGGCTTCATGAAAGACTATCCGGTGGAACGAATCTACCGCGATGCACGTATCACATCCATTTACGAAGGAACTACACAATTGCAGGTGGTAGCCGCCATACGCGGCGTCACTACAGGTGCATACCTGAAACATATCCGCGAAGTGTATGAACCGGCTGCGATAACATCCGAACCGGAAGAACTTCGCGACATCCTGAAAGAGATGACCGATGAATATGAAATTGCCGTCGCCACCGTTACCGCGCCAAAAAATAACGAATATCTCGACTTCCATGCCCGCCGTCTGGTGGAAATGGCCGGCAACATCATCATGGGGTACTTGTTGTTGCTCGACAGTTTTCGCGATGCCCATTACAAAACGTCTGCCGATATTTTCATCCGCAAAGGACAATCCGAAAACAAAAGCAAAAAACATTATATCGACGGCATATCACCCGAAAGATTAGATGTTTTCCGACCGTAAACTCACTCAAATGATCTTGAGAGGACTTCTAAAAAATCAATATTTTTCTCTCATTTCTTTTTCTTATCGGCAACCATAACAAAAAGACGCAATTGCAGTCCTGAAAGTATAATAATATTAAGCCTCATTATATTAAATCCATTTATTTTAAGTAATTAATTTGTTTTATTTTAAGGCATAATCAAAAATCGTGCCGTTTGAACTTTCATTGAGGCGCAACTCCGAAATGCTTTCCGAGATGTCGGTTTTTTGTCTGTTGGGGCTGTGGCAGGGGCTTGCATCCGTCAGTTCATCGTCAGTTGCAGCACTTTTGAGGTTGCTCCTTTTCCGGAATCGACAAAGCGGCCTGCCAGCGTTCCCGATGAAAGTAACTTTGCCGGATCGTCCAGCAGCCCGTCCAGCAGCCGGGCAAATTCGACGGCATCCCTAACGGAAAAAGCGCCTCCCAAGGCGGACAGGTTCACTGCTTCCTGGAATTTCCCGTAGTTTGGGCCGAAAAGGACGGGAATCCCGTATGCGGCAGCTTCCAGGATGTTGTGGATGCCTTTGCCGAAGCCGCCTCCTATGTAGGCTACCGTTCCATAGCGATAAAGAGAAGCGAGCATTCCGATGTTGTCGATAATCAGTACGTCGTATTCTTCGACGCCGCTATCTTTCGCTTTTGAAAAACGAAGGGCTTTCATCGCACTGCCGGCGGCGACATCCGCCATTAACTTTTCTATCTGCTCGTCGTGCAGTTCGTGGGGAGCAATGATCCATTTCAGCCGGTGCTTTCCACTGCGGATGTAGCGGAGCAGCATGTCGGTGTCCGCCGGCCAGGTACTGCCGGCTACCAGACAGCGTTCATTCTGTACGAACTGTTCTACGACAGGCAGGCGCTTTGCTTCATCCGCTATTTTGCAAACACGGTCGAAGCGCGTGTCGCCCGTAACGGTAACGTTATTAAAGCCGTAATGCGCCAGCAGTTCCCGCGAATGTTCGTTTTGTACAAAAAAATGTGCAAAGTTTTTCAGCAGCTTTCGGTACCATCCTCCGTACCATTTGAAAAAGAGTTGTCCTTTGCGGAAATTGGCGGAAATCAGGTACAGCGGAATATGACGCCGACGGGTTTCGCGCAGGTAATTGCGCCAAAATTCGTATTTGACGAAAAACACCTTTTCAGGAAGAAGCATTTCGACAAAACGACACGCATTTTTTCGGGTATCGAAAGGGAGGTAGAAGACATCATCGACGCCGGAATAATTTTTCCGTAACTCGTATCCCGACGGTGAAAAAAAAGTGAGCGCGATTTTAAATCGGGGATATTTTTCCCTCAGTTCCTCTATCAGTGGTCGCCCTTGTTCAAACTCTCCTACCGATGCGCAATGTATCCAGATGCGCCTTTCACCGGGTATCAGTTTGGCTGTAAGTTGCGTCCATATTTTTTTCTGCCCTTCAGCCAATTGCCGTGCTTTCGTATTTCCCGCAAAAGCCGCCGCTCTTATGAAGAGCGCATAAAGAGATATCAAAAATGAATACACCGGGACGCCGGGGATATTAAGGTTTTCCTTTTCCGAACACCCATGCCTCGCGGCAATATCTGTTTGAACGGAGGCTTTCTACCTTGTTCTTTGCCGATTCCAGATCATCGTAACTGCCTACGGCAACACGAATCAGGTTTCTACCGTAGGTCAGTACTTCACAGGTTTCGCCTGTGCCTGTTACCTGTCTGGCAAAACTTTCGGCGCGGGAGTGTGAACTGAAACTGCCGACGACCACGATGTACTTTCCCTGTCCGATATTGTCCTGCAAAGCCGGTGCACTTTCCGAAGGGGCTTTTCGGATTGTTTTCGGTTGTGGCGCCGGTTGGGATTCGACGGCCACCGGAACGGGAGTTTCGGTTTTCGGCTGTACATCTGTTTCCGGTTCCGGATTCAGCGCGTTTTGGGCGTCAGCGGAACGGTCTAATTCTTCCGCTATCGAAGCGTCGGTTGGGGGAACGGAGGGCTGCGCTGTGGGTGGGAGCGCTGTTTTGGAAGAGGTGTAATACCAGTAACCGCCTCCTCCTGCTCCGGCCATCACCAAGATAATGACAATGACCCAACCGATGCGTCCTCCTCCCGAAGCGTTCCCGCTTGACGGTGTTTTCTTTTTTTCTGGATGTTTCATTCTCGGCGGAGGCGTGGCTACCGGCTTTCTTTCCTGCGGCGGGACGTAATCGGGTATTACGGGTTTGCGTCGCTCCGTATTTTCGCGTACACGAACGTTTCCCGCAAACAGACTTTCGTTGTTATCGGTGGCGGGCTTTTCGGTTTCCGGGCTTTTCTCATGCGCCTGCGTTTCCACGACAGTCGAAGGCAGGGACGGCTCGACAACCGGCGTTGCCGGAGGCGACACGGGCGGAGGAACAACGGGCGGAGGCATGACGGGCAATGTTGCGGGAGGAGGAACAGGCGGCGTTTCCGGAACGGGCGGAGGAACAACGGGAGGAGGAGTAGGAACAGTGGGCGTGGGCTGTATGTTTACACCCTTCAACCCGAAAACGTCTGTCCGTACGATGTTCAGAGCCGGATCAGGAACAAAAACGATGTCGCCCGCATTATCCAGCGATAATATTCCGAAATGATCCAATATGACCGGCTTCTTGTAAATCAACTTTTTGGTTATTTCGTTGTAAAAATCGTCCAGCATTTTTTGGGCTTCTTCTTCACTGCATTTTTCCTTTTGGGAAATATAAAGACACAACTGAGTGTCTTCTTCTTCCACCGAATTGTCAAATTCAACGGAACGAACGGGCGGAAGCACAACATTGCCCACCTGTACCGATGATTTGTCAATTGCCGTAAAACGCCCCAGATGGGGTACAATCACCGAAGGATTATCGATCAGATAATCGCGAATATATTTACTTATTTCCACAATTATAAAATTTGAACATTCAAATTAAAGACTTCAAAGATAAGAATAATTTTCAAACGGATCATATCTTTTATTCGTCATAACGTCTCAAAATAAATTTTTCACCCAGATATAATTTGCGCACTTGTGCGTCATCGGCTAATTCCTGTGCTGTTCCGGCCTTGAAAATTTTTCCTTCGATCAGCAAATAAGCTCTGTCGGTAATGGAAAGTGTTTCGTGCACGTTGTGGTCGGTGATCAGGATGCCGATGTTCTTTTTTTTCAGTTTGGAAACGATGAACTGTATGTCTTCCACGGCAATGGGGTCTACACCGGCAAAAGGTTCGTCGAGCAGGATGAATTTCGGATCGATGGCCAGTGCGCGGGCGATTTCCGTTCGCCGCCGTTCGCCGCCCGACAGGTGTATGCCAAGGCTTTTGCGTATCAGGGTAAGGCCAAATTCCTGCAAAAGTGTTTCCACTCTTTCGTTTTGCTCGGTTTTGGAGAGCCGGGTCATCTCCAGCACTACCCGAATATTGTCTTCTACGCTTAATTTCCTAAAAACCGACGCCTCCTGTGCCAGATAGCCGATTCCCTTTTGGGCGCGGCGGTAAACAGGCTCTTTGGTGATATCCGTTTCATCGAGAAAAATTTTCCCTTCGTTGGGCGAGATGAGGCCTACAATCATGTAAAAGGAGGTCGTTTTACCCGCCCCGTTGGGGCCGAGCAATCCTACAATTTCTCCCTGGGATACATCTACCGACACACCTTTGACTACCGTGCGGCTATGGTATTTTTTTACCAGATTTTCCGTTCGTAATATCATATTAGCTTATACGCAAGATCGGATCAAAAAGTTTTTAAATATGTCGAAATTAGTCGATAATTTTTCTGTTTGCTTGATACCGCCGGCGAAACGGCTCAGATTGGCCGGTAACGGTATTTTTTGCCTGATGGCCGGTTCTACTGTTTCTCTGAATTTTGCCGGATGCGCCGTTTCGATAAAGAAGCCGGTATTTTCCGGATGTTTGTACAGATGGTCTTGCAAGGCTTTGTATCCGACAGCGCCATGCGGATCCAGCAGGTATTGCTGGCGTTCATATACTTCTCCGATGGTTGTCCGGATTTCTTCATCCGTACACACATAGCCTTCTATGTCGGCGCAGATTGCTTCGCGGGAGTGTCCGTACAGTTCGAGGATACGCGCAAAATTGCTTGGGTTACCCACATCCATAGCGTTGGCGACGGTAGCGACAGACGGTTTCGGTTGATAATGACCGTTTTCTATGTATTTCGGCACAATATCATTGATGTTGGTGGCTGCAATAAAACGCTTGATGGGGAGATGCATTTTTTTGGCAATCAGTCCCGAACAGAGATTTCCGAAGTTGCCGCTGGGAACTGCGCAGGTGATATTGTCCGTTTTTTTGCCCAATTGCGCCACTCCCCAGAAATAGTAAAACGACTGCGGCATCAGCCGCGCCCAGTTGATGGAGTTGGCGGAAGTGAGTTTCACAAGCCGGTTCAGTTCTTCGTCGGAGAAGGCCTGTTTTACCATTCGCTGGCAGTCGTCAAAAGTTCCTTTCACTTCGACTGCCGTGATGTTTTCTCCCAGCGTGGTAAACTGCTTTTCCTGCAAGGGAGTGACCATTCCTTCCGGATACAGTACCACCACCCTGATTCCCGGTACTTTGTAGAATCCATTGGCTACCGCGCTGCCCGTATCGCCCGAAGTGGCTACCAGTACATTCACTTCCTGCTGTTCGTGCCGGTTGAAGTATCCGAGCAGCCGCGCCATAAACCGCGCTCCTATATCCTTAAAGGCCATGGTAGGGCCATGAAACAATTCCAGTGTAGATAGCCGGTGGTGGATTTGTACCAGGGGAACGGGAAAATCAAGTGTGTCGTACACCATTTTTTTCAGATCGCTGGTCGGAATGTCTTCTCCGAGTAAATGGGACGCTACGGAAAAAGCTGTTTCCTGTAAATCCATGTCGTACATTTGCCGGAAAAAGGCGTCGGGCATCGGGCTGATGCGTTCCGGCATATACAGTCCGCCATCAGGGGCCAGCCCTCTCATGACTACTTCCTTGAGCGATCCGGCGGGCGATCTTCCATTGGTGCTGATGTATCTCATTATCTTCTATTTGAGGATTTTGTCGTAGAAGGCGCTGTAATCCTTAATATAACTGTCCGGATGGTGTTGAATAACCGGTTTTTTAGACAGGTTCAGGCTTTCGATAATTTCGGAATGAAAATCACTGCCTACCAGCACAAAACCATCGGAATAGTTGATGGCTAATTTATTGATAGATACATAATTGGCATCGACCAATGAGACAACGTCTTTTTTGGATACTCCGTCAATCAGCGCTTTCGTTTTGAAGTTTTGGGAAAAAAGCCCATCAAATATTTCATTATAAATGGAATATACGACCTTCGACCGGGAAAACAAGGGATCTTCGCGGAAAGCTTTTTTCACGTATAGAGGTACCAAGCCTGTAAACCAGCCGTGACAATGCACAATGTTGGGTACCCAACGCAGTTTCCTCACAGTTTCAAGCACTCCGCGTGCAAAAAATACGGCACGTTCGTCGTTATCCGGCAACAGTTCATTATTGTCGTCGTACAGGATATGTCTTCTGCTGAAATATTCTTCGTTGTCTATGAAATAAACTTGCATCCGTGCCGACTGGATGGATGCCACTTTGATAATCAGCGGATGATCGGATTCGCTGATGATTAAATTCATTCCCGACAAACGAATCACTTCGTGCAATTGGTTTCTTCGCTCGTTGATGCAGCCGAATCGAGGCATAAATGTGCGAATTTCTTTCCCCTCTTCTTGTATTCCCTGGGGTAAATTGCGGCAAATAACCGACATTTCAGATTCAGGAAGGTAAGGTGTAATCTCTTGAGTTATAAATAATACCCTCATGCTTTATACATAAATGCAAAATAAACATTTTTTCATGCAAAAAAAATTTCATGCAAAGATAATAAAAAATAAAATAATATTTTAATACCTTGTAATGAAAAAAAATAAAAATAACCTGAATATCAGATATTTGCTTCTTTCAAAAACAGAAAGAAAAATATCATGACTGTTATTGCAGTCTAAACATTTATTATGCAAATATCGTCTCCCGCCGCATGTCAGAAAATTTGTAGAACAAAAAAGTAACATCATCCGTCGGACGGTTTTATCTTTCGTATTTTATCGAAGCCATTTTTCAATAGTCGCCGTAAGTTCTTCCGGGTGTATCCATTTTGTTTCCGGATCGCGGGCAAACCATGCCAGTTGGCGTTTGGCGTAATGCCGTGTGTTGCGGCGGATAAGAGTAATGGCGGTTTCCAGTTCACAGGCGCCGTCCATGTAGTCGAACAGTTCTTTGTATCCCACCGTGTTCAGGGCATTCAGCCGGCGGTATGGGAGAAGGCTTTCCGCTTCGCACAGAAGGCCGTCGTCCATCATTCTATCGGTGCGCCGGTTGATTCGGTCGAAAAGTTCTTCGCGAGGCCGGTTCAGTACGATTTTTAGCATTTTGAACGGGCGTTTGCGGGGTGTATGGGTAAGGAAGGACGAATATGGTTTGCCTGTTTGCAGGCAAACTTCAAGGGCTTTTATCATCCGTTTGGGGTTGTGCAGATCTACCCTGTCATAGTGTATCGGGTCGAGCCGTTTCAACTGTCGGCGCAGGTATTCGATCCCGTTGGTTTGGAACTGTCCGGCAACCGTTTGCCTTATTTCCGCATCCACAGTCGGAAAATCATCAATGCCTTTCATTAAGGCGTCGGCGTAAAGACCGGAACCGCCTGTCATGATAACGGCGGGATGCCTTTGAAACAGATGGTCGAGCAACGCCAGACATTGCTGCTCGAACATGCTGATATTGTAATAATCGTGAACGGACAGGCTGCCGATAAAGTGGTGCGGCACGGCGGCCAACTCTTCTGTGTTGGGCACGGCAGTGCCTATTCGCATTTCGCGATACATCTGCCTTGAATCGCAGGAAATGATTTCGGTTTGCAGCATTTGAGCCGCTTCAATGGTATAACGGGTTTTTCCTACGGCTGTAGGCCCCAACACGACTATCAATACCGGTACGGGGAACGACATCAATAGAATTTCGACCGCATGTCTTCTATTTCGGCGGCTTTATTGACGGCCTGTATGGGTTCCGACATGGAACGGTTGACGAAAGCGGCGGACAGGCGTGTTTTGGCTTCTTCGAGAGAGGCGCTGTCGGCAGAAAACGTGATCCGTTTGACTGTTAGAAGGAATACGCCGTTGGCGCCTTCTACCGGTTGGGAGATATTGCCTTCATCCAAAGAGGTAGCGGCGGCGATCAATTTCGGTTCAATGCCTGCACCGGGTACGGAAAATGAAGAAAAGGTGATGCCTGTAGCCGATTCGACGGGTAGCCCCAATTGCAGGGCTAAATCGCCGAATGAAGCGGCTTTGGGGACTGCTTCGGATAGAGATGCCGAAATTTGCTCGGCTTTTTTCTCTTTCCTCACGGCAAGGCTCACTTCTGCCTGTACCTGTTCCAGTGGAGCATGGCCTTTTTTGCGAATTTCTTTCAAATGGGCAACCACGTATGCATTCGGTAAGTTGAACACATCCGAGACGTCTCCTTTTTGGGCTTCATACGTCCAGCGCACCACCGGCCGTGCGGCGGACAATCCCGCTATCTGGCGATCGTTTTCGCCAAGGTGGGCGGCCATTCGCTTATTCAGGTTTTGATCTTCAACGGCGGCATTGAAACTCTCTCCCGTGCGGTTTTCCATGGCAAACTTGCTGGCTTGCGAATACAGGGTCTGCTCTGTGCGTGAACTCGGACTGATCCGGTACTGTAAGGTGGCTATCTGCACTTTTTTTACTTCACGCCCGCGTTCGGTCACTTGCCCGATAAAAATTCCCTGCGGCGTTTCCACTTTCAATACTTCGCCTTTTTTCAAATCGAAGAATTGTGCAAATATTGAACCTGCCACAGCCGTACTTTCCTGAAGCCACCCGATGTCGCCATTATTGGCGGCTACTGCCGGATCCGCCGAATATCTCAGCGCTAATCCGGTGAAATCGGCGCCGTTTTCGATGGCATCCTTGATACTGTCGGCCAACGCCGACAACCGGACGGCATCCTGCTGCGATTGCTGGCGCAATGCAAGAATAATTTGACGGGCTTTTACCGAATCCGGACGGTTTTCTATCTTGGCAAGCCGTACTAATTTCAGAACATCGCTCTCCTGGTAAGGGCCTGCCATGTCGCCTTCCGTTCCTTCAAACAGTTCTGCCACCTGAACAGGAAGTTGCTCTCTGGTGTAAAACTTGGTATCAAAAGGAACATGGGAATTCATATTGACAAACAGTGCCGCATCTTCGGCTTTTTCAAAATCGGGTTTTATCTTTTCCATCCATCTGTTGGCCGCTGCACGGTCTTCATCCGACGGAACGATGTCGAAAACGACATATTCGATATCGCGGGAAGTATTCTGTTCCCATTGATGCTTGTTTGCGTCGTAATATTTTTTCAGATCCGAGCGGGTAAGGCGGATAGTGCTGTCGGCGATAGTGCTGTATTGTTTGATGATGTAGTCGAAATCCATCTTTTTATTGATTTCGATATTTTCATTTTCCACCAGAAATTTTGGGATGAAAATGCCTTTCGAAACAAGGTTGAAATACTTCTGTGCGTAGTGTTCCCTCAGCAGCTCTTTTTCCAGCATGTACCATTGGGCAGAGGCCTCTGGGTCTGAATCCTTGTTTTTCAGAAAGTTGATAAGCGCGCTCCGGTCAAATTCGCCTGTTTGGGGATTCGTGAATGCCGGTATGTTCCTGATGGTAGCGACAGGATTAGGGCCTTGCACCAAATCGAAAAGTTCTTCCGGAGATACTTTCAGACCTGTTTTTTCATATTCCTGAAGGGAAATTTCCTCATTGATCATGGCCTGCCATGTTTCTTCGCGTACCATATCCTGCATACGTTCGTCGAAATTGTCGCCCATGCGTTGCTGATAGTAGCGCGTCCGCTCTTCTACATTTTGTTCGTATGCCTGGTAGGAAATAGATTTTCCGTTGATTGTAACAATATCATAATTGGTGATTCCGCGGGGAACAAAGTCGCCCAAAATAAAAGCCAGCAACGAAATACCGATAACCACCGACACGATGATACCGCCCTTCTTTCTAATGTTTTCTAATACTGCCATATAGATTTCAAAAAATAAAATTTAGGTCTAAAAGAAATTACAGCGCAAAGATATGAAAAATGGTAATACAAAAAAATACAGGATGCAAAATTATGAATTAATTGTCTAACTTTGTTGTGGTCGGAAAAAGTAAAAAATACTTGTAAATGGATAATAAACAATCTTTTTTAGATAAAAGATACCTTTTGATGACACGCATCTGGAGCCAAAATTCTTATTGTATTCGCCGCAAAGTCGGTGCGTTGCTGGTGAAAAACCACATGATTATTTCGGACGGGTACAATGGTACGCCTTCCGGTTTTGAAAATATCTGCGAAGACGAAAACAATGAGACCAAGCCGTATGTGCTTCATGCGGAAGCAAACGCCATCACGAAAGTAGCCAAATCGAACAACAGCAGCGAAGGCGCTACCCTGTATGTCACGGCTGCGCCTTGCCTGGAATGTGCCAAACTGATTATTCAGGCGGGCATCAGGCGGGTGGTGTACTGCGAGAAATACCGCATCGACGACGGTATCCGCCTGCTGGAACGGGCAGGCATTGACGTGTGTTTTGTTGAATGTGATTTTGATTTCGAAAACAGATAGCATAACGAAAAAATGACAAAATTGAAGAAAACGGAAACATGGCTGGTCTGTATCGTCTGTCTGACAGTAGTATTCAATATCTGGACTATTGTCCGGCAAGTCCATCAGTCCGCACGCTACAAATTTTCCGGCAAAGTGGTTCAGGCGTTAGACCTCATTCGCAACGAATATGTGGACAGCATATCTCTTCAACAAATTGAAGAAGATGCTATTAAAGGAATGTTGGAATCACTGGATCCTCATTCGCAATACATACCCCCGTCTATGTTGGCGACGGTCAACGAACCTATTGAAGGTAATTTTTCCGGCGTCGGCATACAATTCAACATGATGAACGACACGGTTGTCATCGTGTCCACTGTTTCCGGCGGCCCGTCCGAAAAAGCCGGTATTCTTGCCGGTGACAGACTGATATCGGCAGCTGGGAAAACACTTGCGGGCATGAAATATGAGAGCAGCGACATCGTAAAAATACTGAAAGGCAAAACCGGTACGAAAATCACCGTAAGCGTCCTGCGAAAGGACGCCGCAGGTCTGCTGGAATTTGAACTCACGCGCGACAGGATTCCCATTCCCAGCGTGGAAGCGTCCTACATGCTCAGGCCACCGGATATCGGCTATATCAAAATCGCTTCCTTTTCCAAAACCACCTTCCGTGAGTTTACACAAGCGCTGACACAATTGAAGGAAGCCGGAATGAAAGAACTGGTCATCGATTTACGCAACAATGCAGGCGGATTGATTGAACCCGCCATATCCATAGCGGAACTGTTCCTTCCCGAAGGAACATTGCTTGTATATACGGAAGGCATCAACAGCCCCCGGTGGAGTTATTTCTCCTGTCCGGAAGATACGGCTTATCTGGGCATCGGACTGGCAGTGCTGATCAACGAGAATACGGCTTCGGCAAGCGAGATACTGGCAGGGGCTATTCAGGACAATGATCGGGGAAACATCATCGGCAGGCGCAGTTTCGGAAAAGGACTGGTGCAGGAACAACACACGCTGAGTGACGGATCGGCATTACGAATTACTGTTGCCCGCTACTATACGCCTTCCGGACGCTGTATCCAAAAACCATACGGCAACAAAGACGATTATTTCGACGAACTGAACCGGCGCTACCGGCATGGAGAACTGATGCAGGCCGACAGCACACAGTTCAGTGATTCGCTGAAATTTCACACCGCAAAAGGAAAAACAGTGTACGGCGGCGGCGGCATTATGCCACATCTTTTTGTTCCGGCAGATACCGGCTTTTTTTCGGACTATTACCATCAGATCATGCAAAAGGGGCTGATCATGCGTTTCGCCTTAGAATATTCCGACCGGCGACGTAAAGCGCTGACGGCGGCAAACGACCTTTTACAACAAATGAAGGCCATCACCGCCGACGGCGTTACGGAACAATTCATCCGGTATGCAGCCCGGCAAGGCGTTCCCTACAATGCCCGCAACTGGGCATTGTCCGGCAACGTCATCGAAAACCTGTTGAACGCATCCATCCTGCGCAATTTTTCCGACAACAATGCCTACTACCGTATCGTCAACCTGCACGATACCGTGATACAGGCCTATCTTAACGAAACGGCAACAAAGACAAAAAAACACCTGTATTCCGAAGAAATACATCATCTTGTCAAACCATAAATTGAAATAACATGAAAATTTTGTACTACGACTGTTTTTCCGGTATCAGCGGCGATATGAATCTGGGAGCGATGGTAGATATCGGCGTCCCTGCCAAATATTTGATCGGAGAACTGAAAAAGTTACATGTTGACGGATACGAAATCGGTTTTTCGACGGCACAGCGCAAGGGTATCACAGGCACGCAGGCCAGCGTGCTGCTGAAAGACGATCATCACGGACATCACGGACATCATGCACACAACAACCATCATGAGCATCATGAACATCATGAGCACAGACATCGCAACTTGCGCGACATATCCTGCATTATCGACGAAAGCGGGCTGCCGGACAGGGTGAAACGAATGAGCCTGGATATTTTCACTCTGGTGGCACAAGCAGAAGCCAAAATACACGGCACGGCGGTGGAAGATGTCCATTTCCACGAGGTGGGCGCATTGGATTCGGTGGTTGATATTGTAGGAGCGGCTATCTGCATTGATTATCTGCAACCCGACCGCATCCTCGCATCGCCGGTGGAAATGGGAGGCGGGTTCATCCATTGCGCCCACGGCACTTTTCCCGTACCCGCCCCAGCCACGCTTGAAATCATGAAAGGCAAACCCGTGAAATTGGGAGCAGTGCCTTTCGAAACTGCCACTCCCACGGGGGTAGCCATTCTGGCGACGCTGGCAGATGAGTTTACCGAAAAGCCGGCTTTTTCTATCCTGAAAACAGGCTATGGCATAGGACATCGCGATACCGACATACCCAACGTGCTGCGCGTATGCCTGGGAGAAGCCGACGCCTCCGCTTCTCCGGGCGACATCATCGCGATGGAATGTAACATCGACGACATGAACCCGGAATATTACGCCTATGTGATGGAACGCCTTTTTGCCGCCGGCGCCGCCGACGTTTTCCTGCAAAACATTGTGATGAAGAAGACGAGGCCTGCCGTTCTGCTTTCCGTCCTTTGCACGCCGGAAAAAGAAGCGGAAATGGAAAATATCCTGTTTACCGAAACAACTACGCTGGGCATTAGAAGCAGACAGGTAAAAAGGAAAATACTCGACCGGAAAACCGAATGGACAGATACACCGTGGGGAAAAGTACGGGTGAAAAAAGCTTTCCTGAATAGCAAGGAACTGAAAAGCAAACCCGAATACGCCGATTGTGCGGCTATAGCCCAAAAAACCGGTATCCGAATAGAAGAAATTTACCGTTATGTACACGAAAAAACTAAAAAAGATTGAATAAGAATAAAAATAGTATTACATTTGCAATATATATATATGGTATGATGATGCGATCTTTTGGCAAATGGCTCTCTTTATCTTTTGCGATGGTAGTTTTTCCCGTATATGGGCAAAACTACGTGGTCACCGGTACCAATCTGGTACCCAATCCGAGTTTTGAACAGACACGCGCCTGTCCCAAAGAAGCCGACTACATTGGCGGAGTGGTGTCGTGGAATCTGTTTCCCAACTTTTCGGCCGATTATTTCCATCGTTGCGCCAATAGATATCAGACTCCCGATTACCAGTCAAGGTTTCCATTGGAAACCATTGTGAATTTCAGCGTGCCGCGCAACATCTTCGGCTATCAGGAAGCCCGCACGGGAGACGCCTATGCGGGAATTTCCTTCTGTAATGAGGCATTGTCGGTAAAACTGCTCCGCCCGCTTGATAAAGACTCGCTCTACAAAGTAGAATTTTTTGTCAACCTTTCCGATTCAAGCAATGTAGGCACCCGTTACTTCGGAATGTACTTTTCCGAAAATTCCATCCGGGTAGAAACCGATTTCCGGATGCAGATCTCCGGCTTTATACTCGATGAACCTCCGCAAATCGCCAATCCCCGCGAACGCTACCTTACCGATACGGCCAACTGGGTGCCTGTTTCAGGTTTCTACAAGGCCAAAGGCGGCGAACAGTACATCGCCGTCGGCGGTTTTTATCCTTACAGCGACACGCTGGTACGTATCCTCCGCTCCCACCGTTCGCTGAAAAAGCTTTACCGAAGCACGGAAAAACAGTTAGGCTATTATTTTATCGACGACCTGTCGGTGATACCTTACAGCATCAAATGGGAACCCGAATTGGGAAAATCCTACATATTGGAAAATACCTATTTCGATTTCGACAAAAGCGAACTGTTGCCGGGTTCATATTTCGAATTGGACAAGCTCACCGGCCATTTGCAGAAACATTCCGGCTACAGCGTCACCATCATGGGGCATACGGACAGTTTCGGCAATGAAAGCTATAACCTGCCGCTGTCGTCCGACAGGGCAAAAGCAGTGGCGGACTATCTGGTCGAAAGAGGGATAGAAAGGAGTCGAGTGCAGTTCAGGGGGCTTGGCAGCGCACATCCCATCGCCGACAATGAAACCAAAGAAGGCCGTGATAAAAACCGGAGAGTGGAATTTATCCTCGAATCGAAGGAGGTTTTACCGTAACCCGAAACAGCGATAGCATTGATGAAATTAACCGCTTTTTATTTAAGACGGTTAGTAGATATATGCATCTAAATTTAGCTGCGTCAGCCCTATTTTTTTACCCGAATGTTTTTGGAAATCGCAGAATTTCCATGTACTTTCCTGTTTTTCTCACTTTTTTCTCGTTGTTTTCAGATCAGTTTAGGGATGCGAAATAAATAAGCTATAACAGTTTTCCGGTGTCCCGCAGGGACGACTCCTGTGGAGGGGGTATCCTAAGGACGGTGTGGGTTTCTCGACTGAGCAAAACCTGACACTG
>JAISWE010000148.1 GCA_031271175.1 Bacteroidales bacterium | reverse complement strand
CAGGCAAGGAAACACAAGCTGTAAAAAATCCAAACAAACAGATTATCAATATATTTTTCATGGCTAAATCTAATTTTAATTATGAATAAAGAATAGGCAAAGTTATTTTTTATTTTTGGAATATTCGTTGTTCAATAAAAAAAAGCAAAAAAAAAGAACGGTTCTCCCGAACGGTTCTTTTTAATACAACTATTAACTTATGAGAAAAAACTACTGCTATATGAAATTATTTATGTTTTATTAATCCTTTGCTTAATTAAAATACAATTATCGTGCCAAACTTTCTTTTTTGATGTTTTTTTTCAAACTTTTTTTTTAATCGGCTGAATATTAGCGGTTAGTAATAAAAGAAAATTATCGGTTGGAATGACGTGGGCAAATGGTTGTCATGATTTTACTTTGTAGCCGATCAGCGCGTAAAAGAGGATATAGATGTAGCACGGAATAAATATTATCAGGTAGGCGGTTTGGAAATTTGCAGGCGTTGCCGCTTCTCCTGCCGGTTTAAGGGCATCCAGCAGGAATCCGAATAATACCGGCAGGACGGCGCCTCCTACTATCGCTACTACCAGCATGGATGCTGCCGATTTGGTAAATTTCCCAAGCCCTTTGATGGTCAATGCCCATATTGATCCCCACATGACGGAATGGGCAAATCCTAATCCCGACAGGCAATAGATCGCTATCCGTGCGGGGAGCATGACCAGCATGAGGGAAGCAAGCAATGCGATGAGAATAAAAATAAGGATGGTTTTATTCTGGGGGATGAGTTGGAGGACGAAGATACTGACAATATATCCCGTGATCATTCCCAAAGGGCCGAAAGCGGAATATCGGGCAGGCGCATCCAGCCCTATTGCTTTGGCGAAATCAATAACGGACGCCATCGGAAGCGTTTCGACGCCAACGTACAGGAACAATGCAACGGTTCCCAATATCAGATGCGGAAATTGCCAAACGCTTTTTTTCCGGTGGGCGGCAATGACCGCTTCGTCGCTCACTTCTTCCGGAGAGCTGCCGGTTTCTCCTTCTGCCGTAACTTCCGGTAAGGCAACCTTCGTCAGAATCAGTGCAAATACGGCAATAATGCCTCCGGCCAGCCCGAACGGGATGTCCGCATGACTCAACACCGGATGCCTCACGTCAATAAAAAGGCTTAAAAAAATAGGCCCCAAATACCATGCGGATTGATTCATGATTCCCATGCAACACATCCGCTGGGCGGCTTTTTCAATGGGGCCACAGATGGTGACATACGGATTGATAGCGGTTTGCAGCAATGTGTTGCCTATGCCTCCGACAAAAGAAGCGATGAGAAACATGTAAAAACCTGAAATGGAATCGTTCATCCGCGCCGACGGAATGAACAGGAACATTCCCAAACTCATCACCGACAAGGCTGAAATCAGGGATTTTTTATATCCGATTTTTCTTACCACCCACCCGGCAGGCGCTCCAAATAGGAGGAAAGCGGAAAAGGTGGCCGCCAATATCAAATAGGACATTCCTTTGCTTAAGGAAAAGGCTTGTTCCAGCACAGGCACCATGATACCGTTGATTCCTACGCCAAAACCAATGACGAAAAAGGATATGGCAATAATTATCAGGGGGAAAAAGTATTTCGAGCTTTTTTTTCGCGACATAATGAGGTGTTTATGGTGTTGGACGTGGGGATACGGTATCGCCGCAATGGTATTTGATCAATCCTTCCATTGGGCTACAAATGATATTTCCGGTTGTCATGCCGAACTCTCCGGCTATTTCGGTCAGGCGGTCGCGGAAAATCCACCCGATGCTCCCGACGCAATTGAAAGTGTACTGCCTGTAATTGGGGTAATGCTTTACGATATGGTTGAAAAAGTCGCGAAAAGACGCCCGTATAATGCGCTGTTCGAGATATTCGTGTCCGGCGCACTTTCCGGTAAGAAACCGCGCATACGACGCGCAGTACCTGTTGGGCATGGGATCGGAGTATATCCTGTCTATCAGTTGGTCGCCGGTTAACCGGTAAGTTTCTTCGAACTGTTGCCGCACGTCTTCCGGCATATATCCGCGGATGTAGTCTCCTATCAGGCGTTTACCCATGTATCCGCCGCTGCCTTCGTCGCCAAGCATGAAGCCCAGCGAGTCTATATAATGGGTGATTTTTTCTCCATCGTAAATACAACTGTTGGTGCCTGTTCCGAG
This sequence comes from Bacteroidales bacterium, assembly GCA_031271175.1. Taxonomy (GTDB): domain Bacteria; phylum Bacteroidota; class Bacteroidia; order Bacteroidales; family UBA4181; genus JAIRLS01. Next base: position 19,821 of record JAISWE010000148.1, on the reverse strand, counting down.
AATTGCGGCAAAGCCTCCGTTTCTTCCCAGCAAAGCCTGTGCAGCTCCTGTCAAATCCATTGCCGCATTGATTTCGGCATGGGGAAACAGCGGCTGTATGGTTTTCCGGATCGATTCGATTTTGTCTTCATACACTCCTGCCCCGTAAAAGGCTACTTTTTTTACCTCGTTCCGGTTAAAGCCTTCCGGCAGGTTGGGGGAGATCAGCTCGAAAAGTTTTTCTCCGCCGGAATAGCACGGATTGTAGCCTGCGGTGCTAAATTCAATATGACGGTTGTGATCCGCCAAACACCAGTCCGTTTTGGTTGAGCCGCTGTCTGCAATAAGGATCATTGTGTGTTTTTGATATGAGCTATTACGGTGTCGAAGACGCCTAACGGAAACGGAGATGGTTGCCCGTACCAGAAAAACGAGTCGTATCCTTCGTAATCTTCGGCTTCGATATGGGGGTCGGTAGCGAGATAGCTTGCCACATCATTGGAATATGCCGCTACGGATACCTTTTGCCCGGGAAACAGTTCCTTGATAGCTATTCCGAATCGGGTAGTTACTTCTCTCGACAGCCCCACCAGTTTCCAGTCGCCGATATCGAATATCTGAACGTAAATGGGCATGGTTGCAGGCATGGAGCCGGTTTTGATATAATCCAGCATCATGTCGGCCCAGCGGACGTTTCTTCCTGCGACGTCGTTTTCCGCCCCTCCGGGGATGTCGGGTTTCATTTTTTCCGCGTGTTCATTTCTGAAAGTTTGGATTTGATCGTGTGTCCACGGATGAACGGGTATGCCGATGGAATCCGTTTGAAATCTGATGTTGCCGTTCACCGGAAACATTTTCCCCTGCAAAGCCCGCAGGACGTCGGCGGCGAGCATCTTTCCGGAAGTTTTGAAGGGGTAGTTATGTGTTTTCGGGTTAATGTCTCCGGCGCAGCCCTGCAGAAAGATACTGCCTGCAAAGCCTGCTTGCTGAAGTATTTCCCTCGCATGTCCGGGGAAATTGGTATTGATGGTATAATTTCCGGCCTCGGGGTCGGTAAAAACCGGATGGCATCCCGTAAGGAACAGAAGTGTTTTGGTGTTTCCGTCAACCGACACGGCTTGCAGCACATCCACATCATTGTCATAGACGGGCTGTTGCCTGCGGTTGCTCCCGATGTCCGTCGTATCCCGCCCGAAGGACAGATAAGCAGGAGCCATGCCGTCAACAGCCTCCTCTATTGCCCGGATGATACCCGGACGGACTACTCCGTTCAGATACAGGCTGTCCGGATACTGGTTCTGTTTGCCCCATGTTCTCCATGCCTGTGTTACGGGAGTAAAATGGGTATGGGATGAATTGATCATGATGGCTTCTGCAGGAATACCTCTTCGCCGGAAGATTTCCTTTTTAATTTCGTTGGTAAAGGAATAATCCAGCCCGCAAACGTCCGCTCCCACGATAATCGCGGTATTTTTTCCCTTCCTGATGGCCATTGCCCTTGCCGACATTTTGCCTTCCGTATTGTGTTTGCTCATGTAGAGGTGATGGTCGGCGGCAAGGGCATACAGTTTATGACCGGAAAAAACGATCTTCTTTATATCAATGGTATAGCTTGTTTCGTTGTTATATCCGATGCGTTGCCAGGCGTTGCCGGGGCGTTTCAGGCTGCATTGCAGCAGGTAATTGTCTTTGGTAACGGCATAGAGATTCCGCCGGTCACAAGCTAGCCCCGCCGTATTTGTAGCCTCACCGACAACCTGCCATGTAACGCCTTCTCCGGAAACAGTTCCTTCCAGCAGTTTGCCTTCGGAGGTGGCTGCATACAAGTGTTTGTCCGACGCGGTGAGAGCCGTTACGTTTTTGATGCCGCCTGTCTTTTGCCGGTTCATGTTCCCGGGCGGACGGCATACCAGCAGATCGCCCCAACCGGAAAGTGCATACAGCGCGTCGCCGAATCCCGTCAGGGTTGCAGGCGGGCGGACGGTTCCCGTGGTTGTGGCGACAGCGCCTGTCCTGTCCCACACGGACAGTTTCCCGTTCTTATCAAGAAGATACAGCTTACCTGCCACATCAGCCATATCGGTGATGTCCTCGAAAAGCCCCTTGTCTTCCCATGTGATGGAGAAACGCCCCCGGTAAGGAACGGCATATCCCGCCAGAGCAAGCGAAACGGTTTCATCTGTCGGTTCGAGGCTCACGACGGACGTTCCTACCTGATAAACCGTTTGACCGCATGAGGACAGCAAAAAGATACTGCATGCGATGACAAAATATTTCATGATTTTATTTTTTTAATTCTCCGGCATATTTTTGAATTTTCCTTATGGCATCGGCAATTTGTTCCATATCGGTTTTGTCGCCGAGCAGCATTGTCTGGAAAAACCAAAGCGAATGTTCGCTTGTTAACAGGTCGTTTTGCGGACACTGATTGCGTTCCAGCCACTGCTTCATGACTTTTTCCCCGTATATTTTCAGATAATGCCTGTTTTTGGCCAGCGCCGTCACATAAGCGTTTTTGTTCATCTGTCCGTAGCCGCTGTCGCAAGGTATGCCTTCCGCCCGTAAGGCTTCGATGAAGCGGGCTCTGCTCAGTCCTTCGAAATGGGATTTGTCGTAGCGGAACATGTATAAATGATAGGCGCTGTTGGTAGTGCCTTCATAGAGTTTGGCAGGGGCGATTCCGGGTATGTCGTTGAACAGCCGGGAAAGGTAGGCTGCATTTTCGCTTCTTTTCCGCGCTTGCTGTTCCAGGCGTGTCATTTGCGCCAGCAACAGGGCGGATTGAAATTCGGTTAACCGCAGATTGGTAGCTCTGGTTCCTTCGCCGGGAGTGTAGGCTGTGGTAACGCCTCCCTGCCCCTGGTTGTGGAATCCGTAACAGTTTTTGATAAAATCGCTGTCGTTGCTGGTAATGGCGCCGCCTTCCGCGCAGTTGAGGTTTTTGGACGATTGAAAACTGAATGCCCCGCCCAGTCCAAACGAACCGACTTTTTTGCCTTTCCATTCGGCCAGATGCGCCTGACAAGCGTCTTCAATAACAGGGATATTGTGTTTTTGTCCGATGGCGAGTATTCTGTCCACATCGAACGGCGATCCGCCAATATGAACGGGCATCAACACTCTGGTCTGTTTGGTGATGGCCTGTTCGATTTTGCCGGCGTCTATCTGGAAACTTTCCGGGTCGGTATCCACAAAGACGGGCAATGCGTAATTGAGTACCACGACGTTGTAGGTTGCCACAAAGGTATATACGGGTATGATGACCTCGTCGCCGGGGCCAATGCCTATTGTTCCCAGCATCGTGTATAAAGCGCTGGTTCCGCTGGATACCGCCAGACTGTGTTTGACGCCCAGCATTTTTGCATATTCCGCCTCGAATCCGGCCGACACTTTGCCGTTCAGCCGTCCCCATGTCCCGCTGTGCAGCACATCGGTCAGCGCTTTGGCTTCCCTGAGGTCGGTGACAGGCCATCCGGAAAAGCTTTCGGGATGGCCTTTGGCGCCTCCCAGCAAAGCGGGCTTGCTGTCCACGCTGCCGGTTAAAATGGTGTACGGCTTGCCTGTTTCTGCCGTTCCGGCAAAACCCGTCCGGGGTAACACGGCCAGTCCGGCGCCTGTGGCAACGGCATTACCGATAAAATTTCTCCTGCTGAATGTTTTCATTTTAGTATGATTTTTGTTATTTATATAATGGTGTCTTATTTTATTTTCGCGTCCAAATGGTCCATGGCTTTTTTTACATTTCCGAATTGCAGGATCAATTTTTGCGCTTCGTCGTAATCGCTCAGGTTTCTTTTTTCCATGAGCATTTTTACCGAACGGTCGACTACTTTGTTGTTGATCAGGCGTACGTTGACCATTTTGTTGTCTTCCACTTTTCCCAGTCGTATCAGTACGGTGGTGCTGATCATGTCGAAAAGCATTTTCTGTGCGGTGCCGCATTTCATGCGGGTGCTGCCGGTTACAAATTCCGGGCCGGTGATTATTTCCACCGGATAATCGGCCAGGGCTGCTATCGGGGAACCGGGATTGCTGACGATACATCCGCAGGGGATATGCAACTCGCGGCATTTTCGCAGTCCTGCCGATACAAAGGGAGTAGTGCCGCTGGCCGAAATACCGATGACGATATCTTCCGGCGACACCCGCCAGTTTTGCATCTGTCGCCAGGCATCCTCTTCGTCGTCTTCTTTTTCCTCGCGGGCTTCTACCAGATATTCCTCGCCTCCGGCAAGAATGGTGTTGATCACCCCTTTTTCAATGCCGTAAGTGTTGGGAAGTTCTATTTTGTCCAACACCGACAGGCGACCACCGCTGCCGGCGCCCAGATAAAACATTCGTCCGCCGTTCCTCAGGCAGTTCTCCACGGCAGTGATTAACCTGCCGATGCTTGGAAGTTCCTTTTCTATGGCGATGGCCACACGTTGATCTTCCCTGTTGATGTTGCCGATCAGTTCCGCTACCGTCATCTTCTCCAGATGGCGATAGCGCGAAGGCTGCTCCGTGATTTTTTCCATTTTCGATTCAATAATGATTTCAGTAAAAAAATACAAAGATAATAATAAGCTGGAATATGAAAGAGGGTTATTTGCGAAAAATAATCCTCAAAAAGCGTCAATTTCCATTTTTGTTGATCCAACAGTATTTTTTCGAACGGATAACCTGCTCAAACGGACACCAAGTGTGATTTCCGTCAATTTGCCATTTTCGTAAATTTTAAATTATCAAGATAAAACCGATATGTTCCCGCTACATCGCCGGACAGGTTTGTTTTTACGTAAATCTTTGTATCAGCGGTAATTCCATAGAGCCTGACCACCTTGTGATCTCTTTCCAATTGCCATTCGAACGGTAATTGTTTATCCACATGGTCGGAAATATCAACTACGGCAACCTTTGCGAAACCGTTTGCTTCTGTAGCGCCCGAACCTTCAACAAGCACGTTGAGGATCGTGTTATCGTAGTTGTCGCTTCCCGTTTTTACAGGCAGCGCATCAAATTCCATGAGAAGGTCGGTTTGCTTCCCGGCGTCAATACCGGACACTGACCGCCAAAAACCGCCCTGGTAGTTGGTCTTGCCGAATTTCAGATAATCCTTGCAAAAATAGGTTACCTGCGGATTAGGGTTTACATCATTGTATCCGTGATTGATATAAGCGGTGCGCATGTCGCCCGCTACAAAGGGAATATCTACAGCCGTTCCATAGGTGTCGATGTTGCGGGCACATGCGTTAGGCGTGCCGGCATATTTCCAATTGAATACCTCATCATCGACAGCCTGTCCGAAAGTGACGCTTATCCAGCTAAAATCATCTTCAAAGTAAACAAATCCTGCGGTCTTTCCGTCGTCGGGGAAAGTGGCTACCGCCTGCGTAACAGCCAATGTCCGGTTTACTTCGGGGAAGGAGGCCGAAGCAAAAATCACATCGGCGGAGAGCGGTTCGTTAACATTCTGACTGAAAGTCAGTCTGACGTTTCCTTCTATTGTTTTTTCCGCCACAAGCCATGTTTCGCTGCTTTCGACCGTCCAGTCGGAGATGCTGGCGGTAACGACAATGGTTGATTCTCCGCCGGCAGGCGCTACGGCAAACGGAGATTCTTCGGAAAGCGTCAGGCTTGCCGAAAAAGTGGAGGTTTGCGAAACCGTAACGTTGATGATAAGGTACGATGAGGGAGATGAGATTTGCAACACGGCAGTACGAGGGCCTTCCGGATTTGCATTTTGAGTGGCGGTCAGCAGAAGTCCGGCAGGTTTTTTTTCACCGGAAAGCCAACCGTTGCCGCCATTGACGGCAAATGTCCAGTCGGTGGTATTGGTTTCTACCATAACGGTGGTATTGCCGCCTCCGGCGGGTACTTCAACACGGCTGTCCGCTACATGCAGGTAGGGTACATACGCTGAAGCCTGTTCAACGGTTATGGTGTGTGCGGCGCCGGCTTTTACCGAGCTGACACTTAATGTCGCCGTTTGGGTTTCCGGCGATCGGTCATTGGCAGTAGCGGTCAATCGGATGCCACCGGAGGTTTTCTCACTTTCCAGCCATTCTCCGTCGGTCAGCGAAAATGTCCAGTCATCCGTGTCGGTATCTACCCCAAGTAGAACGGCGCCTCCGTTGGGTGGAAGCAGCAGTTTTTTTGCCGACACATTCAGGTAAGTCTGACCGTCCGGATGGTTATCACCGCAGGACGGGCAAAAAATCATGAGCGCTATTGCCGTGGCAACCGTTATGCTCTTTTTGATTATATGTTTCATCTCTTTTATCTTTTTTATATTAATTCTCTTTTAAATAAACAAGTACATCATCCAAACCGTGACGGTAGGTGTAGTAGGTTCCGTTGGTTGTACCGTCGTCAGTCGAAATACCTACTTTTTTTCCTGCAATAAACCGTATTTGAGTATCTGAGGTTGCACCGGTAATGATAAATGTTCGGGTAGCTCCAGGATCCATTTGCCATAACCAGCCGGCGCCGTGTAAGCGGCGGTTGTCATCCGGATAGTTGTCTATATCAAACATTGTGGGGTTTGCCGTACCATGGCCGATGATCTCAATGTTCAACTCGTTGGGTACACTGGCATGACCTCCTGAAGTTCCATTTGTGTACTGAATCGGGTCTAAAGTGCCCGCACTGCTTGTGCTTCCGGCTGATGTGTAACCGCAAGCTTTGAAAGAAACCACTACGTCTTGCGTACCAGATATCGCACTCAGTTGGGGAGAAATGATATCTCCGTTGTAACTGGTTTTGCTGAATTTAACATATTCGTTGCGGCTATAAACCCATGGATAGGGAGTTGCACCGGCGTCAAGCGCAGGAGTGCTTGTCCATCCGTTAGTGGTGCCGTAGGTGGTTTCCCATGCATCAAACCGTTTTTCGTTTGAACTGCTAAATATGTCATCACTTAGAGGTGCGCCGGGCGCTCCTGTCAGAAAGCTGAAATCTTCTTCCAGAATCACGGTAACGCCGGCCTGGGTAATTTGCAGTTGTGAGTTCACCTCAGGATAAGTTGCCGACGTAAAATTCAGCGTTACACTCCGTTCTTTCAGCGGATTTGCAGGAATGTTCAGCGTTAAGATGCCGGATAATTCCGAGACGGTCAGCCACTCCGGACTGTTTTCAACGGAATAATTCCAATCATCGATATTGGTGTCCACGGTGATGGTCATTGAACCGCCTGCTTTGGCTATCGCCTGATCTGTATCCGGTGAAATGTTCAGCCGTGGTATAAAAGTGACACCCTGTGTTATGGGCCATACCCGTTCGATGGCATATTTCTCCGAGCGAATCGTCAGATGGGCTGTACGCGGTGTTTTACCCGGATTTTTGCCCACCGAAAGAGTGATGCCGGTCTGCGTGACTGCGGCAATGAGCCATGCGCTGTCCGCACTTGCCGTCCAGTCTTCGGCATTGGTGGTTATGCCGATGTCGGTTGCATCGCCGTAGCCACTCAATTCCGGAAAAACTTCCGGCAATACGGTCAGGAAAGTATGAGATTGAATAACGCTCAGCATTTTGTTGACCATCGGATGTTTTGCTGAAGATATGGTTACGGTAGCCCTGCGGGAGGTATTGTCCGGATTTGCTTCCACCGTTAATCCGATTCCTTCGGAAGTTATTTCTCCCGTCAGCCATGTGGCGTCTGCCAAACTGAAGGTCCAGTCATCTACATTGGTCGTCACTTCAATGAGGGCATTTCCGCTGTCGTTGCCTACCTGAACCGTTTCAAACGGATTGATTCTGAGGAAAGGTTTTTTTTCCTTATCCTCGCAAGATACCAATCCTGTCATGAACAGGACTGCAATTAAGAAATGTTTTGTTGTCATATTGATAAAATTTAAAAATGAATGATTACTGTATTTCTTTTGTTTATTATTCACTATTCACTATTAATTGTTAATTGTTTAGGTCTGGCCATGGCTTCGGTATAGACGTTTCCGAAGCGGTCGGTTACCTTGATGTTCAGGGTTGAGGTAGCGTTGGAAGCCGTCACTTTGAAAAAATGTGTAGTGTTGTTGGAAACGAAATCTGCCGTAGGCTCCGCATTTTTGTTCAGCCGTTGACATTCGTAGGAGATGATGTGCAGGGGGTCTTTGGCGGATATTCGCGTAACAGGCAGTGTTGTTGCGCCTTCCTTTACCTCTATTTGCCAGTCGCTGTCATATCCCCATACGTTGATCAGCACTTCGTTGGAGGTGTTGTCGTTGGCATAACTTCCGGCATAGGTCGGCACTTTTGTTGCGTAAGTTGCATTGGCCGAGGGGGCATATTGCGTCGCCGTGATCCGGATCGTATTCAGGTCATACGTTCGGAACTGGTAACTGCGAGGGTAGCCGATACTTTTGTAATACCATTCCGTGTTTTTCCCGTCCATTTCCCATACGGCATAGCCGCCCACCGATCCGTCCTTGCAGATATGATTGCCGGCATGTCCCGTATTTCCCGTCCACCACCAGGTAGCACAGAGTGCGGCGGTGTTGTGTTCCATCAGTGTGGTGGAAGTGTTGACCCTGTAATTGAGGTGGAGATGTCCCGTCAGTACGTGCACGTCGGAAAATCCCGCGAAACAATGGATCAGTTCCTGTCCGTTGTCCAGATGGACGGTAGCGGCGTTGTTTACGTTGGGCTGGTTGTACAGATGTATGTGCATGGCAACGATCAGCGGTGCATTTTTATCCTGTATCTCGGCCAGGTCTTTTTTCAGCCAGTCTATCTGGCTGGCGGTAATCATGTCGTTGTAGTTGCCGTTGCCGATCACGCCCTGAGCGCCTCCGGTATTGATGTATTGGATATTGTCCAGCACGACATAATGGACTTTTCCCAGATTGAACGAATACCAGGTAGGTCCGATGATTTCCTTGTAGGGTTGTTCGGCGATTTGATCGTCGGTGATGTAGCGGTTGTTGTCGTGGTTGCCCATGGTGTTGAAGAAGACGGTATTTACCCGTTTCATCTGCGCCAGATATTCCGGCAGAGCGAAATGGTTGCTGTACCAGTAGGTATCCCAGCTCATGTCGCCGAGCGTCAGACCGTACACTTTTATGCCTGCCGCCCTGTAACTGTCGATGACGCTGTTGATGTCCACCAGACAGGTATTGAACTGCGCCAGATCAGCGGTACGGTTGGCCAGGTGCCAGTCGGCAATGGCAAGCACTACATGTTTGTCGTTGTTTACCCTCGTCAGAGCGAAATCTTTTCGTTCTACTGTGGAGACGCTCGTCTGGAGTCGGTGGAAGAACTGCGGAATGCCGTCCCTGCTGTCTGTTTCGTAATCGCCCGGCGTAGAAATAAACACGAAACCTGTTTGCTTCTGCGAGGGCAGATAATAGATTCCGTTGGAGTCGGTAACGGTTACTTCGCAACCGTCGGAGACTACTACGTCAGCTACCGGTTCGTTGTCGCAACTTACCCATCCTTTGATAGTCATGCCCGGCCGGTCGGCAATAACGCCTTCCTGCCGTACGATGATTTCAACAGGTTCGGCGTCCTGCGCGAGAAGCACGATTTTTGCCGTCCGTTCTTTCATTACACCGTTAAGATCGACGGATATGTTGAGATGATAGTCCGTTCCATTCGGAAGGATTTCCGTCCGGCACCACGGATGCGAAGAGTTGGCCGTAAACGCCACATTAGCCGTCACGGTGATTTGCCTCGATACGGCATTGCCCGGAAACAACTGTTCGGTATCAGCGGCATTTACCGACAGGGTTACTCTCGTTCCGCGCTGTTTCACACGGACAGCCACCGATTTCGTTGCGGCGGAGACGGTCACTTCGGCGTTGCGTTCCTGTCCCACAACGGGGTTGTCTCCTACACGAATCTCTATGAGGCTGCTACTGTTTCCGGACACGATTTTTGCCGTACACCAGGGCTGAGACGAGGCTACCGTGGCGTTGACGTTTGATTTGAAAGAAACCGCTTGCCCTACCCGTTCCGGCCCGAAAACGATGCTTTCCGTTTCCACGGCAAGGAAGGGCGCTTCGTCGGTTTGACGGCAACCGGCCAGCGCAAGCGACAGAACGGCTAACTGTATGTATGGGAAAAAACGGCTCATGAGAAGTGTTTTATTCTTCGGATATTTCAAATTTCAGTTCTTCACGCATTTCAACTTCCGGTTCGTTATTTATTTTGTATTTGTAATGAAGCCGGAAGACTTTGAAAGTTTTGTCCCAGTCTGTTTCCATACTGAATTTGTTCGGATACAGGGGATCATCATCTATTTGCGTTACCGTAATGTTTTTATACGGCAATATGCGAACGGAACGGTTGTCCTGTATTTCCAACACGATGGCGCTACTGTTTAAAACATTTTCGGAAGATTCAAATGGGGTGTCGCCAGCCAGCATACGTACCCTGTTGGAGGTCAATGGTTGTATGATCTTGGTAAATACGATAGATGAGGCGTTTTTATATCCATTCATCCTGTATTCGGTATATCCGGAAGATAACTGTTCCGCATACTGATTTTTAATCAATACACGATACAGCACATTTTGTTTTTTCGGATTTACTTCGTAAGCTGATATAGCGCCGATGGAAAGCGGAAGAAAATAGGCAGTATCCGGTGACAGGCCGTCTGGATAGAAGGTAATTTCCATTTTTCCCGCCCTTTCCCCTTTCGGGATGAAGATGTGGTGATCCTTAATGCTGTAATGCGAAAACGTTAGACGTTTGGCATACATAGACCGGTCGGCATCGTACATCGACCAGTTGTAATCCAACAGTTTGGCGTCATCCTCAATAAGCGCAATGCGGACGTCCGTTGCTACGGGCTCGGTACCGCCGCAGGATACCGCCACATACCTGAGCGCTTCTTCGCCGAGTAGCTGGCTATCTTCCAGCTTATTGTAATCGTCGCTGCACACCAGTGCAATGACCTGCTTATACAACTCTCTTTCATAAATATTATCTTTGTCGCAGGCATTCAGTCCGACGGTCAAGAGACTTGCCGTTATCAATAATCTTAAGTATTTCATATTTTTTATTTTTAAGGTTTTAATTATTCCCATCCCGGGTTTTGGTCTAATGAAGGCAACCGGCGGGTTTCGGTACGTGGAATCGGCACAAACATCAACTTGGAATCAACCACGCGACCGCGGATAGCGCCGCTACCGAGTAACGTCCTTTGATAGAAAGCGTCCTTATTGCTTTCGTCCACATCGGTATTCATGCCTCTGATGGGTTCCCGTTCCGTTGCTTCATAAATGCCCCAGCGGCGTACATCGTAGTAACGCCTGTTTTCAAACATAAACTCTACCATGCGTTCGCGTTCCAGCAATTTTTGAAATTCTTCGCGGGAAGGCAGGTTGACGATACCGGGCAATCCGGCCCGATAGCGTATCTGGTTGAAAGCTTTTTTGATTTTTTCCTCGTCCCGGAAATAGGTGCGTATTTCGCCGTTCACTTCTATCTGATGGGATTCGGTCAAATTGTTCAGCGCTTCGGCATAGTTCAGCAGAATTTCGGCATAACGGAAAATAGGATATACCTTTTCCATTCTTCTGTTTCCTCCTCCTCTGCGGGCATCCATGGAATGGATCCATTTTTTCACCACATAGCCCGTAATGGAATAATTCAACGGTTCGTTGGTAACGCCTTTTCCGTCGTAACCATACGCATAATAGTTGGCAATATGGTCTTTAAGGCCGCTTCCGTCGGGTTCGGGCGCATCGGTTACGGAGCCGCATTCCCAGAAGGATTGATTGAAGCCGACGCTGGCATAGAAGCGCATTTCCCGGTTGACATACATATTGGAAACGGTAGATAAGAGCCTGTATCCCGAAAAAGTTTTGCTTGCTCCCAGGTAGCCCGATTCCTTATAATATCCGTCGCCTGTTGCTTCTTCAATGGTGCGTCCGTCGTCCATTCTGTATGCGTCCACCATTTTCTGCGTTACGCCGAAGCGTCCCCATCCGTTAATTGAAGTCGGAAAAGAACCCTGTACCCAAATACTTTGTACATGCTCCGAGCGACGTGTCCAGATAAATTCCGATACGTTCGGAGCCGCACATTCACCGCTGAACATTTCGGCATAGGAACGGTAATGGTCAAGATTGGCCGCTCCGTCGGGGAAATTTTTCGTATTGAAGTTGGGATCGGAAGTTACGACGGGCAGTTTATGTGTCTGGTTAGTGGAATCCACCGTGTAGAGCGCATACATCGGCACTCCGCCATTCTGTAACTCCATCACCCGTTCCGCCGCAGCGGCAGCCGATGCCCAGCGCCGTTCGCTGTAGGTTTGGGAGATATACAGCGAATCGTCGGTTTTTCTTCGCCAGTTGCCGTAATATCTGTGGGCAACGGTTCCACCGTTGAAGAGGGGGCTGGCATGTATCAGTTTTACGCGGGAAGATAATGCCAGTGCAGCGCCTCTCGCCGGACGCCCAAAATCCATTATGCTGACCGTCAATGGCATAAAAGAGGCGGCTTTCTCAAATTCAGAACAGATATAGGCTACTGCCGCATCATAGGTGCTGCGCGGGCGGTCATAGTATGCCAACGGTTCGTTATTATTCACGATTTCGTCGCCCAGCAGAATCGGAGGCCCGAAATTCATCAACAGGTTGTAATAGGCATAGGCGCGAAAAAACCGGCTATAGCCTTCTATCTTGCGTTGATCGGCATACGCCATGTCCGGAACTTCCCCCATACGTGTGAGGATGGTATTGCAGATACGGATAATATCATAATAGGCGCCCCAGGTATTGAGTTCCTTCAAATCATCCGGAGTGATGAATCCCATGGCAAAATTGATCCCGTTATATACGATATTGTTTGTACGGACATTGATAATGCCTTCGTCGGCAGCAAAAGGCCCCGGCGTATTGTTCAAGCGGAGTGTGAAGGCTTCGTCGGGAAACATCGACACCATTCCCCACATGTAGGCTTCCACATATCTCGTTTGGGTGAAAGTAGAATCCAGTTTAAATTCATCGTCAAAATAATTGTCCACATTCAGGAAATCTCTACAAGAGGACAACAGGGCAAAGATCATCAACGCTGTTGCCGGAAGCCAGCCGGACCATAACCGGCAAAAAGCTTTTCCATATTTTTTACGGTTGGAAGACATTTTTTTCATTTTATTCGATTTTATTAGATGGTACATTGATTCATTGGTAAATAATGGTTTACGATTTTGTTACAGATTGATATACAGCTGTAAAGTATATACCGCCGGAATGGGATATACCCGTCCGTTGTATTGCGCCTGTTCGGGATCAAAGATTTTCACTTTGTCCCATACATAGATATTGGACCCTATCAGTTGCAGGTCAATGGAAGCTATTTTCGCCCTGCGCAGCCAGTCGCCGTTAAGATTGTAGCTGACGGTGATTTCCTGTAAGCGGAGATAACGTGCGTCGCCTTTCCAGAAATCGGACAACTGCGAGTTATTGATATTTTCTCCGTAAAACAGTCTCGGGAAACGGGCATTGGGATTTTCCGCAAGAGCAGGATCAATACCGTGCGCAAGGGCATAATCCAACGGAATCCAACGATTGTGAGGATCGTTGGCTATGGTCAACACATTGCCTTTCGTTCCTCCGAAAAAGGGAACATACCCCATACCGTTATTGTATCTGTATTCGTTTCCGTCAATGTTATGTTTCACCGACTGGCCTACATGGTAATAGTCTGTTTTTCCGGTTCCTTTGAACAGTACGCCTACCGTCAGTTTTTTGTACCTGAATTCTCCGCCGAAACCGAACATCAGCATGGGCATGGTGGAACGGGAAAGCGGCACTTTGTCGAGCACGTTGATTTTTCCGTCGCCATTGACGTCCTTGTATTTGATATCTCCGGCTCTGACCGGCGTACTTCCAGCAACAGTCGTTTGGTCGGGGCTGTAACGGACATCATCATCATCTTTGAATAGCCCCAAAGACTGATAACCGCGGTGCGAATCATTGGGAAATCCTTCCCGAAACAAATACGGATATTCCAGATAGGTCTCTTCCCATGATTTCACTTTGTTGTCCGAATAGGTGAAATTTCCCCTGACGGTAAAACTCATGTCTTTGGTTAATTTTTGCGTATAGCTGGCATTGCCGTCGGCGCCGAAACTTTCCATCGCTCCGACGTTGCCATACGGCATATTTGTCAATCCAACATAATCAGGCACTTGCTGGCGTGGTTGGAAAATGCCGTCGCGCTTGTCGCGGAAAATATCCACTACGAAAGATATGCGGTCGTTCCAAAATCTACCTTCAATACCGATGTCGCTCTTCAACGCTTTTTCCCAACGCAGGTTATCGGCGCCCACCCTCGTTACAACAAGCGTTTCAAGAGCGTTAAGACTTTCATATACGCGCTGGTAGCCTAATGAGGCATTGGTCATGTACGGGAAACGGCGGTTGCCGGCCAGCCGGTCGTTGCCTACCGTACCGTAGGAAGCTCTGATTTTGAAAAAGTCCACCCATGGCAATTGATTTTTCACCCACTCATAGCTCGAAGGCACCCATCCCAGCGCTATGGAAGGGAAGAATCCGTACTGGTGTCCCGGCTGGAAGTTTTCCGAACCGGTGTAACCGAAGTTGATGTCTATCATATAGGTGTCGCGAAAGTTGTAGGTAAACCGGCTGGAAACTCCCTGATATCGAACCGGTATGGCGCTCATGTTGGTGGTGGCGTCTTTGGTTTTTTTCTGATCGCTGATGTAATAATACACCAGTCCCGATACGCGGTGATCCTGTGCGAATACATGATCGTAATTGATCGTGCTTTCCATGTGGTACTTCCGGAACTGATGGGTAGTTTTGGTGTAAGAGGCAGGCATTGCAAGAACGGTCTGGCGCATCACCAGCGATCCGTCGGTTCTTCTGTCCAGCGCCTGATACAGTGGCGGCAGAATATAACGTCTTTCGTTAAAGTAATTCTGCACGTCGTATGCTCCTTGTAGCCTTAACTTTAGGCCTTCGAGCAGGAATGACATATCCTGACCATAAGCCATGGTTATTTTTCCTTTGTAATTCTGCTCGGAAGACCTTCCCGTCCGATTGATCAGTACATAAGGCGATGTATCCTCATTTTGACCTACGCCGGGATATTTCCCGTCGGAATAGCGAACCGGCAAATACAGGGGAGTTAATTGCGACTGAGCCATCCAGATATAGTCGGTATTGGCTACGCCCGGCAGATTGCGAATGGACAGGAAACCGTCCGTACCAAAAAACAGTTTGGATGTTTTGGTCAAATCAATGTCCAAATTGGTGCGGAAACTGTAGGTGCTGTACCCCACATTGGAAGCGTATGCACTGTTTTTATCGTAATTGTAGGCGGCAGATTCTCTGCTTCCGCCCAAACTGACGAAATATTTGGCTACACTTCCTCCTCCATTGGCGCTGAGGTAATAATTCTGTTTGAAGGAATTTTTCCTCAGTATTTCGTCCTGCCAACTGACGTCGGGATATTTGTCGGGGTCCAGATGGTCTTCGATAATGGCCAGTTCGATATTTCTGTATAACGGCGATCCTCCCCGCACTTCATGGGCTTCATTAGCCAACAGGGCATAATCGTAAGAGCGGATGTATTCCGGCACCCTGCGCAGATGCGAAAGCGACCAGTTGGCGCGCGCCGTGATTTTCAATTTTCCTTCTTCGCCCCGCTTGGTAGTAATCAGCACCACTCCATTGGCGCCGCGAACGCCATACACCGCGGTCGCCGAAGCATCTTTCAACACCGAAAAACTTTCTATGTCGGCGGGGTCGATGGAGTTGATGTCTCCTTCCAGCCCGTCAATCAGCACCAACGCGCCGCTACTGGCGCCGAAAGTACCGATGCCGCGTACCCAAAATTCGGAAATGTTCTGTCCGGGTTCGCCGCTGGTCTGCATGGAAAATACGCCTGCCACCTTGCCTCCCAACAGATTGGCTATAGAGGCTACCGGTACCTGCAATTCCTTCACGTCAACGGTGCTGACGGCAGCTACCGAGGATATTTTCCGCTGTGTGGTACCGAAAGCAGATATCACAACTTCTTCCAGTTCCTGAGCAGATTCGCTGAACCGGATTTCAATATCCTTCTTTTCTTCTATCACGAGATATTCCACATTGTTATATCCCACAAAAGAGACGATGATTTTATCCCCACGTTCCGCCTTGATGTTGAATTTACCGTTGACGTCGGTAGAAGTGCCGATGCCTGTTTTGTCCTTCAGATAGACGGTTGCTCCGGGAACGGTTGCTCCCGTTTCATCATATACCACGCCTTCCATAACGAAGGTTTGGGCAAAAATACCGGAACATATCGCCATGAATAGCATTGATAATAAAGACTTTTTCATTTGTGTTTTCATTTGTGTTTATTTAATTTTAATCTATTCGGTTTATTCTATTGCCAGCTTTCTGACACGGCGATTGGCACGATCGGCCACATATACGTTACCGTCCATATCGACGCCGACAGCGCTGGGCTGATTGAATGTTGCATCATCCTGTCCTCCGTCTTGAGAACCCGATGTACCCGGAATCCCCAGTACAGTAGAAACCATCCCCGTTTCAGGGTCGTATTTTCGGATACAGTGATTTTGCAGGTCGGAAATATAGGCTATGCCATTCATGTCGAAGCGCAATCCGTAAGGGGTATTGAACATGGCCTGACTGATATGTCCATCCCTATGTCCTGCCGTTGATGCTCCGTTAAGTTGCACCCATTCATTGGTCGTCAAATTCAGCCGCCATATTCTGTGCGCCATTCCTGTGGAATTGTAGCCGGCAATATAGAGCATCTCCGGATGTTTGGGGTCAAAATCAATACCGATTGACGTACCTGTCTGAGATGTTTTGTATATCACCATCCCTTCTCCAGTTTTCGGATCAATCCT
This sequence comes from Bacteroidales bacterium, assembly GCA_031271175.1. Taxonomy (GTDB): domain Bacteria; phylum Bacteroidota; class Bacteroidia; order Bacteroidales; family UBA4181; genus JAIRLS01. The sequence continues at coordinate 3,029 of JAISWE010000148.1, read as the reverse complement.
GACGATATGCCCGTTGGAAAAGCGTGTGTACATGTAACCGTCGAATTGATTGTATCCCATGTAATTGCCGGTTGTAGTCGGATAGTCTCCGTCATACTCCGGATAGGCCGGATTGTTTACCCAGTGAAACATTTTCAGCCTTGGAATCCAGTTTTCCGAAGGATCAATGGTGACATAGGACATCACTTGTTGCCTCACGGTCGTGTACAACATTCCTGTAAATTTGTCGGCATTGATGCCTTCGAAACGGGGGCCATAGCTATCGCCGCTGATAGTTCCCATGTTTTGAATCAGTTCCATGGTATTTTCCGTTTCGTTGATGCGGACAAAACCTACGTCGGTGGTGTTGCCGCCCTCAAAACCATGCTCGGTTCCTACAAAAATGTTGCCGTTACCATCCACATCCAGTTGGAAGGGAGAAATAAGCGCCTGATCCAGGGATCCCGGACGGTTGGTATAGGTTCCGTTTCCGCAAACAGTAGAAACCGAAACGGTCATTCTATACCTGAACAGATGTTCATATACAACAGAATCGAATCCCAGCGTTTGCCCGTCTCCTGCTGCTATCGACACCGTACAGGTATCGCCCGGCATACGAGGCACGGTCGCGAATATTCTGCGTCCCGATGTACCGATCACCGGCGCTTTTGTTTTGTTGAAATACACTCTGATTTTGGATATATCCGTTCCGAAATTTCCGCCTTCCAGAATTACTTCGTCCCGTATCCTTCCCGAATCGGGAAAAAAAGAAGTCAAGGTAATGGGAGTTGCAGGATCATACGCCGGCCGCTCCTGTACTTCCGTCTCGTCATGGCAAGCCATGAGACTACATACAACCATTGCGAAGAGCCATATTCCTCGCGTCAAACGCCGATTTTTGTTATCCCAAGTTGGGTTAAATTTACTTTTATCCATAATAACTTATTTTAAGGTTTATTTTTATTTTTAAGATAAGGGAATGCATGGCGGACTTTTGAAACACACTTTGAAAGTTTCGGCACATGCCCACACGTTCCGAAAAGACCGATAAGGGGGAAGAAGTAGCAACCACGCCGACTTCAACAATAAAAAACCACATAATATCAAAAATGATACTGCGGCTATATAAATTCTGGAAAATTTTTTTATTATGCGCGCGTGCGCGTATTAAGTTATGGTCTGCTCTCTCTCTCTCTCTCTCTCTCTCTCTCTCTCTCTCTCTCTCTCAATAACCGTACCAAACCATATATACCCTGCATTACAGGTCAATTCTTCCTGTTGGAAAAATCGCATCTTTTCGAAGGTTTTTTGGCTAAAAAGACAACGACTACGCATATAAGGTTCGAATAAAATTTAACGCGGCAAATATACAACATAAAAAATCATTATGCAAATATTTTTTGTTAAAAATTTATAAAAATATTCATTTGATGAAAACGAAATGAATAATGAATAATGAATAGTGAATAATTGAAAATGCCGGGACGCGGCGGATACGGACGAATGCATTGTCTTTCAGGTGCTTGGAGGCGGATGATTTTCAACTTTCAATTGTCAATTGTCATTGAATTTTAGAGGAATCGGCGGTTTTTTGTTTATGCGCCTTATTTTCAAGTTGTTAAGTGTCAAAAATAAGGTTGCTGGTATCGGGGTCTGCTGCCGCTACTGAGGTTCTTATTGATAGGTTTTCCCAATGGAGATACTCCTTCCGGTGCATCAATCAGTGAACGGTCGAAGCATCTGTTCGTTCCGGTCGGTCAGTTCCTGTTTTAAAAATTGAATGGTGAAGTTCAAAATCATTCATCGCCATTGTCCTGTTCGAAGCTGATTTCTTTGAAGGCGAAAGTTTTGATTCGGTTGTCGGCGGTAAGCAGTTCGAGCCTGCCGCAACGACTGACGCCTATGATCCGCGCTTTGAAGCATACCCCGTTTGCGCGGTAAGTTTTCGGGAGATTGAAACGATACAGCCGCCCGATGTAATCATGATGCAGTGCGTCGGGCGCTGTCCGGAGCTGACGGTAGCGTCCGGCGATACATTGCAATATTCGGTGCAGGCATTCTTCCGTGTCGAACTGCTTTCCTGTTGCCTGCCGTAGCGAAACGGGATTGGGTGCATTGCCGGCAAACCGTTCCTGATTGATATTGATGCCTACGCCGGCAACGGTTTTGGTGATCCATTCCCCCTGGATAAAGTTTTCGACCAGGATACCGGCGATTTTTCCGCCGCCCCAATAGATGTCGTTAGGCCATTTTACGGATATGTTTTGGACGTGTTGCGCTGCAAAATCGCTGACGGCAAGCGCTATGGCCTCGGCAATGCCGAACGGTTCCGTTCCCCTGACAAAAGAGGGATAAAGAAGGACGGAAAAGGTGAGGTTTTTGCCCGGTTCGCTTTCCCACCTGTTGTCGCCCTGCCCGCGTCCGTCTGTTTGACGCTCGGCAACGACTGTCGTTCCCTCTTCGAGCGCATCGACCGACAGGCGTATCAGGTGACGATTGGTAGAATCGACCTCTTGCAGCCGGATGATATCCATGGTTCAGAATAATGTCGGGTAATCGTCTTCAAACTTCCTGATGACGGTGGAAAAAACAATGTCGCGGATCAGTTTTGAACGGTTGCGGATAGCGTATTTTCTGCAATATTCGTTGATTGCCCGCAATTCCCTGTTGTTGAAAAGGACGGACAGCCTGTTGACGCGGAGTAACTCCGGATCGGGCATGTTGTTCAGATTGGTTTTGGACTGTTTCTTTTTGTTTTTTTCTTTCATTCCGGCATCAACGATTAAATGAATGATATGTTTCCCTCCGTTTCGATTTCCCCCATGTCAAACTTCGGCATATCATGGCAGTTGTCCGGATTCCGGCGGAATCGGATGTCGGATACATCAAACTTCGGCGGTGTTTCATCTTTTCAACCGCCTGCGGATATTTGCTTCTACTACATAGTGGTCTATCAGCGGCGCGAAGGTGTTCATCAGCAGGATGGCCAGCATCATTCCTTCGGGGTAGGCGGGGTTGAGCACGCGGATGAGCACTGCCAGCAAGCCGAT
>JAISWE010000106.1 GCA_031271175.1 Bacteroidales bacterium | reverse complement strand
TCCAGATCTTTAGTGACGGCTTCACGGGAAAAATTCCCGTCCATAAAATACCAGTAAACACCGGATCTCGCGCTCGACGGAGGATTATTAAAACCCTTTTCCAGAGCAGCAATATCGCTGCCGCCGGTGCATCCATACATTATACAGCAGACTGAAAAGACTGCCGTAATCGTCAAATTTAAAATAGATAGCTTTTTCATATTTATGAATGATTTTTTATCCCGTTGATTCTGATGCCTATCACCAGGATGTCGTCAATCTGTTCTTTCGTGCCTTTCCATGCGTCGTGTTCATTTGCGACAATTTCCTGCTGGCGTTCGACGGGCAAATCCGAGATATTCACCAGCATCTGCTTGAAGGTTTTGGTTTTGAACTTGGTATCGTCCGGGCCGCCGAACTGGTCGACATAGCCGTCGGAAAAGATATAAATCATATCATTGGGTTGCAGCGGCACGCAGTGGTTAGTGAAATTCCTTTCGTCAGCGGCATGAACTCCCACGGGCATTTTATCGGCCTTGTATTCCATCAGTTCCTTGTTGCGGATCAGCAGCATGGAGTTGTATGCACCGGCGTACTGCACTTCCATTGCTTCCTCATCAATGATGCACAGGGCGGCGTCCATGCCGTCGCGCCGTTCGCCGTCCATGCCTTTTTGGGAGAGCATGGCTTTGAGGTTTCGCCGCAATTCGTTCAGGATGGCGGCGGCGTTGTCCGGTTCCTGCCGGATGAACATTTCGTTCAGGATGGATATGCCCAACATGCTCATGAAGGCACCCGGTACGCCGTGTCCCGTGCAGTCGGCGGCGATAGCCACCGATTTGTTGCCTTTTCGCTCTACCCAGTAATAGTCGCCGCTCACCACGTTGCGCGGGCGGAAGAACAGGAAGTGTTCCGGCAGTGTTTGCTGCATTTTGATTTTATCGGGCATCAGGGCGGTCTGTATCTGCTTGGCATACCGTATGCTGTCCATGATTTCCTTTCGCTGTTCGGCAATCCTGTCCCGCTGTTCTCTGATATTTTCTTTCTGGCGTTCTATTTCTACGGTTCGTTCCTGTACTTTTTGTTCCAGCAGGCGGTTTTTCTCCCTCAATGCCCGTTCCCGCCATTTGGCGTACAGCAGGAAGAGCAGGAAGAGCACCATGGCGTATCCTGAATAGGCAAACCACGTAGCCCACCACGGGGGGCGCACGGCGAAGGTGTAGGCGACCGGTTCGGCGTTCCATATTCCGTCGCTGTTGCATGACATCACTCTGAACGTGTACTTTCCGGGAGAAAGTTGGTATTCGTGGGAGGTCTCCTTTCCTTCGCGCCAGTTTTTGTCGTATCCTTCCAGAAAGTAGCGATAGCTGTTTTTAGCAGGCACGGTAAAGTGTATTCCTATCCAGTCGATCCGGACAGTGTTCCTGTTGTGGGGCAGGGCGAGGTCGGCAGGCAGCTTCGCGTTTTGCGTTGTGTCGGCGTATTGCCGGATGTCGTCGCCGTCGGTCAGCACGATGTCTGTGATGCTGGTGCGCGGCGGCGTTTGTCGTGGGACATCTCTGGAAGGCAGGTATTTTACCAGGCCTGCAACCGTTCCGAACCATACGTTGCCGTCGATGTCCGTTTCGGCAGCGCCCAGGTAGCAGTCCATCGCCGTAAAACCGTCTTCTTCGGAATAGTGGAGTATCTTGTCGGTTGCCAGGTCGATGACGTTCAGTCCGCCGTTGTTTCCCACCCACAGTTTACCGTTCCGGCCGGCGTGCACTACACTGATGGCGTCGGATGCCAGTCCGTCGGCGGAGGAATAATTCCTGAAGGTCATCTGTCCGTCATTTTCCGTGATGCGGCACAGTCCGTTTTCCGTGCCTACCCATACCGCTCCGTTGTCGTCGATGGCGATGTCGGTGCAGGAATTGCCGGGCAGGCCGTTTTCTTCGGTGTAAGTAACGAACTGCTGTCCGTCGAATACGGATACTCCGGCAACTGTTGTACACCAGATCCTGTTTTTTGCGTCTGCCGTGAGGAAGAACACGTTATTGTCCGCCAGTCCGTTGTCCGTACCGTAGAAGACGACCGTTTTGCCTTTTTTGTGTCCCAGTCCGCCGGAGGTTGCCAGCCAGCATTCGTCATTGATGACGAGGATATCATTGATGTCGACGTTGATCAATGTGGGGAAATATTCTATTTGCCACCGGTCGTCCACCACCATTCCCATACCTTCGGAGACGCAACCCAGCAGCAGTTTGTCGTCTGTCATGGACATGCTGATGACATTGTTGGTGCCAGGGCGGGTTTTCTTTTCCGGGGAGTCGAGTAGTGTTATTTTTCGCCGGTTGATTTTTGCCAACCCGTTGTTCATCGGGGCGCACCACACATTGTCCGACGAATCGACCGTTACTGCCAGTATGTGGTTGTTGGGCAACCCTGAGGCGGTGGTATAGGTTTCGAATATCACTTTTCCGTACATGGATACGCCGTTGTTGGTACCTATCCAGATGTTGCCTTCGCTGTCTTCAAAGATACAAGTGGTTTCGTCGCCCGCAAGACCGGAAGCCGAGCCGTAATTGTCGAAATAGCCGTCGCTGTATTTATAAACGCCGTTGTTGATGCTCAGCAGCCAGATGTTGTGCCGGGAGTCTTCGTATATTTTGAATACGGCAGGGTCGTTCAGCTTGTCCAGCACTTGAAATGTACGTCCGTCCAGCAGGAGCACTTCTTCCAGCGTGGATATCCAGATGTGTCCGGCAGCGTCGGCAGTTGCCGTCAGTATGTCGTCTGCCGAAAATACGAGTTCGGCGGTGTTGCCGGAGAGTTTGAAGATTTGGGTTCTTCCCGCTCCGAACATGTTTCCTTTTTTGTCGGCGAACAGCTTGGTTACCATGCCGGCGCCGTAAAGGGGATGGTGGGACACTTTGCCTTGTTCGATGATGAATACCGTTTCGTCTCCGCCGCAGATGATCCGTCCGGCAGCGTCTGCGGCGAAGCAGCCCGTCCTGTTGTCGGTAAATCCGTTGCGGGCGTCGTAGGAAACGATGTTTTCGTTGCCGATGACCGAGATTCCTCTGTCCGACCTGCACCAGATGTTGCCTTTTGCGTCTTCCAGCAGGAGCGGGTTGTGGTCTCTTTTTTCAAAGCTGTTGGAAACCAATCCGTCTTTGGTGGTATAGGATTTGAATGTTTTTCCGTCAAACATCACCAGCCCCATGCCGGAGGTGGCGATCCAGAGCTGTGATTTCCGGTCTGCCATCACTTCGGTGATCTGGTTGGAAGGCAATCCGTCGGACACCGTATAGTTTCTGAAATTTTTTCCGTCGAACCTGGAAAGTCCTTCCATCGTGCCGATCCACAAGTATCCCATGTCATCTTGACAGATGCTGCGCACCTGACTCTGTACCAACCCACTTTTCATGGTATAGTTGATGAACGGAATCTGTACCTGCGCCCCTAACGGCAATACGGCACACAAGAGCCATACGCACGAAAACAACCTTATATTTCCCGCCTTTTTCACCGTTTTACTTTCATTTGCATTACCTTATATTTTTAGGATGATAAACACATATCATTGCTATACGATTGCAAAGATATTGTATATTTTTAGAATATGTACTCGCTTTGTAAAAAAAAAATTTTTATTTCGTGGTGAACGAATAGGGCAGTGTCAAGACAGGATGAGGGACAGCGGACGGTGTCTTACCTTTCTTCGCCTGATTTTAAATATTTTGTTAACAGTTCGGCTTTATGTTTACCTATCACCGCTACAATATCTTTTTCGGGGGTATCTTTTAGTCGTGCAAAGGATTTGAAATGTTGCAGCAACTGTTCGATGGTTTTTGTACCTATTCCTTTGATGTTTTGCAGTTCGGTGTTAATCATTGATCGGGAACGCTTGTTTCGGTGGAATGTGATGCCAAACCTGTGTGCTTCGTCACGAAGATGTTGAATCAGTCGAAGGCTTTCCGATCGTTTGTCCAGGTAGATAGGGGTTGTGTCGCCCGGAAAATAGATTTCTTCCAGTCGTTTGGCAATCCCTATGACCGCAATGCGTCGATTCAGTCCGAGTTTTCGGAGGCTATTGACGGCAGCATTGAGTTGTCCTTTTCCACCGTCAACCACAATCAGTTGGGGCATTTTTTTATTTTCGATCTTCATTCTATTGTAGCGTCGAAAAACGATTTCTTCCATCGAGGCGAAGTCGTCGGGGCCTTCCACTGTCTTGATGTTGAAATGCCGGTATTCTTTTTTGCTGGGATGCGCGTTGCGGAACACCACACACGAAGCCACAGCGCTGGTACCCTGTATGTTGGAATTGTCGAAACATTCGATATGCACGGGTATCTCACTCAGATGCAGGTCGCGTTTGAGCGTTTCCATGATCCGGTTTTCGTGGCGGTCGGGATCGATCTGTTCCGTCAGTTTCATCTTTTCTTCCCGGTAAGTCCGGGCATTGCGCAGCGACAAATCCAGCAGGTGTTTTTTTCCTTTCGATTTCGGTATGGTATAAACGACACCGGACAGTTGCATGTCGGGTTCGAAAGGGACAATGATTTCCGTTGACTGGCTCTGAAAGCGTTCGCGAAAGTCGATAATGGCAAGGCTAAGCAATTCCGCAGGGTCTTCTTCGAGTCTTTTGACCATTTCGATATTGCACGCCTGCACCACAGATCCGGCCACAACGTGCAGATAGTTGATATAAGCGCATTGCACGTCGTCCACATACGAATATACGTCCACATTGCTGATAGAAGGATTGACGACGACAGATTTGCTTCGATATTTTTCCAGTGCGACGATTTTATTTTTGACGGCTTCCGCCTGTTCGAACCGGTAGTTTTTGGCATGTTCGTTCATCGTTTCCCGCAGTTTCTGTATCACCGATGCTATTTTTCCTTTCAGGATGGTTTTGATTTGCTCCACGGCATCGTTGTATTCTTCTTCCGTTTGCAAGCCTGTGCAGGGGGCTTTGCAGTTGCCGAGATGGTATTCGAGACAGATGCGGAATTTCTTCTTTTGAATCTGTTCTCCGATCAGATGGAGGGAACAGGTGCGCAGTTGGTAAATCTGTCTGATAAGATCAAGCGATGTCCGCACTGCACCTACGGAGGTATAAGGCCCGAAATAGGAGGAGCCGTCGCGAACAGGATTGCGCATCAGGTATATGCGGGGAAAAGGTTCGTTGCGAATCACGATCCACGGATAGGACTTGTCGTCTTTCAGCATCACATTGTAGCGCGGCAGGTATTTCTTGATGAGATTGTTTTCCAGCAGTAACGCATCGACTTCGGTATCGACAACGACGGTGCGGATATCTGCTATTTTGCTCACCATCAGGTTCTTTTTATAATCGTTGCGGGGTTGGTTGAAATAGCTGGATACCCGTTTCTTCAGGTTTTTGGCTTTGCCGATGTAAATAATGACTTTTTCGGAATTAAAAAACTGGTACACTCCCGGTTGTTCCGGCAGATGGGATATCAGTGTCTGGAGAGCGTTGTCCATCATCGATTATTCAACCAAAATGCCCAACCCTTGACGGAGAATCTTCGGTTCATCCCCTGTACAGTCAATGACGGTGGAATATTCGTAACGCCCGAAACCGCTGTCGATGACCATGTCCACCATCCCTTCGTATTTCTCGTGGATCAGTTCGGGATCGGTAGTATATTCCACCATGCTGTCGTTTCGCTCTATGGAAGTGGAAAGAATAGGGTTGCCGAACTGCTCCACAATGGACAGGGCTACGGAGTGAGCGGGAATACGGATGCCTACGGTTTTTTTCCGGCTTTCCATCAGTTTGGGAACTTTATTGCTGGCATTTAAAATAAAGGTGAAAGGCCCAGGCAAATGACGCTTCATCAATTTGAAAGTCGTATTGGAAACCTGTCGCGCATATTCCGACAAGTGGCTCAAATCATGACAAATAAAGGAAAAATTGGCTTTTTCAATATCTCGGCCTTTGATTTTTGCAATTCGATCAATGGCTTTCCGGTTGTAAATGTCGCATCCGATACCATACACCGTGTCTGTCGGATAAATGATTACCCCGTCGTCATGCAACAACCTGACTACAGCCTCTATCTGCTTGATATTAGGATTTTCGGGATATATTTTAACTATCATGACATTATTTGTAATTTAACACTGATTTATACCAAAAAAACATATTACTTAGTTTGTGCCATTGCCGATTTTCGTCAGCGCGCAAAAATAGATGAAAAACATCGGTTTTCCAAGCGCATGCAATGAAAAAAAGTTTTTTACAGCGGAAAAGGAGTAAAAAAATGCCGCAATTTGATTTTTTGTTTGGTTTTTACTTTACCTTTGTCGCAAATTATATTCATTTTTTAAATTTCAGATCATGAACAGAAGAAGTCTTTTGGTTTTTCTTACGGGATGGTTCCTGTATTCTTTACAATTGACCGCTCAATCGGCGGAGAAATTGGTAAAAGTAAATATTGCGCCCGACCACGCCGATTGGGTATATCGGGTGGGAGAAAAAGTCAAGTTTGAAGTGTCGGTCACTAAAAACGACGTATTGCTTCGGAATGTGGAAATCACCTTTGAGCTGGGGCCTGAAATGCTTCCGCCCGTGAAGAAGGGCAAGCAGGTACTAAAAGACGGTACGCTGACGATTGACGGAGGCACCATGAAAGATGCTGGTTTCCTGCGTTGTCGCGTATTTGCCAAATATGATGGCAAGACCTATGACGGGCTGGCGACGGCTGCCTTTGCACCCGAAACCATTCAGCCTTCCACCACCCAACCGACTGATTTTATTGCTTTTTGGGAAAAAGGAAAAACCGATCTTGCCGCCATTCCCATGGATGCAAGAGTAACGTTGCTCCCCGACCGCTGTACCGAAAAAACCAATGTTTATCATGTTAATCTGCAAAACATCGGTCATTCGAGACTGTATGGCATACTGTGCGTTCCCAAGGCACCGGGCAAGTATCCGGCCGTATTGACTGTTCCCGGAGCGGGTGTCCGCCCCTATTACGGCAATGTGGCTAACGCAGACAAAGGCGCCGTTACGCTCGACATAGGCATACACGGCATTCCAGTGATTCTGGATGCTTCTGTATATGACGCTTTGCGGACAGGCGCACTGTCCGGTTACATGTTCTACCATCTCGACGACAAAGATCGCTATTATTACAGACGTGTGTACCTCGGCTGTATCCGTGCGGTGGATTTCATTTTCAGCCTGCCCGAATTTGACGGGGTCAATATTGTTGTTTCCGGAGGCAGTCAGGGAGGAGCGTTGTCTATTGTTACCGCTGCCCTCGACAGTCGCATCAAAGGATTAGTGGCTTTCTACCCCGCCCTTTGCGATTTGACGGGGTATCTGAACGGCAGGGCAGGCGGCTGGCCTCACCTGTTTAATGAAAACAACAGACGTGTTAAAGAAACACCCGAAAAAGCGGAAACATCCAGATATTATGATGTGGTCAATTTTGCACGTCAGCTAAAAGTGCCGGGATTTTATTCGTTCGGTTACAACGATGCCACTTGTCCGCCTACCTCCATGTATTCGGCATATAACGTTATTTCGGCGCCCAAAACGCTGTTTTTGGCGGAAGAAACAGGCCACTGGACTTATCCGGAGCAGTGGGAAAAAGCCACGGAATGGATGTTTCAACAACTCAAAAAATAAACTGTTTTTCGATTCGTCGTCGGTTCATTGATGCTGCACGGACGGGGATTCGTCCGGCAGGGAGAATGATGTGGTGGATGGCGAAGCTGACCGTTGTGGTGTCGGCATCGATCGCCGTCCTGCAATATGCCGGTGTCATTACATGGCTGGCGGAAAAGCTCCATCCGCTGTTCGGTGTGATAGGACTGCCGGGCGAGTCGGCGCTGATCTACCTGACGGCTTATTTCGTGAACCTTTATCCGGCTGTTGCGGCGCTGGTTACCCTTGACCTTGATCTGCGGGCTGTCAGCATTATGGCGGTGATGTGCCTTTGCAGCCACAACATGATTATTGAAACAGCCATACAGAAAAAGTGCGGATCATCGGCCGTACAAATGGTCGCGTTACGTACCGGCGCGGCGCTGGTGTCCGCATTCCTGCTGAATCTGATCCTGCCTGCCGAACCGGCGGCGAGCGCCGTTGCCCGTGTGCCGGTTTCCTTGTCCCTGAAAGAAACGGCGATCAACTGGATGGTATCTACGAGCATCCTGCTTGTCAAAATGGGAACGATTATCTTTTCATTAAACGTGTTGCAAAAAGTGATGGTGGAATTTGGCATTATCCGTGTACTCTCGAAACTGTTTCGTCCGGTATTGAAGATTTTCGGCCTGCCGGCCGGAACGTCCTTTCTGTGGATTGTTGCCAATACGCTGGGGTTGGCTTATGGCGCGGCAGTGATGACGGAGGAAACGGAACAGGGCAAGATCAGCAAAAAAGACGCCGATTTATTGAATTACCATATCGCTATCTCTCACAGCAATCTGGAGGATGTGTTGCTGTTTTTCTCCGTCGGAGCCAACCTGTGGTGTATGCTGCTTACGCGCTGGGCATTGGCAGCAGGCGTCGTGTGGATACGGAGATTTTTTCGCAGATGCGCCTGAGTTCGGCATTCGCCATCTGTTGCACAGGTAGCCGCAGTCATCCGGCCGGATTTATCAACGGCCGACCGGCAGGAAAATTATTTTTTTTTCAGCGAAGAAGGATTCCGGAAAAAAGCGGTTGACGGGAAAGATGGTTGCCCGGTGGCGGTAATCGCCGAGTTCGTCGTCCAGGTCTCCTCCTTTCAGGAAGAATGCGCCGTTGGGGAGGCTGTGCATCCTGCGGTCGCTTATTTTCCCGCGAATCCATGCAAGAAGGCTGTTGAGGGGCGCTACCGCACGGCTGACTGCGAAGTCGTACTGTCCGGTCAACTGTTCCGCGCGAATGTGTTGCGCGGTGACATTGGCCAGGTTCAGTTCTTCTGCAACAGCGTTTACCACTTTCAGTTTTTTCCCCACGGCATCTGTCAGGTGAAAAAAGGTATCGGGGAAAAGGATGGCCAGCGGTATTCCCGGAAAGCCGCCTCCCGTACCTATGTCAAGTATTTTTGCGCCCGGCGCGAATGTGATCACTTTGGCGATGGACAGGGAATGCAACACGTGGTGCAGGTACAGTTCGTCGATATCCTTGCGGGAGATGACGTTGATGCGTTCGTTCCACTGCCTGTACATGGGTGCAAGCCGGGAAAAAGCGGCGACCTGCCGTGGCGTGAGGTGAGGAAAGTGCGGCAGTATGGTTTTTTCTACCGTTGAGGAGGAATGATTCATTCGTCCATCTCTCTTGAATCGGGGCTGTTTTTCAGAATGTTCTGCAAGAGTTCCTTGGCTCTAAACAGTTGTGCCTTAACGGTGCCTATGGGCAATTCCATTTCCGAACAGATTTCTTCGTATGAATATTCATAGAAGTAACGGAGCTCGACCAGCCGCCGGTATCGCGGTTTGAGTTTTGCCACCACTGCACGGAGCATCATGATCTTCTGTTCCGAGATCAGGTTTTCTTCGGGGGTAGGCTGTTCGGAACGGATATTAAAGGGGAGTGCATCCGGGCTGCTTTCATCGATCGAAATGCTGGTTTGTTTTTTTCGCCGGATAAAGTCAATGGCATTATTGGTGGCGATTTTAAACAGCCATGTGCTAAAGGCGAAGTTGGGTGTATAGTTTTTGATATATTTGAATGCCTTGCCGAAGGCTTCAATGGTCAGGTCTTCCGCATCGGCGGTGTTGTTGACCATTTTGACCAGCATAAAGTAAATGGCGTCTCTATAGCGCTCCATCAGCAGAGCGTACGCTTTTTGGTCACCTCTGATTGCCTGCCGGACGAGTTCTGCGTCCATTTTGGCTTTACCGGATAAGGGGTTGGGATTTATTTCCATTTTTGCTGATTCAATAACATTTTATTTAATATATACGCATGAGCGTAGATGAACGGCATCACAAGGTCAAAGAAAACGGAAATCCATAAAATTCCTTTTACCTTGAAGCGTTTCATTGCCCAGCGAAAGATAAGCAAAAAAATTGACATTCGGAATAAAAATATGCAAAAAAAGTACGGGATGCCATCCGGATGCAGGATGCACAAGCTCACAAAGGAGGTCCAAAGCAGGATTCTGGAGAACGGTTCTGTCCACAAGAGGAGAAGATGATGCCATTTCGCGTATTCGAGAATGGCATAATGCTCGCACTGCCGGCGCATCCAGTCGCGAAATTCCGTTTTGGGTGCGGAATAAGTGTGTGCCGCCGGTTCGGAATTAACGGCTACGTTCCTGCTGGTGGCTGCCTGACTGACAAACAGGTCGTTTTCACCGGAGAGGACATGCACATGCCGCGCGGATCCATTGTGCTGATAAAAAAGCGATTTCCGGTAAGCCAGATTGCGTCCTATCCCCATGTACGGCATCCGGCACAAGGCAAATCCGAAACAACGCAAGGTATCGAAGCAGGCGGTGTACTGGATCCACTTGTTCAGCAAGCCTTTTCCGGCAAGATATCCTCCATATCCGAGTATGATGCTTTTTCCCGGCTTAAAATACCGGCTCATGGAGCGTATCCACTGATTTCCCGCAACGCGGCAACCGGCGTCCGTAAAAAGCATCCATTCGTACTGCGCCGCTTTGATGCCGATGAATGAAGCGAATTTTTTACTGTTGCGAAACGAGGCGTCCTGTTTGATGATGGTGCTTCGCAAGTGGGCGTAGCGACTTTTCAGAACAGTCAGCAATTCTTCGGTACTGTCTTCGGAACAGTCGTTGACCACAATCACTTCGTATTGCGGGTAGTCCTGCGTCAGGAGCAGCACAAGGCCGGCTTCCAGGTTCTCTTTTTCATTGCGGGCGCATACGATGACGGATACGGGAGGAAATTCGGAACGGTCGTCCGGCTTTTCCTTCCTGCACACCGGACGGATGTAAATGATGAAATAATACAAGAGTTGAATGAAACCGGCAACCACGAATACGATACCGATTGTTTTTGAAAGAATATCTAACTGATCTAATAAATTCACTCTTTTTTATATTTAAAGATGCAAAATAGGCGATTTTTTTTGTTAATTCAAAATGAATGACGATGAAAAGGCATGATCGTTTGTTGTACGGATGCCCGAAAAAAGAAGCTATCATTACCGTTCCGCCTTATTTCAGTCCCACCCATTTTTTTATTTCATTCAATTTTTGCAAAGCCTCCAGCGGGGTGATATTGTTGATGTCTGTTTTTTTAATCTCGTCGCGAATTTGCTTCAACACGGGATCGTCCAGTTGAAAGATAGACAGTTGGTATCCTTCCCGTTTGAAGCTGAGGTCTGCCACCGGTTTGGCAATGGCTGAAGCGCTGTTTGCCGTCTGAGCGCTTTTTTCAAGTTCTTTCAGTATTTCTTCGGCACGGGCTACGATGCTTTTCGGCATACCTGCCATTCGCGCCACATGGATGCCGAAGCTGTGTTCGCTTCCGCCGCGCGTCAGTTTTCTGAGAAAGATAACCTTCTGGTTCAGTTCTTTTACCGCCACATGATAGTTTTTGATGCGGGAAAAACTCTTTTCCATTTCGTTCAGTTCGTGGTAATGCGTGGCGAAAAGCGTTTTGGCTTTGGCTGTGGGGTGTTCGTGGATGTATTCCGCCATCGCCCATGCGATGGAAATACCGTCGTAAGTACTGGTGCCGCGTCCTATCTCGTCGAGGAGGATTAAACTTCGCTGCGAAAGATTATTCAGGATGCTGGCCGCCTCGGTCATTTCGACCATAAAGGTGGACTCTCCCTGAGAGATATTGTCCGATGCGCCTACCCTGGTGAAAATCTTGTCCACATAGCCTATTTCAGCTTCCTGCGCAGGCACATAGCTGCCCGTTTGCGCCATCAGCGCAATCAGTGCGGTTTGTCGCAACAAGGCAGACTTGCCCGACATGTTGGGGCCTGTGATGACCATGATTTGCTGTTCGACACTGTCCATCTGGAGGTCATTCGCCACATAGGGGTTGTCCGGAGGCAGAAAAGCCTCGATGACCGGATGCCTTCCCTGACGGATACAGATGGTGTCGTTTTCGGTGAGGAGCGGTTTCACGTAATGATGTTCGGCGGCGGCGCGGGCAAAAGATTGCAGGCAGTCCAGCCGTGCGATCAGCGATGCGTCGAGTTGGACGGCGGGAATATATTCGATAACGGAATTGACCAAAGCGGAGAAAAGTTCCGTTTCAAGCGCCAGAATCTGTTCTTCGGCGCCGAGGATTTTGCTTTCGTAGGCTTTCAGCTCTTCGGTAATGTAGCGTTCGGCATTCACCAGCGTCTGCTTGCGTATCCATCCGGACGGCACTTTATGTTTGTGGGTGTTGCGTACTTCAATGTAATAGCCGAACACGCTGTTGAAGTCCACTTTCAGCGAACTGATGCCCGTTTGTTCGATGATATCCTGCTGCATCTTTTCCAGACGGCCTTTTCCCGAATGCCGTATGCCCCGGAGGCCGTCCAGTTCTTCGGAAACGCCGTCGGCAATGACATTACCCTTGCCGATGACAGCCGGAAGGTCTTTTTTCAGTTCGCGTGCAATGCGGCGGCAGATGGTGGTACAGGGGTTGAGCTGTTCCGCGATTCTTTTCAGGGGTTCGCTGTCTGTGTCGGCACAAAAGTCTTTGATGTCTTTCACTAAGCTCAACGAAATACCCAACTGTTGCATTTCGCGCGGGGAGACTTTTCCTGCGGCAATACGCGCCGTCATCCGCTCCAGGTCGCCTATCCGCCTCATCGGTTCCCCTATTTGCCCGGTCATGTCCTGTTGAGTAAGATATTCCACTACATCCAGCCGTTCGTTGATACGGTGGATGTTTTTCAGCGGCAGGGTGATCCACCGTTTCAACAGGCGGGCGCCCATCGGCGTATGCGTATGGTCGAGTACCTCGCAGAGCGTATGTCCTCCTTCGCAGGCGGGGGTCAACAGTTCCAGGTTATGAATGGTAAATTTGTCGAGCCATACGTGCGCATCCTCATCTATGCGGGAAATCCTGTTGATGTGTCCCGCCCGCTCATGATGCGTGATGTTCAGGTATTGAAGAATAGCGCCTGCGGCAACGACGGATACGGTTTGCCCTTCAACGCCGAAGCCTTTCAAATTCATGATATTGAAATGGCTCAACAGTTTTTCGCGGGCTGTGTCGGCGACAAAAGCCCAGTCCTCCATCACCGACAGGTTGAACTGTGTGCCGAAGGTTTCTTTGAACCGGCTTTGGTATCTCCGTTCGAGCAGCACCTCTTTGGGGTGAAGGCCGTTCAGCAGCTTGTCCGCATATTCGGTGTTTCCTTCGGCCACCAGAAATTCGCCTGTAGAGATGTCCAAAAAAGCAATCCCCGTCACATTTTTATCCGTGTGTACGCAGGCAAGGAAATTGTTTTCCTTGTTTTCCAGTATCTGGTCATTGAGTACCACCCCGGGAGTGATCAGTTCCGTCACGCCCCGTTTGACCAGCGTTTTCGCCAGTTTAGGGTCTTCCAACTGCTCGCAGATGGCCACCCGCAAACCTGCCCTCACCAGCCTCGGAAGGTAGGTATCCAGCGCATGGTAGGGGAAACCGGCCAGTTCCACGTTCGCAGCCATCCCATTGGATCGCCGCGTAAGCGTGATACCCAGGATCTCGGCTGCCTGTATGGCATCTTCTCCGTATGTTTCGTAAAAATCGCCCACCCGAAACAGCAAAATCGCATCGGGATGTTTTCCCTTGATGCTGTAATACTGTTTCATCAGCGGAGTATCAACACATGATTTATTTGTCACCTGTTCTCAAAAAAAAGGAAGGCAAAAATAATGAAGTTTGGCGGAATTTCAAAAAATTATTTCAAACAGGATGCAATTTGGTCGCCGACTTCCGAAGTGCCGCAGGCTTTGCCGGCGGCTATGTCGGCAGTGACAATGCCTTGTGCAATAGACTGTTCGCAGGCTTCGCGAATGAGTTTTCCCGCTTCGGGCATTTCCAACGCATACTCGAACATCAGCGCTGCCGAAAGAATGGCGCCCAGCGGATTGGCGATATCCTTGCCTGCCGCCTGCGGGTATGAGCCGTGAACAGGCTCAAACACGGAAGTGTGTACCCCCACCGACGCCGAAGGAAGCAAGCCCAGCGAACCGGTAATCACACTGGCCTCGTCGGTAAGAATGTCGCCGAACATGTTTTCGGTCACCACCACGTCAAATTTCTTGGGAAACGTCACTATTTGCATGGCAGCATTGTCCACAAACATAAATTCCAACTCCACGTCGGAATATTCGACATGCAACCGCTGAACGGTTTCTCTCCACAGGCGAGAAGTCGCAAGAATATTGGCTTTGTCCACCGCCGTTAGCTTTCGGCGACGCTGGCGGGCGTATTCAAACGCCAGCCGTACGATGCGTTCCACTTCAAACCGTTGATAGGTGCAGGTGTCGAAAGCCGTCGATCCGTCTTCGCTTCGTCCGCGCGGCTCTCCAAAATAAATCCCTCCGGTGAGTTCACGCAGCACCATGAAATCAACGCCATCCACCAGCTCCGTTTTCAACGGCGACTTGTGCGACAGCGACTGGAACGTCGTGATGGGGCGGATGTTGGCATACAGTCCGAGTTTTTTGCGCATGGCGAGCAAACCCTGTTCGGGACGCACTTTGGCAACGGGGTCGTTGTCGTATTTGGGATCGCCGATAGCGCCAAACAGTACGGCGTCCGACCGCATACATATCTCGTGGGTTTCGTCGGGATAGGGATTTCCCGTTTGTTCAATCGCCACGGCGCCTACCGGCGCAGGCGTGTATTCAAAGTGACAGCCGAATCTCTTTTCAACGGCTTTGGCTACTTTCAATGCCTGTTCCACTACTTCAGGCCCAATGCCGTCGCCGGCAAGTACTGCAATTTTTTTGTTCATTTGACATGAGTTGATAAAAACGCTGCAAAAATACGGCAAATATGAGAAATTTCAAATTCTCCATGAAAACGGACTGTTCCTCTTTTCCTTTTTCACCGGAAAAATCCTAACTTTGCAGTCTAAAAACGAAAGATATGGGAGCGCCCGAAAAATTCATCGACATAAAAGAAGTCATTCGCAGGAAAAACCCGCGTTTACTGAAGATATTGCCCGGATTTGTCATCGGTTTCATGCAACGGCTGATTCATCAGGATGAAGTGAACCGGATCATCCATACGTATCGCGACCGGCAAGGGCTGGAATTTGTCCGTTGCGTGCTGGACGATATGAAGGTGACTTATTCCGTGAAAGGCTTGGAGCATATTCCCCGACACGGACGCTACATTTTTGCCTCCAATCATCCCCTTGGCGGATTCGACGGGCTGGTGCTGATGGATGCCATCGGTACGGCTTTCCCGGAAATCCGTTTTATCGTAAACGACATTCTGTTGAACTTGAAAAATTTCGACCCTCTCTTTGTACCTGTAAACAAACACGGACGGCAGTCTGCCGAATATGCCCGAAGAATCGATGAAAGTTATTCCGGAAATTTTCAGGTGCTGAATTTTCCTTCCGGACTTTGTTCGCGGAGAATCAACGGCAAAATCACCGATTTGAAATGGAGCAGGAATTTCATTCAGAAAGCCGTACAATACCGCCGCGACGTTGTCCCCGTGTATTTTGAGGGACGTAATTCGAACTTTTTTTACGGACTGGCCGGCTTGCGCAAAAGCCTCCGCATCCGGTCGAACATTGAAATGACATTTTTGGTAGATGAATTTTTCAGGCAGAAAGGCAAACACCTGCAGCTGACTTTCGGCGAGCCTGTTTCATACACGCTTTTCGGCTCGCCGAAACAATATCCCCTATGGGCGGAAGATATCCGTCGTCGAGTGTATGCGCTGAACGACCGCTGAACAGCATTTCGTATGTTTTTCGAAAAACGCTACGCTTTTAAAGGAAACAACTTGTTGAACCAGAATCGCGATTTTTCGGAAAGACTGTCGATGGCGGCAGTTGAGGTGAGGGAGATGACCGGCACAGGCGATGAATCGATGATCTGGTGCGCTACCGCTCCGATATATCTGCTGCCGGACGGCCCCAAACCCTCCTGTTGCGTCATGATCATCACGGTGTCGGCATTCACTTCTTCAACATACCGGACAATCATTTCGTGTATCGACTGGTCTCCTTTCCTGAAAAGCTTTTCGGTGCAGCGAACGCCGTTTTCCTCTATCATCGCCTTCATTTTTTTCATCTTCGAATAGATACGGCTCTTGCGTTCCGAGATGCCGCCCATCACTACCGACACAAGGCATATCGTGGCGTCGAAGAACAGGCCGAACGAAATGGCGTTGAACACTTCTTCACGGGTTTGCTTGAGAAGATCAATGGGAAGCACTATTTTCCCGAACGAGGAAGTGGTTTTGAGGTCGGGAATCGTGATCACAGGACAAGCGGACTTTTCCACCACCCGCATGGTGTTGGAGCCAAAGCGCAGCAAAGCCGACCGTTTGGAGGTACGCCCCATCACAATAAACCTCGGCTTTTCTTCTCTGGCAACCGCCAGTATCCGTTCGTAAATTCGTCCCGTTTCCACCCTGTAACCGATTTCCACACCCGATTCGGAAACAGCTTTCGCTATCACCTGCTGCAAGCGACCGGTAACCTCCTCTTGCATTGACGCTTCTATCTTCTTGCTGAAAACAGACGAAATGGTTTGCAACTCCGAGTCCAATACCACCAACAACAAAATCTTGCCGCTCACAAAAGCGGCCAACTGATACGCCTGTTTCAAAGCTTCATCGGAAAGCTCCTGAAAATCATAAGGAACAATAATCTTATACATACCAGACAGTTTTGAAATTTAACTTGAATATTTTTACAAATATAGGGAATATAATTGGGAATATCAAAAAAAAAATAAAATTTTCAAAAAAAAAAGCCATTATGACGCAACAAATATGTAATATTGCATCTTAATTAATAAAAGAATAAGCTGTGTGATTATCACAAGTTTGTTTTTTTATTGTGGTTCAATAAAAGCAAAACAATAGATAAACATTGGCTGAACTTTTTTCCGATATTATCGATCGCTGCAAATGCGGAGACAGGCAAGCGCAGGAAGCGGTGTACAATTTGCTTGCTGCAAAAATGTTTGCAGTATGCTTGCGGTACTCCCACAACCGCGCGGAAGCCGAAGACCTTCTGCAGGATGGGTTTGTAACGATTTTTACCAAAATCGAACAGTTCCGTCACAATGGAAGTTTTGAAGGCTGGGCGAGGAAAATTTTCGTGAACCATGCGCTGAAACGCTATCGTAGCGAAGTGCGGATGTCAATGATTGACAATCTGGAATCCGTAGAATACCAGTTGACGGAAGATGAAAATACGGAGGAAGGGGCAGCCTATCAGTTATCCGAAGCCGATTTGCTGAAATTGATCAACGATTTGCCGCAACAGTACAGGATGGTTTTCAACATGTATGTATTGGACAATTTGTCGCATAAGGAAATCAGTGAAAAGTTGGGCATTTCAGAAGGTACCTCACGGTCAAATTTATTGAGAGCCAGAGGAATCCTAAAAAAACAGGTGAATGAATTGACAAAGACAATAATATATAAGCAACATGCCAATAAATAAAGAACATATTGATGAGTTATATTCCCGGGTCGTTGGGAATATGGAGGTAACGCCTCCCGAAAACGGATGGCAACGCATCGAACGGAAATTGAACAGGGACAGGCTGTACAGGTACAAATACCTGTTGGCGGCAGCTTCCGTTCTCCTGTTAATGGGGACAGCGGCAACATTCGTGTATCTGACCCGTCCGGACAAAGACGCCATACCTGCCATCGCGGAGACAGCGGTTTCCGTTCCCGCCCATCAAAGCGCGGCACTTCCGGAAACTCCCGCCCATGTTTCACCCGAAACGAACGGTACCATTGCGTCCGTATCACAGCAAACGAACGCCGGAAGAAAAACCCGGCCTGCACGCGAAAAGGAGGAAACCGCCGAAACACAGGCCGACGCCGGATCGCCGCCGATACCTACACAAAGTGCCGCACCAACAGCAGCCATTACATCCGCCACACCGGAGACATTTCCGGTAGCGGCCATTTCAACGGTATCGACCGGCATACCTGCAACGCCTTTCTATGATGATGCCCTGAAACAGACAAAACAATCGCAATTGTTGGAACAGCAACGTTTTGAGTTTATGATGGGAAAACTGCTCAACAAACCGGCGCCGTTGCCTGCGACCCGCAATTCCGCGCCGCCAATGATCGCTGCCGTACCGGACGACGATTGGGACCCCTTTGGAGAAGAAGAAAAAACGAAGAAGAAACCTGCCAACAAGTGGGAAATCTCCGGACAGTTTGCACCGACCTATTCCTACCGTAATATCACTGCCGTACCCGCCGACATGAGACGTTCGGACTTCGACGACGCGGAAAGCGCACTGTTGGCTTACTCTGGAGGCATCAACGTATCATACAAAGTAATGGACAGACTCAGTGTACAAATGGGCGTTTATTACACACAAATGGGGCAAACTATCAACAAAGTGACGCCAAGTTACAACATGTATGCTTCCATCAGTTCCAACAATGCTTATTCCAAGAATTTTCTGCATACCTCGTCGGGAAATGCAACGGTTACCTCCAATGTGAAAACGGATGTGAACGAAAACTATGCGAATTATTTCAATGGAAGTTCCATACAGGGTGCAGTGAACAGCGCTTCATTAACCGCAAAATCGGCGCAATACAGCCTGATTGAACGTTTTGACTATGTCGAAATTCCCATGCTGGTTCGTTACAAGTTGATTGACAGAAAAGTGGATTTTTTGCTGTTGGGCGGAATGAGCGCCAACATACTGGTAGACAACAATGTTTTCATTGATAACGGTAGCGAACTGATCAAAGACGGTTCCATCCTGCTTGCCCGACCGGTCAACTACAACAGCACCGTTGGCCTGGGCATGAACTATCAGGTAAGCAAAAATCTGGTGATAGGCGTTGAGCCGATATTCAAGTATTTCCTGCAATCCTATACAAGTAAGAATACCATCGACAGCCATCCCTATTCTTTCGGGCTATACACAGGCGTATATTATTCATTTTAATTTTATGATTAGAAATAAATAACACCATTAAACATAAAAAGTATGGACATATTAAACGGACTTCTCACGCGGCGCAGCATCCGGAAATATACCGAAGAAGCTATTCCCCGCGAAAAAGCGGAAGAAATAGTAAAATATGGAATGTATGCACCGTCGGCGGCTAACCGGCAACCGTGGCATTTTGTACTGACCGAAAGCAAAGAAATATTCGGCCAAATCATTGACGTTCATCCTCATGCCGCCATGTTGGCGCAGGCGCAATGGGCTATTGTGGTTTGCGGAGACGAGAAGGCCGCGTTAAGTCCGGAATATTGGCCGGTAGATTGTTCCGCTGCTACGCAAAACATACTGCTGGCTGCTCACGGCATGGGCTATGGCGCGGTGTGGTTGGGTATTTATCCGCGCACGGAACGGATAGCCGCTTTGAAAGCATTACTGAGCTTGCCCGTCCACATTCATGCGTTTTCAGTAGTATCGATTGGCATTCCGGCACAAACATTCCCTCTTCCGGAACGCTTTCATCTCGAAAAAATACATTTTGACCGGTGGTAAGTTCTGATCGGGGATTTTGTTCATTTGCAAATATTTGCGATAGTTTTTGCATAAAAACCGATTTTTATTTAAATTTGTAAAATATAATGCATTTTATGTCTAAAATATTCGCCATAGTTCGTCATTTGCCGAATACCATCACCTGCTGCAACCTTTTTTGCGGTTGTTTGTCGGTGGTAGCCACATTCGGCGGATCTCCCGCCATTGCTGCCTATTGCATACTGATGGCAGCCGTATTCGATTTTTTCGACGGTTTCACCGCCCGTTGGCTCAAGGCGCATTCGCCCATCGGCAAAGAACTGGACTCGCTGGCCGATATGGTCAGTTTCGGCGTGGCGCCTGCAAGCCTTATGTTCGTTCTGTTGCGCGGTTCGCTTGCCAAAGCCGGTTTTCCGGTCGAAATGTTCGATACAGGATGGTTTTTATCCTTGCCGGCATATCTGCTGGCCGTTTTTTCGGCCTTGCGACTGGCAAAATTCAATATCGACCGGCGTCAGACAGATTTGTTCATCGGCGTGCCTACCCCTGCGATGTCCCTGTTTGTCTGCTCGATAGCATTTACTGCATCCCAAAACGGCGCATGGGCTGAGGCGGCAGGCAATATTTACGTACTGTCGGCGATTATTGCCGTTTTTTCGTACTTGATGATTTGCGAATTACCTCTTTTTTCAATGAAATTCAAATCATTCGGATGGAAAAACAACCGGTTGAGATTCATTTTTCTGGGCGTGTCGGCAGTATTCCTGATCGTCTTCCGGTGGACGGGACTGGCGCCGGTGATTCTCCTGTACATTGTGCTGTCGGCAGGCATGGCGTATAACTCCAAAAGGCAGGCTGAATGTACTAAATGAACTATCTGGCACATACATATTTATCAGGTGACAACGATGACATAAAAATCGGCAATTTTCTCGGCGACTGGGTGAAAGGGAGCGACTATCTCAATTACTCCGAAGATATCAGAAAGGGTATTCTGCTGCACCGGAACATCGACTCATTCACCGATCGCCATCCGATTGTACATCTTGGCGCCAACCGATTTCAACCACGGTATGCCAAATATTCGGGTATTATCATCGATATCCTTTACGACCATTTTCTTGCCAGCAACTGGAACGCTTTCAACGACATGGAATTGCACGATTACGTCAACCGCATACACAACATGATGTTGAATAACCTGGGCATTCTGCCCGAACGGTTGCAAGAATACCTGCCGGCCTTTATGAATGAACGCTGGATTGAGAGATATTCCACTATCGAAGGCATCAGAGACGTACTGGACGCCATGTCGAAGCGCACTTCGCTGCCCAATGAAACGGAATTTGCCATTGGCGTGATGGAAGCCTTTTACGATAATTTCCGCTATGAATTTTTCGATTTTTTCGGACAAATCATTGAATTTGTGGAAACCAAATTCATGATCTCAATATATCGTCCCGAATCATAAATTTGGGGTAACGACTTAAAATGTATGCTGCTATAAAAATTTGATAATCATAATAAAAAGGAGTATTTCATGTAAAATGAAAATAACCATAACCCTCCATTGTCCCGATTGTCAAAGAGGAAAGGCAAGCCTTTTTATATCGCGTTTTTTTGAAGGGCGGTTCATCTTTTAGTGCCTTCCAAAATGTTGAATTTATAGCACATTTCTCAAACACGGAACTTCGGCTGTTAAAGACCCGTACATGATAGAGGCTGTTTCTCGACATCCGCAGTCGCAATAGTTCACATCTTTCCGCTGTAAATTTTTTTTTTCATTCGCACGCGCTTGGAAAACCGATGTTTTTCATGTAATTTTGCAGTCTAAAACCCGGAAAAATATGTTAGGAAAATTGCCTGTTGATGACCACCGCGAACTGTTTCGTACCCGCTTGGCGGACTTGATTAATCCGCAACACGAATTGGCTTTGCTTGCCACAAAGTGTATCGCAAAAGGGAAAGCGCACAAACAGTACGAATTTGGGAACAAAGTGGGTCTGATAACCGGCGGAAGAAAAGGCAGGAAAATCATATGGAGTATAAAAAGCCACTTAAAATATGATTATCGGCTGTTAGACAATTACTTTGGGGGAGAAAAAGGCGTTCAAATCAATGCTTTTATGGCAGCAACTGTATGGAATTTGAAGAAATACATGGAAGTTCTCAAAGAGAAACTTCTTTGCTTTATTTTCAGATTGCTGTTTGAGCAAAATCTACAACCTGTTTTTAGAAAAATTGAGCTTGTTAAGGATTGACTAAATAACCGGGTCTTTTGCATAAAATTGAAAAAAAATCGCGTAATTTTGCGGCTTAAAACATTATCAATTTATAAATTATAACAAAAAATGGCAGAAAAATTCGGCAAAACGTGGTGGGGAGAACACTGGTTGCGCTCACTCGAAAACGTAGATTACGACAACCGACTGCCGCGGGGAG
>JAISWE010000074.1 GCA_031271175.1 Bacteroidales bacterium | reverse complement strand
AGGATATAGGTATTGCAGATGTCGCCGAAGAGCAGCACCGGCGCCAGCAGCGCCAGCAGGATGATGAGGCCGCCCATGGTAGGCGTACCCTGTTTGCTCATTTGCCCTTCCAGCCCGAGGTCGCGCACGGATTCGCCCACCTGTTTTCTTTTTAAAAACGCAATGATGTATTGCCCGAAAAGCAGGGCTATCAACAGCGAACTGATCAGCGCCAGCCCAGACCGAAACGAGATATAGCCGAACATTCCCGCTCCCGGAAAATCGAACTGTTTGTCCAGATAAGTGAATAAATAATAAAGCATGATAAGTCTGAATATAATTTTATAGGAAATACGTTCAACTTTATATGGTTTCCCTTTTCTTTATTAAATTGTCGAGATCAAGCGTAACGATTGCGCCCGTATCAAGTTAAAGAAAATCATTGCCTCTATCAAACCGCCAACTTCGCGGTTTTCATTAATATTACGCTACAAAAACAATAATTATTCCATTACTGACGAAATATTTCTTCAATAATCGTACCGGCAATATATCTGACGCCATTTGCCGTATTAAAGTAGTAAACCACTAATACGCTGTTATTATCAAGCATCACAGGCCAAGTATATCCGATATCCCAATTCCCTCCGTCATCACGAAGGACTATCTCCTTTGCCGTGGAAAAATCCGTACACTCCGCATTTAATATTCTGGCACGAATGCCATAGGGTGGATGACGATAGCCGTAAGTAAGCAACACCCGGTGATCCGGCAATGGCAATGCGTTCAGCGGATGTCCCCGAAAGCCCATTGATTGCCGTTGAAATGTTTTGCCGCCGTCTGTCGAGCGGGCAATGCAAGCCTGATCATCCATTCCTGCCGTACGCAGAAAGGCGACAATATCGCCGCCCGGCGTTTCATAAACCGAAGTTTCATTGAAAGACGCCGAATCGTCGGCGGCAATAAGACTGCCGTAATTCCAGCTAAGGCCTTTGTCATCCGAAGTAATTAAATGAACAGAAGTTCTTTTGGTGGAATCAACTACTGCCACCGCCCAGAAAATGCGCCCGCTTTTCCCTTCATACAAAGCGCCCCTGTTATAAGCGGGCAGCGCGTCTCCGGCAGGCGTTTTCCTGATATCGGAAGGTACAGGCAAAGGATAGACGGGACCTTGCCATGTTTTTCCTCCATCCGAAGACCTTAATATGTAACCACCCAGAAACGCTGATTTCGGCGACCATCCGTAACTGGTGCACAGCAATGACCCGTCTTTCAATTGTAATAAACAGGGATCCTGCGAACCGCCAAACGGATGAGCATAAATCAGTTCCGGATCTTCAGACCATGTCACGCCATCGCGGGAACGCACCATTACCAGATAACTGTTCGGGTCAATATGTGTGTGACTTTTGTCGCCCCACAAACGGCGGTCGGGCGCCCGTCGAAAGGCAACCAGCAATTCTCCGTCCGGACGCCTGACCACAGACGGGAATGTGGAATAAAACAAAGTATCCCGATAAATGACAACGTCTTTTATTTGGTGAATATCCGGTATTTTGGACAGCAATGCCGGCGTTTTCCCGGTACAGCCTGCTATGACAAACAGGGTAAAAAGTAAATAATTTTTCATTTTTGTTTTATTTCTGTTGTGTTTTATTTTGCTGTTCCGAAAACTTCCCTCACCGCTTCTCGATCGTCGAAATGCGATTTGACGCCTTTGACGATCTGGTAAGTTTCGTGTCCTTTGCCTGCCACCAGCACGATGTCGCCCGGGCGCGCCATCAGGCAGGCGGCGCGGATGGCTTCCCTGCGATCGGGGATGAGGACGGTTTTTTGCTGTCCTTCGGCGTCCAGTCCTGCCGTCATGTCGGCTATGATGGTGTTGGGTTCTTCGCTGCGCGGGTTATCCGAGGTAAGGACTACGCGCGTGCTCATGCCGGCGGCTATTCTTGCCATTTCGGGGCGTTTGGTTTTGTCGCGGTCGCCTCCGCAGCCCACCACGGTGATGATTTGTTTTGAAGATTCCCGAAGAAGGTCGTGAATGGCGTGCAGCACATTTTCCAGCGCATCGGGCGTATGTGCGTAATCCACTACTGCCGTAACGCCGCCGGGCGAACGGATAAACTCGAAACGTCCGTCCACAGGCGCAAGCGTGCTCAGTACGGTCAGTACTTCCTGCGGCGACTGGTGCAGCAACAGGGCTGCGGCATATACCGCCAACAGGTTGTAGGCGTTAAATTCGCCGATAAAGCGCACCCATGTTTCCCGTCCGTCCACCTGCAACTGCATTCCGTCGAAATGTTTTTCCATGACACGGCAACGGAAATCCGCCATGCTTTTCAGTGCATACGTTTTCACGGTAGCGCGAGTGTTCTGCGTCATGACCATGCCGTTGCGGTCGTCTTTGTTGACCAGGGCAAAAGCCGTTGCGGGAAGCAGATCGAAAAACGTTTTCTTCGCCTTGAGGTATCCGGCAAATGTTTTATGAAAGTCCAGATGGTCGTGTGTGAGATTGGAAAAGATGCCGCCGGCAAAATGCAGTCCTGCGATGCGCTGCTGCACCACCGAGTGTGAACTGACTTCCATGAAACAGTACGCACATCCCTGTTGAACCATCTGCTGCATCAGGCTGTTCAGCCGGACGGGGTCGGGCGTGGTGTGCGAGGCTTCGCTTTTTTCGTCGTTGACGTAGTATGCCACCGTAGAAATCAGCCCGGCCTTATAGCCCAGTGCGCGAAAAAGCCTGTAGAGCAGAGTGGCGGTGGTGGTTTTGCCGTTGGTACCTGTAATGCCTACCAGCGTAAGTTGCTCCGAAGGACGGTCGTAAAAATCGGCGCAAATGATTCCCAGCGCTTCGGCGGAATTGTCCGTAACGACGAAAGTAACGCCGCTGGGGGGAGCTTCCGGCGCGGTTTCGCATACTATTGCCGATATGCCTTGCTGGATGGCGTTGGAAATAAAACGGTGGCCATCCTCGCTTGTACCCCGCACGGCCACAAACAGGCTTCCGGGCATGGCCTGCCGCGAATCGAAACAGACAGCTTCTATGGGAATATTCACCTTGCCGGTAACCGACTTCACCGGTATGTTTTTTATGATGTCTTCAAGCGTTTTCATCCTTCAGTCGTTTATTATTTCTGACTCATTTCCAGCACAATGATATGGTTGCGCGCTATTTCGCTGCCCGGAGCAACGGATTGGGTGATGATTCTTCCCCGTCCACGAACGGATACCCGCAATCCTCTTTGTTCCAATAGAAAAAGTGCATCTTTCAAGCCCATATCCACCACGTTGGGTACCAAATTCTTGTTCATGCCGCGCGCTTTTACTTCCACTTCCTTTTCGCCTGCCGTCACGCTCACACATTCCGTTTTCGGGCTGTCTTTACCAACCGGAATTTCCAGCGTTTTCCACACATACGCCAGGTCGCCGTAAAATCCCGATTTGGAATAGGGTATATCTGCCATCATACCATGTTTTTCGGGTTTCAGCACTTCATTCATGTCGGGATCGGCAGCGTAAATCTTGTCGGCGATTTCGCGAAATACCGGCGCCGCCACTACTCCACCGCCGGTACCGTTCTGTGAAGGAGCGTACACCGTCACAATACAGGAATATTTCGGCCTGTCAGCGGGAAAATAGCCTGCAAAAGAGGCATAATGCTGTTTATTCCTGTAACCGGACTGTTCATTGGCAATCTGGGCGGTACCCGTCTTTCCGGCAATCCTGTACAAATCCGTTTTTATGCGCTTTGCCGTTCCGTAATTCACTACCGCTTCCATCATCTGCTTCGCTTTGTGTATGGTTGCCTGCGATGCGACGGATGACTTTATGACTGTCACCTCTTTTCGCTCTTCCAGCGATCCGTGCCGGCGAAGTTCCTTTACGAATCTGGGTTTGACCATTTTGCCGTTGTTGGCTACGGCATTGTAAAAGGTCAAAGTGTGGATGGGCGTCAAAAGGACTTCATATCCGTATGCTATCTGTGTCAATGATATGCCCGACCATAAGTTGTTGTCGGGGTATTTGACGAACGGTTCGCTTTCGCCGCTCAGTTCTATATCCAGCTTATTGTTCAGATTCATGGCATAAAGACGGTTAATAAACTGCCGTTCCTTCCCTTTGTAGTATTTATTGATCATTTTGGTGATACTTACGTTGGATGAGAAGGCGAATGCTTCTTCCACAGTCAGCCATCCCATTGTTTCCTTGCGGTGGTCGTCGTTGACCTCTTTGCCGAGGTAGGATACCACGCCGGTTCCGTTATTTACGGAATCCGTCAATTGAATATACCCGTCTTCCATGGCTGCCATGTAGGACATCAATTTGAAGGTGGAACCCGGCTCGACAGCTTCTCCCAGCGCGTAGTTGTACCGTTCCGAATAATTGCCGTTGCCGGCCTTGCCGAGATTAACAATGGCTTTTACTTCTCCGGTGGCCACTTCCATCACTATCACCGACCCATGATGCGCATTGTGGCGGGTCAGGCATTTGCGCAGGCTTGTTTCGGCCACATCCTGAATGTGGACGTCGATGGTGGACACTACATCTCCCCCATCCACCGGATCTACCGTTTCGTCGCTGTTCACAGGCATTCTGGCGCCGCCCCAAAGCCGCTGTACGATTCTGACTCCCTCCTTTCCACGAAGGAAAGTATTGTACGCGCCTTCCAAACCGGGGTAATTGCCGAAGGGATCTTTCGTCAGATAGCCGATGGTTCGCCCTGCCAGCCCTTCATGAGGCTGTTTGCGATTCTCTTCGGTTTCAATTATCAATCCGCCCTTGTTGCTGCCCAAACGGAAAAGAGGATATTTTTTGATTTTTTTCAGCATGATGTAATCTACTCCCGGATCAATCATAAGATAACGTTTCTTTTGCCGGCGGGCGGTAACGATCTTTTGCTTGTAGGAACCGGCGCTTTCCCTTCCCGGCATTCGCGCAAGACACAAGGCAAGGGAATCGATATTTTCGTTGAAAAGCTCATTTGTCAACCCATCCGAGCAAGGGTCCATCCGGATGGCGTATGACGGCACGGAAGTAGCCAGCACCTTGCCGTCAGAAGCCAGAATATCGCCGCGCATCGGCTTCACAATGATGTCTTCGATAGTGATTTTTTTCTGCCGATTTTTCAAATCTTCTTTTTCCCGTATCTGGGTATATGCCACCTTCGCTATAACGGAAATGCCGGTGAACAGTACCAAAAAGTACACAAAAAATAACCGGTTCAATATAAGTTTTTTGACCGAGGCCATGGTTTTGATGCGAACAGTTAATTTTTAATCCGATAGGGCGGTTTTACCGATTCCACAAGATCCAGATGTCGGGATTCGACCGTTTCCATTACTTTGGACTGCCGGCTGAGATTCATCAAACGGGCAGCGGTAGTAATGGATTCCGCACGCAGTTCGTTCACTTCTTTTTGCAGGGTATTGGAATTGCGGGCGATCTTCTCCGCGTGATACCGGTTGCCGATGTACACTACGCCCAGAAAAGTCAGCCACACGATAAAACGTATGTTTTTTAAAATAACCTCGTTGGTCAATATTGATCCGCTCAGTATGGTCTTGACGGAAACAAAGTGCAATTCTTTGCGCTCTTTTTGACTGTCAATAAAATCTTTTGTTTCCATAAAAGGGCTTGAAAAAAACGTTTATTTTTTTTACGGCTTCGCCACCGTCAGTCACAGAACGAACCAACGCAGGCAACAGTATCTATTTCATTTTCACCTATATCCAGCTAAAATTCGGCCGGATATTTTTTTTCGAGAAAACAGGCTTTTTATACCCTTTCTCCTATCCTTAATTTGGCGCTTCGGACTCGACTATTATGTTTCATCTCGTGTTCCGAAGGCCTTATTATTTTTGTATTCACTTGCCGGAAAGGTGTTTTCGACTGTCCGTAAATATCCTTTTCGGCTTCTCCTTCCAACAGTCCATTTTTCAGGAAATTCTTTACCAGCCGGTCTTCCAGCGAATGATAAGTAATAATGACCAGCCTGCCTTTTGCCGGAAGCAGTTCAACGCTTTGGAGCAACAATGCTTTCAAATTGTCCAGCTCCCTGTTTACCGCTATTCGCAATGCCTGAAAGACCTTTGCCGCATATTTGTTTTCCATGCCGCGAGGGATGCATGTTTTCATTGTTTCCAGCAACTGCCCGCTACGCTCAATGGGTTGCACCCGCCGCACCGCTACGATCCGCTCAGCCAGCCGCCGGGCATTGGATACTTCGCCGTATTGCCCGAAAATCATGCACAAACTGTTTTCGGGATAGCTGTTGATTATTTCGGCAGCGGTAACACGCATTCCGGTGTTCATGCGCATGTCGAGCGGAGCATCCTGCCGAAAAGTGAAACCGCGCTCAGCGCTGTCGAAATGATGCGACGAAACGCCTAAATCCGCCAGTATTCCGTCCACTTTCCGGATCCCGCAATGCGCAAGATAATTGCGCAGGAATCGGAAATTGCCCTGTTCGACCGTCAGCCGCCTGTCATCAGGACGGTTGGCCAATGCATCGGCATCCTGATCAAGCGCGATCAGGCGTCCCGAAGTAAGGCTTTTCAGTATCTCCCGCGAATGACCGCCGCCACCGAAAGTCGCATCAACATATATGCCGTCGCAACGGATATTCAATCCGTTAATGCTTTCTTCCAGCAAGGCAGGTGTGTGATAGCCCGAACCGGAAACTTCCCAACCGCTTGATATCGTCTGTTCGTCGGTCATCATACGTCATCAAGATTATAATTTACATTGCCCATAATGCGCAACGCCCTGTCGCGCCGGACATCCATATCTCCACCGTTCTTTTTATACATTTCCGGCGCCCAGACTTCAATTTTCCCGATGCCGCCTATCAATATCGCGTCTTTGCTGATGAAAGCCGCTTTCAGCAAACGCGCCGGCAGTAATATCCTTCCTATTCCGTCGGACTCCAACTCGACAGCGCCCATCCGAAAATCGCGTATAAACTGCCTGTGTTCGGGATCATACGGATTCGTGTTTTTGATAATCAACCTGTTTTGTCGATTCCATTCGTCGATGGTAAACAATTCCAAACTCGGTTCATACAGGTCTTTTTTGAGTACAAACTGGTACACTTCAGCCTCCCCCATTTGTTTGCGAAATTCGGCAGGCAGCATGATACGCCCCTTTGCGTCCACTTTACAATCGTATTCACCTATAATTATGACCATTACTTTTCGTATAATTCGCCGTAAAGGTAAAATTTATTTTACCACTTTTTACCACTTTTTACCACTTTTTTCGATAAATGTTAATAACTTTTTTATGAGAATACCGTAATCAGATGAATATCATGATTTTGAAAAATACCTTGTTTTCTGATCATCCCCTCAGTAACTTGCATTTCACATTTCCCTGTGATGAGTTCAAAAAAAAACGTACATTTGCCGAAAAATAATGATGACCTATCCCGTCAATTTCGAAGAAAAAATCGGGTTCCATCATATCCGCGAATGGTTGAAGGAACAATGCCTGTCGCCGTTGGGTATCCGTAAGACGGAAGCGCTTTCTTTCCTGACGTCTTTCGACGAGATAGACCTGCTGACGGGACAAACGCATGAGTTTTTACAGCTATGCCTGATGGAAAACGGTTTCCCCGACCGCGACTTTTTCGATGCAACGCCTGTGTTGCATTATATTGCTGTTCCGGGTACTTTTCCTGCTGTGGAAGATGTGTTTGCACTGGGAAAAGCGCTGGAGGCCATCCGCGAAATACTTGCGTTTTTTCGCGTGCGGGAACAGTATCCGTTGTTGCGAAAACTGACGGACGACGTAAACTGTTTTCCCGACATCGTGCAGGCCATCAACAAGCTTCTCGACCGCCACGGACAGGTGCGCGACAATGCATCTCCGGCTTTGGCGGACATACGGCGCGAGATTGCCTCTAAGCAGGCTTCCGTGACACGTATCATGCAACGCATCATCAGGCAGGCGCAGGCAGAAGGCTTTGTGGACGAAGGCATCACGCCCTCCGTCCGCGAAGGACGTACCGTCATTCCCGTAAACAGTTCGTTCAAGCGGAAAATCAACGGCATCGTACACGACGAATCGGCGACAGGGCGCACTTCCTACATCGAACCTGCCGAAACAGTGGCGGTCAACAACGCCATTCGCGAACTCTTCCTGGCCGAACAGCGTGAGATTGTCCGCATCCTTACTGCTTTCGCCGACCGGTTGCGCCCTGACGTGAACGCGCTGCTTCATGCATTTGCGTTTTTGGGAGAAATCGACTTTATCCGTGCAAAAGCCCTGCTGGCGCTCAAATTGAAATCCGTCAAACCGATCTTCCGCAATCAGCAGGCATTTGAATGGAAAAAAGCGGTGCATCCGATAATGTACGCGCATTTTGCGAAAGAAAACAGGGAAGTAGTTCCATTGAATATTGCCTTGACGGCCTCGCAACGTATCCTGTTGATTTCCGGCCCCAACGCAGGCGGGAAAAGCGTTTCCCTGAAAACGGCCGGACTGGTGCAGTACATGTTTCAGTGCGGATTGCTGGTGCCGGTGTCCGAAAACTCGGAAATGGGGCTGTTCGATGCCATTTATATCGATATCGGCGACGAGCAGTCCATCGACAACGACTTGAGTACCTACAGCTCACACCTGCTGAACATGAAATATTTTGTCGAAACGGCCAATTCCCGCACACTGATTCTGATTGACGAATTTGGCGCCGGCACCGAGCCGACGCCGGGAGGAGCCATTGCCGAGGCCATCCTGTCGCATCTCAACGACAAAGGCGTGTGGGGAATCATCACCACGCATTACGGCAACCTGAAACATTATGCTTCTTCCGCAGAAGGCATCGTCAATGCCGCCATGCTCTACGACAGCCGGCAGATGCAGCCTCTGTTCCGCATCGAAACGGGCAAACCCGGCAGCTCGTATGCCTTTGAGATAGCTAAAAAAACGGGGCTTCCGGAGAGCATCCTTGCAGATGCCGCAGACAAGGCGGGATATCAGCATGTGGATTTTGAAAAATACCTGATGGAAATAGAACGGGACAAACGCTACTGGGAGCAGAAGCGAGAAAATATCCGCCAACAGGAAAAACGGATAGACGATCTTTCTGCCCGACAACTTGCCGAACTGGAAAAAATCGAACATGAACGCCGAACCATCGTTGAAAAAGCGAAAACCGAAGCCCGGCAAATACTGGCAGATGCCAACCGGATCATAGAGCAAACCGTCCGCACGATCAAAGAAACGCAGGCGGAACGGGAAAGCGTCAAAACAGTGCGCAGGGAACTGGAAACGTTCAAAGAACAGATACAGCCTTTGGAAAACAGGGAAGACGAAATTTCGCGGAAAATCGCCGGACTGAAAGAAAGGGAACGGAAAAAGGCATACCGGAAAAAGCCGGAAGCCCCATCAAAGCAACCTTTCGCTGAACGTAAGCCGGAAGACGCCGTCATCCGCAAGGGCGACATGGTACGGGTGGACGGCAAAGACCTTTCCGGTGAAATTGTGGAAATCAGCGGAAAACATATCACGGTGGCATTCGGACAACTGTTGAGCGTTTTTCCGGCGGAACAGTTGATCAAGATCTCAAAGGGCGAAAGCCGCCAACGGCCTGTCGTCCGCGTCGCTGCGCCTCAAATGTACGATACCGGCGTACGGCGGCAGCAGTTCAAATCATCCATCGACGTGAGGGGAATGCGTACGGACGAAGCCCTTCCCAAGGTGGAGGAACTGGTTACGGAAGCTTCCATGCTGAACATCGGAGAAGTACGCATCCTGCACGGCAAAGGCAACGGCATCTTACGACAAATGATCCGGCAATTTCTGAAAGACTTTCCCGCAACGGCTTCTTTCGCCGATGAAGATATCCGGCAGGGCGGCACCGGCGTTACGGTGGTAAAAGTGAAATGATTTTCGCCGCGCCGAGTGATCGTTGCCGGGCTTGCAAATTTTACGGATATCTTACTTCGGGAGTGGTAGCAGTGAAATTTTGAGGGCTTAGGATGGTTTCTTTGGTGAGATGGACGTAACGAAAACTTGAATTTTTCGGAAGATAGGGAAAATACGCCAACTGTATCTGCAATGTGTTTATTATTAGCCGATTGTTTCTAATACGAAGGCCGAAGCCAAAAGAAGAATACAAAGTATTTTCTGTAAAATATTTGCCGTATCCGCCCAACCAGCTAAAATTGGAAAATATGTACCAGACCATCCGAAAGCCGTATATACTGCGGGGCATGAAAAAATTATGTTCCAGCGAAAGATTGATTCGCCGGCGTCCGTAAATCGAGTCGTTGCGAAAGCCGGGAATGCCCGTATCGTCGTCAATGCCGAGATAGTCATTCAACCGGTTGTTCAGTTGCGTCGAAAACAGGCTATTGGCAAAGAAGCGCTGTTTGAGACGTCCCGTCACCAGCAGGTTGGTAAAATAGTTCAGGCCGACATCCAGCAAGCCGTGTTCGGGATGTCCGTTGCGAAAAAAAGTACCGTAGGAAACGTTTCCCGAAAGGAATCCCGCCGAGGAAAGGAACTGTCCGGCAGACGCGGAAGCGCCCGCATAAATCCTGTCGTACAGCTCATTGTATTCTTTTCCCGCTACGAAAGAAAATAAATATCCGTAAGGAATATCTTCCGTCCGTCCGTAATGGTAAATCATGTTGCTTTTGTAGTGTAACTGACGGGAAAAGCTGATTGCCGAAAGGTAAATCGTCCTGTTTTGGAACCGGTAATATTTTTGCTGTGCGTTTTCCGGTCTGATCAGGAAACGGATGTGCTGCACGCGCAAGGCAAAGGTAAGATTGTTTGGTTTCCCGGACGAAGGCAGCAGGAAGGAACGTCCGACCCATACGTCGTGATGCCTCAGGCGAACCGGTACCAAAAGGGCGGAGGATGAGTCCGGCAGGCCATAGTTGACTTTCATCTGTTCGTTGTAAAGCGTGATGTTGCCGGCATATTTGGTATTCGGCGTATAAAAGTCGCGATTGAGGACAATGCCTGTTTTCAGATCGTCGAACCGGGCGCGGTGAATAGCTTCGACCGAAATATGCGAACGATTGATATTATGAATGTTGGCGATTATTTCATATCCGAAACGACGCTTTTCATTGGCGTCGAAAAACACGCCGGCTTTCAGATTGAAGCCTAAGCCCAGTATGTTCCGGTCGGAAAGTGCAAAATTGCCCTTTGAAAGGAAATTGGAAGCGGCATCCACCGAAAACGGGAAGACATCCTGCGTCAGGACAACGATCTCGGCCTCGTTCTCGCCCACCGGCAGGGCAGTGATTCGCGCATCGCTGATGTAGCGCAGGGAACGGAGATAGCGTTCGGAGTCGGCAAGTTTGATGGCGTTGATAGTGTCGCCTTCACGGAAGTACAGGGCATTGCGAATAACAAATTCTCTTGTATTGCTGTGCATGGCATTGCCCGCTTTTTCGAGAAAAGAAAGGCCGGAAGAAAGAGTATCCATCTGCACTGCATTGATATCGACGCCGAAAGGTTTCAGGCCGATGTAGCGAATACGTGTAATAGTACGGCCTTCCAGGTCAAGATATTGCTCGCTGTAAGAAACAACATTGAAGGTATCCCTGTCTGATTTGGGTTTTGGGGAGATCAGGATGATGTTTTTCAGTTCGCGAATCCATCTTGCGGGAACGGTGTCCTGATGATATAGCCTTCCTTCGGACAACATGTCGGCCGTTTCCTCCTCCGGCTCCTGTGCGTGCAACGACAGCACAGGCCAGATGGCGCATGACGCTATGACAAGTCCGGCAAAAATCCGTTTCCGATAAAAAAAAACGTACACAGAGATACTGATTAAAAATATAACCGACTGCAAATATAGCTGGTTTTTT
Organism: Bacteroidales bacterium; assembly: GCA_031271175.1. Lineage (GTDB taxonomy): Bacteria > Bacteroidota > Bacteroidia > Bacteroidales > UBA4181 > JAIRLS01. The sequence continues at coordinate 3,316 of JAISWE010000074.1, read as the reverse complement.
GTTAATGTGAAATTTTCCGAACAGGTTCGAATGTAAATATACCATATAAATGGTAGGCCGGATCAAAAGGATTGTGTTATTTTTGCGGCATTATTTTTAAAAAATATTGACGATGTACAAGATACCGGATACGTTGAATGAAGATATTGCAAAACTGGGCGATTGGGTGAAAGGCTTCAGGGAAGGAAGCGTACCTGCCGTGCAATTTAAGGCATTCCGTGTGCCGATGGGCATTTACGAGCAAAGAAAAGACGATGTTTATATGGTGCGTATCCGCACTACCGGAGGCGTTATTTATCCGGAACAACTGTTGGAAGTGATGGAGATAGCACGCCGCCACCGTTCCGACCTGCTGCATATCACCACCCGACAGGAAATACAGATTCAAAACCTTGAACTGGAAGAAATAACGCCTGTCCTGTACGAACTGAAAGCCGCCGGGCTAAGTGCAAAGGGCGGAGGAGGCAACACCGTCCGCAACATCCTTGTATCCGAGGAAAGCGGCATCTTTGACGGCGAAATATTCGATACCACGCCGTATGCCATGGCGCTGACCACCAAACTTATCGCCGAGCCGGATTCCTACCTGCTTCCGCGCAAGATGAAAATCGCCTTTTCTTCCGATGACAGGCAAATAGACTATGCCGCCATTAATGACCTCGGGCTGGTAGCCAAAATAAAAAACGGACGGCGGGGATTCATGGTGTATGCAGGCGGAGGCGGAGGATCTAATCCGAGCGTCGGCTGGCTGTTGTCCGACTTTGTACCGGAAAACGAATTGTATGCCATTGCCGGCGCCTTGAAAACCATGTTTTCGGAACACGGCAACAGAAAAAACAAACACAAGGCAAGGCTGCGTTATATTTTCTACCGATTGGGTGAAGAAGCCACGCTCCGGCTCATCGGAGAATATTATGAAGCGGCGAAAAAGACCGCGCCACTCTTTGCCCCGGAAGCGGCGCCGGAAGAAAGACCGCATGTCGGCTATACGCCGCCGACCGGCATCAGAATTGACGACGGATACGACATCTGGCGGAAACGCTATGTCAGAGAACAACGGCAGGAAGGATACAACAGCATACTGGTGCCTTTCATGGCAGGTAATCTCAGGATAGACCATGAGGCATCAACAAAAGCGGTAAAGAAATTACTGCATTTCGTGGCGCCATTCGGACGGCATACCATCCGTTTCACTACCACGCAAAACATCCGCCTGCGCAACATACCCGCCGCAGCCCTTCCGGAACTGTACCTGTTACTGAAAGACATCGTCCCCGAAATGCACGCGCCGCTGCTGGTGAACAATATCGTTTCCTGCACCGGCGCCGACACCTGCCGGCTGGGAGTCGCCCTGTCCAAAGGACTGGCAGCCGCCATCCGCAAGGAACTGATGAACAGCACGCTCGACCTGGAACGGCTGTCCGACACACGGATACACATCTCCGGATGCCCCAATTCCTGCGGACAGCAGATTTGGGCAGACATCGGCTTTTCTGGCAAAATCCTCCGCAACGATCGTATTTACCCCGGTTATCAGGTACATTTGGCCGCCAACCGCGGCAACAAGCCGCATATCGCAGAACCGGCAGGACAAATCAATGCTCGGGATATCCCCAAGTTCGTCGTACGCCTGCTGGCGTCATTTCTCGAAGTGCAGCCCCGCTACCCGAACCTGACCGCATGGCTCGAAACAGACGGCAAAAAGCAGGCGCTGCAACTATTGGCAGCGTATGAAGAAGTACCGTCCTTTGCCGACGACAAAAATTACTATTTCGACTGGGGAGCCGAAACCGTCTTTAGCGTCATCGGAAGAGGCGCTGCCGAATGTTCGGCAGGACTTTTTGACATGATCGACTTCGACCTGAACCTGATCGAAGAACACCGCAAAACGCTCGAAACGGAAACCAACCCGCAGGAAACCAACCGCCATCTGTACGGCATAGGCTATTCGGCCTCGCGTATGTTGCTGATAACACGAGGAGCGGAACCTAAAACAACGGAAGATGTTTTCGAAATGTTCGCCACTCATTTTATCGCGTTCGGACTGGTCGACGAACGATTCCGGAAAATCACAGAAACACTGAAACAGGCTCAACCGGAAGACGAACTTCCCAAAGATGAAATCCTTGCACTGGCAGACACGGTGATCGAACTGTACAAAAATATGGACGATTCGCTGCAATTCAAAACCGCCAAAACCGAAACGCCTGCCGAACCGCCAAAACCGAAAACGGAAAAACGGTTCAAGGATTTGCGCGGCGTACTGTGTCCCATGAATTTCGTGCAAACCAAAATACAATTAGCGCCCATGAAGAACGGGGAATTGCTGGAAATCTGGCTGGACGACGGGCAACCCATCGCCAACGTACCCGGATCGGTGCGCGGCGAAGGACATGAAGTGCTGGAACAGACACGCATGGACGATTACTGGAAAGTCGTCATCAGAAAACAGTAAAAAAGCAACCGAAACAATACATGCATGGAATAGCGCCATTCCGATAAAGAAACAGCATGGATAATAAATCACGGATTCGGAAGTACTTGGTAAAACGGCGGACAAATGCTTCGATACCATCCCAAAGAATGGTATTTGCCCGCGCGGCTAAGTCCCTGCGGGACTTTTCGCCGATGTGATGGCGCGTCCGTAAGCTAAAGCATACGGTTAATAAAGTGTTGTCCCTGCGGGACTTTGCGCCGATGTGATGGCTTGTCCGTAAGCTAAAGCATACGGTGAATAAAGTATCGTCCCTGCGGGACTTTGCGCCGATGTGACTGCGCACTGTCCGTACACTGAAGTGTACGGTTAATAAGGTATCGTCCCTGCGGGACTTATCGATCGTCGCTGGCATCCGTAAGCTAAAGCATACGATTCTGTGCAATCTGTATTAATCTGTGCAAATCTGTGGGCTGATGTGATGGCTCGTTAAAAAAAAATTAAAAAAAATGCAAAAAAAAATTTGCAGAATGGATTTTCATGTTGTATATTTGCCGCGTTAATTTTTTTGTGTAGTCCAAGTCAAATGACTGTCGATTTTATTAGGAAATATGCGAGAAATATGCGAGAAATGACGATTTTTTATCCGACAATGTTCTTCTGCAACACGCCACATGCGCGGGAGGGTATCGCTTTGCCCCACCTGTCCGGCGTTCCTGTATCCTTGAATTTGACAAGCTGTTGCCATAATTTCGCCGCCGCATTTGGAAAAGACGGAATTTTTGCACACACACACACACACACACACACACACACACACACACACACACACACACACACACACACACACACACACACACACACACACACACACACACACAC
>JAISWE010000073.1 GCA_031271175.1 Bacteroidales bacterium | reverse complement strand
TATCCGTAGGTGTCCAAGATACGGTTACCAACGTTCGAGTTACCCGTTTGGCCGTAGCTGACGCGGAGTTTGCCGTTGGAGAGCCACGCGGCGAAGGGCTGCATAAACGCTTCGTCGCTGAAGCGCCAGCCGAGGGAGGCCGAGGGGAAATATCCCCAGCGGTAGTCGGGGTTGAAGTCGGAGTCGCCGTCGGCGCGTACGGTGGCGGTGAGCAGGTAGCGGCCGAGGAACGAATAGTTCACGCGGGCGAAATAGGAGCCCAGGGCGTTTTTGTCAGCCCAGGAGCCTACACCCGGCCGGGCGGCGTTTCCAAACCCCAGGTTGTTGACGGTGAAATTGTCGAACAGGAACTCCCGGTTTCCCGCCGAAACGCCTTTATTGCTAAAACCCTGCCACGAATAGCCGGCGAGCGCGGTAAAGTTGTGCGCGCCGATTACATTCGTGTAGGTGGCCGTTAAGTCCATCAGATAATCCCTCGCGTCGCTTTCGGAAATGTTTGCCCATCCGCCCTGGGCTTTTCCCACGTTAACGGTCTTGGGGTAGTATGTTTCCCGTTTGGCATTGCGCCTGTCGGCGCCCAGCGAGGCTTTCAGCGTCAATCCCTTGATAGGCTCCACTTCGATGTAGGCCATGCCCAGCAGGCGGTCTCTGGAGGAATTGTCAGTAATGTCGAGCAGGGCTACCGGATTATCGGCCGTGAGCCGTTCCCGGTCTATGGCATACGTCCCGTCTGCGTTATACACCGGAATAGTGGGGTTAAACTGCACGGCCGAAGAAAGCACGCCGCTGTACTGGCCGTCGAGCGCTATGTTTTGGTACTGGTTCTGGCTCAGGCTTAAGGTTACGCCGACCTTCACGAAGCGTGAAATGCGCTGGTCGAGGTTGATACGGGCGGTGAAACGGGTCATGCCGTCGTTTTTGATAATGCCATCCTGTTTGAAGTAATTGGCGGAGACTAAGTAGTGGGTCAATTCGTTGCCGCCGGTCATCGAAATATTGTGCGACTGCTGTATGCCGATACGGGTGATTTCATCTATCCAGTCCGTCTCCTGCACATTGGCAATTTCCTGTTCGGAATAAAGGGGCACGAAGTCGGGCGTGATATGCCCCGCATCCAGGGTAACATAAGGCGCATAGACACTCAATGCGTTCTCCCGCAAATACTCTTCATACATCATCACGTTCCGTTGCACCATAAATTCCCTTGCATTCAGCATGTCATAGTGTTTACTTATGGTCTGCACGGTGGCGTTGCCCGAATAGGTTATGGCCGGTTTTTGCTCCTTGCCGCGTTTGGTGGTTACGATAATCACGCCGTGCCCTGCGCGCGAGCCGTAGATGGCCGTCGAGCTGGCGTCTTTGAGGATTTCGATCGACTCGATGTCATTCGGGTTAAGGCTTTCCAGAAGATTGTCCGTTGAGCCGTTAGCGAACTCGCCTTCTACCCTTGTGTCCGTCGCGGACACCGGGAATCCGTCGATAATAATCAGCGGCTCGTTACCGGCGCCTGTCGAGGTCTCTCCGCGTATGCGGAACTTCGCGCCGCCGCCCACCTGGGCGCTGGTTTGCGTTACTTGCAACCCGGCCGCTTTTCCGGCCAGCGCGTGACTGATGGTGCTGTACGTCTGGACGGGCATTTCGGCCACCTTCACCGACGAAATGGCGCCGGTAAGGTCGCGCTTCTTCTGCGTGCCGTAACCCACTACGACTACCTCGTCGAGGGCGCTCACAACTTCCTGCAGCATCACATCAATCACCGCACGGCTGCCCACAGCGATTTCCTGCGTGGTGTAGCCCAGGAAGGAGAACACCAGCACGGCGTTGCCGTCGGGCACGGTAATAGTATAATTTCCATCACTGCCCGAGATAACAGCAGTAGCATGTCCTTTCACGGCGATGGTTGCTCCGGGCAACGTGCCGCTAATGTCGGTTACTGTTCCTCGAACGGTAACCTGTGCCGCCATTGTTCCCCACAGGAACAGTAACAGGCCACACACAAGCAATTTAAAGATTTGTAATTTAATCATTGTGTAAAAAAAATAGTTGATCAATGGATATTGGAGTATATATATATAAAGGTATTGTTAATTGGGATGCTTTCCGGCGGGAAGAAGCGCGAGGCAGGGAAAATGCGTACGCATTTTCTCGAAATTCGCGTGAATTTTCACGAAATTCATGCGAATTTTCACGCAATACGGGCAAGCGGGAACAAAACTCGGCCTCTCCGATACCCTTATAGGGTCGGGATCGAGTGGGATCGAGTGGGATCGAGTGGGATTTAAGAATACCCCCGTCTGTGCACAACAACCCCGTCGAAATGCGCAGAATGCTTTGGCATACAAAGAAACAGCTATTAAGATAACATTATTCATTGTTATTGGTTTTCTTAAATTGGCTGCAAAGGTAAAGATAATTTCCAATTCCAACAAATCTTTTTTCATAAATTTTTAATGCTCTACTAATTTTTAACAGTTTTTAACAGTTTCCGGCAGAAACATTAAATATTCCTCGAGCAGATGCTGCGACGGGGGTGTGCCATATCGTAACAAAATACAATCCCGCCTGCGAATAATCGTATCCTTTCAGGCGAATGCTGCGGCGGTGATGTTTATTTGGATCGTATGGCATCATGATTTAATTTTCTTCTCGCTAAGTGATAAAGAAATTTTGAAGGCTTAGATCCCAGTCTTTCCAGATCACGTCGTATCCCTGTTTTTTGACGGCGTTCATCACTTCTTCGGGGCTGCGGTCGTCATTGATTTCCCATTGTTTTAGTTCGTTCCGGTAAACGGCATAGCCGCCGGGATCGGTTTTGGATCCGGCGCTGAGCGAGGTAATACCCAGCGCAGCCATGTGATCGCGGAAAGTCCTGTTCTCGCGGGTGGACAGCGTGATTTCAATGTCGTGGTCGAAAATGCGGAAAGCAAAAATCATCTGTGCCAGTTCTTTATCACTCATCACAACATTGGGCTGGAAATCTTTTCCCTCGTGGGGACGCATACGCGGAAAAGAGAGGGAATACTTTGTTTGCCAGTAGTTTTTTTGCAGATAGCGCAGGTGTAAGGCCATGCATACGCCTTCCGCTCTCCAGTCTTCCAGTCCTATCAGGGCGCCCAGTCCTATTTTGTGTATGCCTGCTCTGCCCATCCGGTCAAAACCGTCGATGCGCCAGTCGAATTTCGATTTCATGCCTTTGGGATGGTAGATTTTATATCTCTCTTTATGATAGGTTTCCTGGTAGCAATACACCGCATTCAGTCCGGCATCGCTCAATTGCCGGTAGCCTGCTTCCGAAAGCGGCTGTACTTCAATGGAAACGGATGAAAAAAAAGGTTTTACCAGCCGTATGGCTTTTTCGATGTACTCAACGCCTGCATCGCGCGGGTTTTCGCCGGTAACCAGCAATATATGCCGGAAATCACCCGTTTTTCTGATAGTTTCCACTTCCCGTACAATCTGTTCTTCGTTGAGTATAATCCTTCTGATAGGGTTATTGCGGTTAAACCCGCAATATACGCAGTGGTTGATACATGAATTGGTCAGGTACAGCGGTATATAAAACTGGATGGTATTGCCGAAGCGTTGTTGGGTATATCGACGGCTCAGCAGTGCCATGGTTTCGAGGTAAGGCACGGCTGCGGGAGAGATCAGCGCCATAAAGTCATCGATATCCCTTTTGTCCCTGTTCAGTGCAAGCTCAACATCTTCGGCTGTTTTGCCATATACCTTCGATCGGATGTCCTCCCAGTCGAGTTGGTCCAGGATAGTTCTAAAATTCATCATCAACGGTTGATACATTGTTTGGACAGTTTCATTGCGCAGAAATGAGGCCCGCACATTGTGCAGTGGTCGTTTTCCCCGGCGATGCGGCTTGCGTGATAATATTCCGCTGCTTTTTCGGGGTCGATGGACAGGTTGAACTGATCTTTCCATCGAAAGTCGAAACGTGCTTTGCTCAAGGCGTTATCCCTCAACTGGGAGCCGGGGTGTCCTTTGGCCAGGTCGGCGGCATGTGCGGCGATCTTGCAGGCAATTACTCCTGCCCGGACATCTTCCCTGTCGGGCAGTCCCAGGTGTTCTTTGGGAGTTACGTAGCAGATCATCGCCGTGCCGTACCATGCGATTTGTGCCGCGCCAACGGCGGAGGTGATGTGGTCATACCCCGGCGCTATGTCGGTAGCGAGAGGCCCCAGCGTGTAGAAGGGCGCACCGTGGCAGTGTTTCAGTTGTTCGTCCATGTTGGCGCGTATGCGATGCATGGGGACATGCCCCGGCCCCTCAATCAGCACCTGTACGTGATGTTTCCACGCCGTCAGCGTCAGTTTTCCCAGTACCGACAGTTCGGCGAACTGTGCGGCGTCGTTGGCGTCGCGGATACATCCGGGACGTAATCCGTCGCCCAGCGATACTGCCACATCGTACTGTTTCAGTATCCTGCATATTTCTTCGAAACGGGAGTAAAAAAAGTTTTCCTTTCCGTGCAGTGTCATCCAGTTGGCAATGACAGAGCCTCCGCGTGACACAATACCTGTTGTTCTGGATTTTACCAGTGGCAGATGCGCCTGTAACAGTCCTGCATGAATGGTAAAATAATCAACGCCCTGTTCGCACTGTTCAACAAGCGTATCGCGATAAATGTCCCACGTCAGTGCGCCAATGTCGCCGTTCACCTTCTCCAGCGCCTGATATATCGGAACGGTGCCTATCGGTACGGGCAGGTTGCGCACGATCCACTCCCGGGTTTCGTGGATGTGATCGCCTGTTGACAGATCCATCAGCGTGTCGCCTCCCCAGCGGCAACTCCAGATGGCTTTTTCCACTTCTTCTTCCATTCCCGACGACAGTGCGGAATTACCGATATTGGTATTGATCTTGACCAGAAAACGGGAGCCGATGATCATAGGCTCGGCTTCCGGGTGATTGGGATTGGCAGGGATGACGGCGCGTCCGGCGGCCACCTCTTCGCGGACAAATTCGGGCGTAATGTGAGTAGGAATACCCGCTTCCCCGTTCAGCATGTTTTCGCGAATGGCCACATATTCCATTTCGGGCGTAACGATACCCTGGCGGGCATAGGACATTTGCGTGATCGCTTTCCCCTCTCTGGCGCGTCGCGGAAGATGGACGACCGGAAAAGACATGGCGCCGGAAGCATGGTCGGCCAAGCGTTCACCTGCATAACGGGACGAAAACTGCGAAAGTTGCTCCGTGTCGTTTCTGCCGGCAATCCATGCTTCACGCAGGCGGGGAAGCCCCTTGGTAATATCGATGGCTGTAGCCGGGTCGGAATACGAACCACTGGTGTCGTACACTACTACCGGCGGGTTCTGTTCATGCCTTTCCTGTCCATGTTCGATGAAAACAGTGTCTGTCAAATTTATCCTGCGCATTCCCACCCTGATATGGTTGATTTTTCCGGAAACATAAATCTTTTCCGATGCCGGATAACTGATGCTGGGATTGATGTTCATTATTTCAGATATCTATGTGTCAATAGCATCTGTGCAACGGAGAGAGGCCTATCATTCCTACGGCGGCATTACCCGCATCAGGTATAAGGGTGTGATCTCAGTCCTGCACGGACACCCCTTGACGGTTTTACGGCACAAAAATACATGGAAATTCTGCGAATTCCAAAAACATTCGGGTAAAAAATAGGGCTGCCGCATCTCCGAGACGCTCATCTTCCGTGCGACGTGCAGGAAAACGGCCTTTATATCAACGAATGGAGAGGAATCGAATAATAAAACCTTCCTACAATGGATAGAAAACCCGTTTTTTCAAAAAATAGCCTTTCTACAGATGATGAAACGTCTTTTCCTGTTTTTCTCAATGGGACACCCAAAAAACAAAAACTTTCTGGAAACTAATTGCTATTAAACTGATTTGAAAACAACGAGAAAAAAGTGAGAAAAACAGGCAAAATCTTTTTTTTGAGGTGCTATGTATTTTCCTGATTTAGGTTGACTCTAATTACTACTTATTACTGTTATTTGTTTACTTTATATTGTTATCACTAATATTTGTTTACTCTACAAATCTTATCCCTGTCGGGGGTTGACTTCAGGGCGTAGTCCGAAATGCCCCCCTGACAGGAATGCAAAGGTAAACAATTTTCAGCGATATTCAAATCTTCCTGACGCTTTTTTATAGCGATTAGCCTGTAACTTGTCCATCGCTTGTCTATTTCGCCTGAGCAACCGGCAGCCTCTGCAGGAGTCATCATATTGATACTCATATGCGGACGCTCATTGTTGTAGAAGTCAACGGCATCAGAAACCGCAGTTTCCACTTCTTCGATACTGTGAAAAACAATACCTTTAAGCAGTTCATTCTTCATCGTACCGTTGATGCGTTCTGCCTGTGCATTGTCCTTAGGGTCGCCGCTCTCCGTCATACTGATGCGTATCCCTCTCTGCCGGAGATGTGATACATACTCCTGACTTGCATACTGGCATCCACGGTCAGAGTGATGAATGAGACCGATGTTCTTCTGTCCTTCAATGCGCTTTAACGCTTTATTAAGTGCCTCTACAGGGTAGGCTGTTTCAAGCGTCGGGCCGACACTCCAACCAACAATCTCTTCGCTGTAAGCATCCATTATCAGAGACAGATAACAGAATACATACGTGTATTCATCTATCCAAACAGGAATATAGGTTATATCACTAACCCATAATTGATTACT
>JAISWE010000072.1 GCA_031271175.1 Bacteroidales bacterium | reverse complement strand
TTGTTTGCCAGTCCCAAACGCTTCATTTCCATTGCCCCGCAGCACATTATCAGGGTTTTGCCTGCCCCCACTTCGTGGTCGCATATTCCGCCTCCATTTTGCTTGAGCATCCAGATGGCGTCTTTCTGGCTTTGGTACAGGTCAGGGATTCCCAGTGATTTTAAGTCCAGTCCGGGAAACGTTTGATGCGAGCCGTCGTAGGCCGGACGCACAAAACAGTTGAATTTGCGGTTGTACATCTCCGTCAGGCGGTTCTTAAACTCCGGAGACTGCATATTCAGCCAGTCGGTAAAGCCGCCGCGGATTTCGTCGATTTTGCTGTTGGCTAACTGGATTTTCTCGCCGTCCCTGACTTTGACTGTAATCTCTTTGCCGTCTTTGTCGATGGCCTTGGCTGATTTGCTGATATTGGGCGTGGTATTGTGCAGGGCGTGTTTCATCAGCGCCACGCCGTCATATTTCCTAAACTCGCCCTGAACAGCGTATTTATCCGATATGGCTATGGTACGGTAATCTGCTTTCACGCTGTATTCATCGCTGTTCGGGGCATAATGTACATTGGTGCTCACATCAAAGAGGTACTCCGCGTAGCGGGAATACACGCCCGACGGTATCCAGCGTTCGCCGAAATTGAAATCCAGTTCCTCAAAGGTAATCGGGCGCGGGGTGGCTTCCTGCAAGACTTTGAGCGATTCGGACGTTTCAGGATTATGTTCGTCCTGCGGGTGGTCTTTTAAATACTGTTCCAGCGCTTCCGCTTTTTCAATCACATTACCGGCAATAAAGCGGTCGGATGTTTCGTAGCCTCCCACAAGCGGATTGTAATAGATACGTCCGTGAAGTTCCTCGATCATTTCTTCCGCACTTTTTTCCGGTAAAAGGGAGAGCATGTATTTGGTATTGACTTCGCCGAATTTGTTGAGCGAGGCGGACAGGGCTTCAAGGGAAATGTCCGCCTGTGTTATTTCGTTGGGATTGAAAGCGACAGGTTGATTAAAAATATCGGCTTTGACAAGTTTGCCGTTTACGGCATGTTCGAGCGACAGTATCTCCCGCCCGCCGGCATCCATCTTGATAAGGTCGAGGTTTTTACGGTCGTTCAGATTGTCGTAGCGTTTTACAAATGTGTCGTAATGCAGGTTGAGCGACTGCCGCAAGTTCGCATTTTCTTTCTGTTCTTTTGCTTCCGAGTTATATAAGGAATGGTAGGTATCGCGAATCTCGATATACAGTTTTGCTTTTTGCGTTTGCAGGGGATTTAATTCCAGCGATTTGAAAATGGCGTCTTCACGGTAACGTTCCTGGAGGAAGCCAAGCTGTCCGTTTTGTTCTGCTACTAATGAGCCCTGTTTGTGGTGTTCCTGCAATACGCCGGAATACGGACGTGGTTTTTCCAGTTCCTGCCGCTGTTTGTCCAATTCTTCTTTACGTGCATCAAACACAGGGTAAGCCGGAACGGAATGTACCTGTGTCTGGTTTATATTCGTGTTGCCATTAACAGTTTCTGTCTGCGGTTGCGCAAAAAGATTGAGTTGTCCGGGTTTTCCCTGTTTGGATGCGGGTTTCTTTTTCCCTCTTTTATTGGTGTTCAACTGTTTGCGTTCTTCTTCCGAAAAGCCGAAAAGGTCGTAAAGCGAGAGAACCGGTTGCTGTTCGACAGGAGGCGCGGGTTTGAGCGGTTGTGACTGCACTTCAGATTGTTGCCCCTGCAGGCTTTCTTCCGCCTTTTCCGCCTTTACTTGCATGTAAGGACGTGCGGTAACAAACTCCTCCCATTTCCCTTTTCTGACGGCTTCGACTGCCGCTGCAATTTCTTCCATATCTTCGGGGGATACTTCCGGTTGTTTATTGCGAATTTTCACATCAGTAAAGTCTTCAATGGAAAAGAGGTCGTCAAAGCCCAGCGAGTTTTCTTCCCAGTCAAGCATGGCTGTACTTTTTCCTGACATCTCCCGTTCCGGCACAAAATCTTCCGGTTGCGGGAGATTTTCATGCCATGAGCGGTTTTCTGCGGCTTCTATCATTACGCCCATTTCCCGCCAGTCCTGCGCGGTTGGCTGGTATCTATGGCGTATTTGAATGTCATTTTCTTCATACAGTTCTCTGTTCAGTTTTTTTGAAAAATCGGCAGCGAGCATTGTCTTCAAATCATTTGCCATGCCCTGAACCCCGCCTTCATGGATAAAAACCAGTCCCGGCTTGCCGTAAAGGTCTTTATCAACACTCGCTTTCGTATGTATTACTTTACTAAAATCCTGAAAGTAATTGTTGATGTTTATGCCGTTGGAAAGTGTCCGGCTTGTGATAAATGCCTGTTCTTCGGTAGTTAGTGTTGTTTTATTGCTGTTTTTCTGTAAAATAATTAGGTCGCTGCCCACTTCCGTCCCGGCATTGTCCGACATCAGGTTGTTGGGCAGGCGGATTGCTGATACCAGGTTGGCGTTGTTCATCAACCAATCGCGTATTAGCTCGTTCTGCGGGCTGTTCATCACGCCCTGCGAGGTGATGAACGCCAGCACCCCGCCCTCGCGAAGCGTTTCCACACCTTTGAGGAAAAAATAGTTGTGGACTTTTTGCGTTGCCTGCCGTTTGACCGGGTCATCGCTTTTGGAAAATGACCTGTCGAAGACGGCGGTATCACCGAATGGGATATTGGAGGCAATCACATCAAAGCGGTTGTCCGGACGGTTTTCGATTTCTTCAAAACCCCGGATATGGACTTTGTCATCCGGATACAGGTGCGAAAGGATTTTGCCGGTCAGCAAATCCTTCTCAAAACAGATGGTTTTGTTATGCGGGAATGTTTCCCGGAAAGCATCGGCAAATGCACCGTTTCCTGCCGAAGGCTCAAGGACGTTTTGAGGCGTTATGCCGCTTTCTTTCAATGCTTCGGATAACGCCTTTATTGCTTCCGGCGGTGTATAAAAGGCCGTCAGGATAGAACTTTTCAGGCTACTGAAATAGCGTTTGTATTCCTGTTCGTCTTTGGAATTTTCACGAATCAGCTTGTGCAGGCCTGCAACCATCGGGAACAGTTCCAAATAGGTTTTTGTCCAGTAGCCTTTATCCGATTCCTTTTCGGCAGGATTGAGGATACATTTTATCCCGCCGAAGCCGCTGTACTGCCGTAAAACTTCTCTTTCCGCTTCGGTTGCCCTGCGCTTTTCTTTGTCCAATGTAAAGGCGATGCGGATAGCCTCCATGTTGGTTTTCAGGTGCGCTTTCTTATTGTAAGCCATAACTTTCTATATACAGGGCGATTGCGCCGGTTAATTCGGTGTAGAGTAAATCGTATTCCGGCTCGCAGGTGAAGTCGTCGGAAAGCGGATATTTGGCAAAGACGCTTTCACATTCGGGAAGCAGGAGCATTGCCCATGTGTCCGTCTCGTCTTCGGGAATATCCTCTGAAAATTCATTCCAGAAGATATTCTTTACCGTATCGTATTTGGAAAAGTGCAAGCCGTCAAATAGGATTATATTTGCCTGTTCCCCTGCTTCCAACGGGTTACCACCGTTCCGGGCGGCTTTTTCGTAAGCCTCAAGCGCGGCTTCTGCGCGTGCTGTGATAAACTTGCGATCATTGACTAAGTGCGGATGGCTTTCCCGCAGGAAATCCACGAGGGATAACCGGAAGTAGGTTATGTCCGGGATATTGTTTTTGCTGTTCATATTTTTGAATTTTAGTGATGAACAGCAAAGTTGTGCATTAATCTATTTCAAATGCCTTATTTTCAGATGGATGGCAGGGGTTGGCGTTCGTTTGGCAGGGGTTGTCCGGGTATTCCTGTTAGATAGAATGGTGTTATTGTTCGAGTTCTTTTTTAATGAAGTTTTCCGGCACGTTCTTTTTCAGCAATTCAACAATAAGTAAAAAAAAGAGGCAGGGTATCCCTCCCTGCCTCTCACCACTAAAATCCCGTGAAACAGTATTAAACCATTACGACAATGGATTTCAGTGGCAAATGTACTACTTTTTCCCTTTCCCCGTAGCCTTATCGGGAAAATCAAACCAAACCCTGTAGTTTTCATCGAATTTCAATGCTGCGTTAAACGATTTGCCTGCCTTGCTTTTAAAGCCTTTGACTACTCTGGTCTTGCCTTTGGTCAGCAGTTCCAATATCTGTCCGTCAGACAACTGTTTTTCGCTGATATTGCGGAAAACAATCAAACCACAATTTGCATCCGCACATTTGGCTACTTTGGGATAAAAACGAACCTGTGCGGTTTTACACTTCGGACAGAGGCAGGTGTTTTCATCGTTGGCGGCAATTTTTGTTTCCAGCAATTCTGCTGTAATCTGCCTTGTATAGACTTCGATAGCCTTACCAAATGTTTCCGGCTGCATTTCGCCGCGTTCAATCTGCGCCAAAGCGTTTTCCCATGAACCTGTCATTGCTACATCCGCAATTTGTTTATCTTTTACCGTTTCATAAACGGATAACCCCTTTTCAGTCGGCGCCAGTGATTTCTTTTCCCTGCGGATATAGTCGCGGGCAAACAGCGTTTCGATGATTGCCGCGCGGGTAGCGGGCGTTCCGATGCCAGATTCTTTCATCGCTTCGCGTTCGGCTTCGTTTTCAACATTTTTTCCCGCAGTTTCCATTGAACCTAAAAGAGATGCTTCCGTATGCAACGGCTTCGGTTTGGTCTGCTTCTCCAACACTTCGGACTGGACAACCGGAAGCGTTTCGCCATTCGCTATTTCGGGCAAATTACCTGTTTCGTCTTCGCCCGCTTCTTCCTGTTCACCGAAAACGGCACGCCAGCCAGCCTGTTTGATAATAGAGCCTTTGGTTTCAAAAAGCGTTTCTCCGCAAGCTAAAACGATGGTCGTCGCATCTTTCACGCACTTTTTTGAAAACGCCTCCAACATGCGTCCGGCTATCATTTCGTAAATGGTCTGTTCGTCGCAGGACAGACCGTTGGGTGTATTTTCCGTAATCAATAATGCGTGGTGGTCGGTAATTTTTTTATCATCGACGCATTTGATATTTAAGACGGTATTGTCCATTGTTTGCGCGTAGCTGCCGAAACGGGGATGCTGTTTCAACAGGTTGATTAAATCGGGTATCTCATCGAATACGTCTGCGGAAATATAGCGACTTCCGGTTCTCGGATAGGTAATGAGTTTGTGCGTTTCATACAGTTTCTGGGCAATGGACAGCGTTTTGTCTGCCGAAAAACCGTGCTTGCTGTTCGCCTCCTTTTGCAAGGCCGTCAAATCGTACGGCAAGGGTGGCTCCTGATTGATTTCTTTCTTTTCAACGGATTGGACACAAAGCATTTTTTGTTCTTGTAATAATTGGAAGATACGGTTTGCCGCATCCTTATTATCGTATTTTTCTCGACTGACTGCGGCAAATGAAGCGCCGGCTTTGCCCGTCTGAACCTTTACCTGCCAAAACGGAACAGGCGTGAAGTTTCTATTTTCTATAAATCGCTTGCAAATCATTGCAAGCGTAGGTGTTTGCACCCGTCCGAGCGAAAATACGCCCCGCCCTGCCGCAATGGACAAAGCTTGAGAGCTATTGCAACCGACCAGCCAATCGGCTTCTGAACGCGCTTTTGCCGCCTGATACAAATTGTCGTATTCGCTGCCGTTTTTCAGATTCTGCAAGCCCTCTTTTATGGCTTTATCCGTCAAACTGCTAATCCATAGGCGGTCAAAAGGTTTCCGACAATTCAAATATGAATAGATGTAGCGGAATATGCATTCTCCTTCTCTTGCGCTGTCCGTACCCACAATTATACGGTCGCAACTGTTGAATACGTGCTTGATGATTTTCAACTGTCGTAATGCACCGCCGTCGGGCTTGTATTCCTTACCGTCTTTCACCTGGCGGGGAACGAGTTTAAATACTTCGGGGATAATTGGAAGATTTTCCCGGACAAAGCCCGCGAAGCCGTATTCTTCAGGCATGGCTAACTGAACAAGATGTCCGAAAGCCCAGGTAACCATGTATCCGTTGCCGTGTAAAAATCCGTCTTCTTTTTGGGTGGCTCCGACAATAGCGGCTATCTCTCTCGCTACCGCTGGCTTTTCTGCTATTATGCTTATTTTCATTTCTTTATGGATTTCAGTGGTGAGTAATTACATTTTTACGCCTTTGGCTTTTTTGGCGGTTTTCTTTTCCTGTTTCTCCGCCTGCTTCTCGGTGGGCTTCGTTTGTCCCTGTTTCAAAGGCTCTTTCACGTTTTTGGTCGCTTCGCTGGTTTTGCCTTCCGAATTGACGGCAACCTGCGTTTTACTGCGGTTGTCGGGAATCACTTTTCCAGCGGCAAGTGCCTCTTTGTACTGTTTGGAAAACATGAAATCCGTCTTGCCGGTTTCTTTGTTCAGGGTGATATAGCCGCTGTACCCTTTCCCTTTTTTATCTACCAAGCCGTCCACATGAACGGTTTTGCCTTCCCGCAGGCTGTCGCGCTGGTCACCGGTCAGTTCCTTGCCCCGAAACGTTTTTTGAACATCCCGCTGTCCGTTTTCCTGCTTTTGGTTTTGTTTCCTGTCGTTGTCGAACAGAAATTCAAAACTCCGTTTGTCGGCATTGAACTGAATGGAGGCGGAAAATTCCTTGCCGTTCTTGCTCATCATATTATCAAGATGCACGGCTTTGCCTTCCGACAGTTCTTTCCTTTGCTGTCCGCTCAATTCCACGCCTTTGATTTTTTCAGGAACGTTCAATTTGTCGGAACGGAAAGCGACTAATTCATTTGTCAGCTTGTCCAGCGACAGCAAAATCGGCATTTTTTCGCCCTGTCGAAATTCGGCATCGACCACCCGACCAAGATTACCGTTTGTCAGCAGGTTATCTTTATCTTCTTTCGTAAACGTAACGCCGAAATACGGACGTTCCAAATCGGGCTTGTGCCGGATGGGGTGAACGGCGGGAACGAAACTGCCGTCTTCCTGTCGGCGAAGCGAAAAACGAGCGTCGGTGCGAAGGGTCGTTTCATCGTCTATCTTGATGGATACCGGCATTAAATCTGTTTTACGGTAGTCCAGCATCTTTTCCAGATTGCCTGTTTTTTCGAGAGATTCGCGAGTGATGCCGAATTTTTCCAGTTTGTTCCACTGCACGCTGTCAGGACTGATAGCATAACTTTTGTCAGATGTTTGCGCCTGCGGTTGGGTCTGTTCTTTCGCCTGTCCATGTTTTTTCAAAAAATCTTCGGGGTCGATGCGGTGCAAGTCAATAAACGCCTTGTTTTCGGGCTTGTCGGGATTTTTGAAAGCATCCTGCAATTTTTGTATGACTTCCTTAAACTTCTCTGCCGGAACACGGAAAAACTCAAACCGTGTCGGGTCTTTCACTTGTCGCTTGAAGTTCTCAAAGAAATTTTCGAGGATGTTTCCATGTTTGTCGATTTTCAGGAAATCGGGATTCTCACTGTCGGGCTTGGTCTGTTTTACCTTGCCGTCCTTGTCCGTGCCGGCAACTTTCACCTCGTTGCTGCCTTTTTCTCTGACCAGTAAAATGTCTTGGTCTTTCAAATTTACGTCCATACTGCTTTTTGTTTTGAATGATTGCATCAATATTAATGCAGTGCAAAAGTAGAGGGGTAAATATTGATAATAAAGGGATTTGAGACAGGTGGCAGGGGTTGGCGTTTGTTTGGCAGGGGTTGGCACGATGGTAAAAAAAAGACACGGATAAACATTGGCTTTATTGTTCTGTTGTATCCGTGCCTGTTATCCAAAAATATCACTCTTTCTTAATCAAATGCTGCAAGTCAGGGTCATCGGCAATGCGAGCCAGTTCATCGGAGACAATCTGTTTCACATCTGCTTTTATTTGATTGTAGTTGTGGTCTATAACCTGTTGCATCACGTCATTGCCCGCATCGTCCGTAAACTCGGCAATCACAGGAATTTTCTTGTAGGCTTTCGTTTCGCGAGCAACCGCTTCGTTATCAACAACGATTTCGGCGTGGAAAATCTTCTGTTCTATCCGTTCATCGAAGTTGTCGGACACTGCGCCCACAAACATGCCCTGCGTAAGGTTTGAAATCTTACTTGCAGGAATAAGCGAATCCAACTGCGTGGAAATAGATGTGGATGTATCCTGTCGGTTAATCGTCATCGACTGCCGTTTCTGCAATACCTTTCCGAAACGCTCGGACAGATTTTTAGCCGATTCGCCGACCACCTGACCGGAAAAGATATTCCCCACCGTGTTCATCACGACTGCCGCCTCTTTGTCGCCATAATCACGCTTTAACTGCGAAAAGTCCTGAAAGCCCAAACACACAGCCACTTTGTTACTTCGGGCGGTGGCTATCAGGTTATCCAGTCCGCGAAAATAGATTGTAGGTAACTCGTCAATAATCACGCTACTTTTGAGTTGCCCCTTTTTGTTGATTAATTTCACTATACGGCTGTTATACAAGCCCAAAGCTGCACTGTAAATATTCTGACGGTCGGGATTGTTACCCACGCAAAGAATCTTTGGCTCGTTTGGATTATTGATGTCCAAAGTAAAATCATTGCCCGTCATCACCCAATACAACTGCGGACTTATCATTCTGGATAACGGGATTTTAGCGGATGCAATTTGCCCTTGCAGTTGGTCAGCCGCGCCTCCTTCCCAAGCATCCATAAAGGGACTTAAATAGTTCTCCAACTGCGGATAAGAGGTGAGTATCGGGAAAATATCGGCATATTTCCGGTTCAAAAATTCAATGGCATGAGGAAAAGTGCAATACTTGCCGTTTTGGTAGATTTTCAAATACCACACAATTGCTGCTAAGAGAATTATAGGCGATTCGACGAAAAAATCGCCCTGCTTTTGAATCCACGTTTTATTCAAATTTAACATTATGGTATAAGCGCTTTCATAAGCGTCCGATATGTCCGTCATAAATTCCGGTGCAATGGGATTGCAGCGATGCGACTTGCGCGGATTGTCGAAATTGATTACATAGAATTTTGGCTTTACCCTGTACTTATCCATATTGTGGAGCATTGTATTATAGGCAATTACCGACAGGTCATCAAATTTATAATCATAGACATACATCGAAAATCCTTTGATAATCTGTTGTTTAATGTAATTGTTTACGATTGCGTATGACTTTCCCGAACCCGGAGTACCTAAAACAATACTCGCCCGAAACGGATTAACGACGTTAATCCAGCCCCTGTTCCACTTCTTACGAAAGAAAAAACGTGTCGGCAGGTTTACGGAATATTCATTTTCTATCAACCTTGTTTCCTGCATAAACGATTCATTTTCAATATTGAAAACATCGTCGAGCAAACCATTCTTTAACAGGCGGCTCATCCACAGTCCGGCAACGAGTAAAAGAATGTAACCCAATGTAAATGTAAAAACATAAAACGCCGTGTTTGCCACGAGCGGGAGCGGCAGATACAGCAGCCACCAGTTGAGGAAAAACAGCATAAAGCCGAAAAACAAAAACGTGTTGATTTTCGACCATTTAATCTTTTCCTGCTTAACGCCTTTCGTCCCCAGACAGGACAACGCCAAAAACACAACGGCGAACAGTTTTGTCCACAAAATAGAAGTGAACAAGCCTGTTGTCCTTTGAAAGTTCGTCAGGATTTTATCAACCACGCCGATATTAATTCCCCAATCCACAATACTTTGGTAACAAAACCAGTAAATATTGATAACACAGAACAAAATACTGACAGCCCTCATGAACTCCATGACTTTGGCTAAACCTCTTAAATCATCTTCCTGTTGCATAATATGTTCAATTAAAAATTACGAATTACGTTTCTACATGCGCCTTTGACGCTTTTGTTTCTTTTTCAGACGGCGGACAAAGTTTTGTTCCGCTATCTCATCGCCTGTCGTTTCGGGACTGAACAAATCGAACAGCCCTCCGATTCCTGAACCTTCTTCCTGTTCCCTGTTCGATGGAGTGAGCGGCTCAAAGGCTTGTCCGGATTTACACTCATCGGGATGTTCCGGCTTGTTTTCCTTGCTGTTAAACAGGTCGTTGAATACATTTGCAGAAAATTCTTTGCCCAAACGAGAGCCGTTGAAAATACATTTCTGTTCATGGTCTATGAATGTTGCACCATAAATACGTCCTTCGTCGTTGGCGCGGAAAAGAACGGACATACCCTGTTTTTCCAATGCTTTTTCAAAGTCCGGTCGGTTATTACAGCCACGCATTGCGGCTGCAATAACCTTTTTACTGCGCTCTTTCAACTGCTTGTTTTTGATAATTTCCGCCGATTTTTCGATGCGTTTTTCCAGTGCCTCAATGCCAACAGACTTCCCAAACAGGGACGATTTGAACGGATTGCCCACCTTTTCGCCCCTGTCATTCAAAGCCGAATAAACCAGTCCTTTGTACTCTTTGCCTTTGATTTCACCTCGCACTTCATCCACGCCTATATTATATAATGTAAGCAACGCCCGATATTCCTTCAAACTTTGAAAATGCCACGATTGAGAAATGGGGCGAATGACGTTGGCTATCTGATGTTTCACATCGCCGTCATCGTATCGGACAGGCTTTAACGGAAGTCTTTCCTGTCGCCTCTTTTGGTCGGCGGGGACAAGTCCGTACTTCTGTTCCAACTCACGGCAAATGTCCATCGAACGACGACGTTCAAAATTACCGTCAATCTTTTTACCGTCCTCATCCACCCGTACCGAAACGATATGAATGTGCCTGCGCTCTATATCTTCGTGCTTGTAAACAATAAACGGCTGGTCGCCGTATCCCATTTTTTGCATGTAGATTTGTGCAATTTCCGACAGTTGTTCGTCTCTTAAAACATCTTTCGGGTCAGGGTTGAGCGACACATGCAGTACTGGCTTTTCTGTCCGTTTGTTTGCCAAAAGGTACGGTTCAAACGACTGCAAACACATATTAATATCAGACTTTCCATCCAAAGATTCAAGCATTTTGTGCGTGAAAATGACCTTTGCTTGGTCTTCATCAACCTTAATTTGATTGTAAGACAACACGCCATACAGTGTATTACCCGAACTTATTTTTGCAACCATTTTGCTTCAAATTCTTTGGTCAGGTCAATAATCTTTTGATTTAACGCAACTAATTCCATCGTTGCTTTCTCCAGTTTATACAAAAATGCAAGCGCTTTCTTCTCCGTAAAAGTGGATTTCAACGCCTTGGTTACCTGATTGTAATTGTTCCCGATAGCACGAAATTGTGCATAAAAAGTTGTCAGGCGCATGTAATAATCCATTGCCGCCTTGTTGATTTTCACAACTTTCAATTCCTTTTGAAAAAGAAATGACTTTATAAAGCGGGACTTGTCCTGCATTGCCGCGTCTTCGCATAGAGAAAGGAAGTGCACATTTTCCGCATCGTTCATGTAGATTGCGTAACGATGACGGCAAGGGTCGGCTTTGGGCTTACGCCCGACCTGACGCGGTCTGTTTTTTTCTGTTGCCATATAAATTGGATTTTAGTGATGATTGTTTTTTGATGGAAATGCGACTTCGGAGCATTTCTCTCCCCAGCATGGGGCAAGTTATTTTGAAGCATGGAATTTATTCCAAATGCTTCAAAATACAACTTGCCGATTGCAGGTGCAATCAAAATCCCGCTGGGGCGGTATTGGGCGTTAGCCCTGCTGACTTTCATGTCAGCTATATTGACTTTGCAGCCGGTTTTACCGGTCTCCAGCTCGGATATGTACCCTGATTTTCGCATCGTTATAAACTGTTATTTGAATTACGCTGCAAAGTTAGAGGGTATTTCCTGGAAGGTCGGCACAGGTCGCAGTGCCAACCCCTGCCAAATCAGCGCCAACCCCTGCCACCTTGTGAAAGATTGGGAGACAGGGGAAATTTTATATATTCCTTTGCACTGGATTTTAAAGATACAGCCATACATACGGTTGGCTGGATAATCGAACGGACAAACGGATATATAATTGGTTGCAGAATGAAACATACAGTTATAAAATCATACAGACAAGCGGTTGGCTGTAAAATCAGCCGGATGTATAAATGTATGATGAGCCATACGGATGCAGGTATGATTGTACCTGTGGTTAGCCGGCTGTACGTTGCAACGCACCAACGTACCAACGGCTGTATGTACCAACGCACATACAGCCCGATAGCCGGGTGGCCGGACGGAGAATTGTGCAGTCGGACGGATAGCCGGACAACAAAACAGACAACTAACCGGATGATTGCTTGTACATCCTCACGGACGTGCATACAGTTGTCCCGATTCAATAACTTAATTTTTAATTTATAAGACAATGGAAAAGAAAGAGACATTATTTATTGCCTTCTCGACACAGAAAGGCGGAGTGGGCAAAACGACACTGACCGTACTTGCGGCAAGTTACTTGCACTATGTAAAAGGTTACAATGTAGCCGTAGTAGATTGCGACTATCCGCAGTTTTCAATTGCCGACATGCGCCGGCGGGATGTGGAGCAGGTCATGAAGGACAACCATTACAAGCGTATGGCGCACGTTCAGTTTACCGCTATCGGGAAAAACGCATGGCAGGTAGAAGAATGTTCTTCGGTGGACGCCATCGCGAAAGCGGAACAGTTGCAAACGGATGGCGAGTTGGATTTTATCTTCTTCGACCTGCCCGGAACCATGAACGCGGCGGGCGTGGTCAAGACGCTTGCCTCGATGGATTACATTTTTGTTCCCATCACTGCCGACAGGGTCGTGCTGGAAAGCACGCTGCAATTTGCCACCACCCTGCATGACAACCTGATAACCACCGGAAAAAGTAATATCAAAAGTTTGCAACTTGTCTGGAACATGGTGGACGGACGGGAAAAAAGCGACCTGTACCACGCTTACGACCATGCCATTGAGGAACTGGGATTGCAGGTAATGGAAACGGTATTGCCCGACAGCAAGCGTTTTCGCAGGGAAATGACCGGCGGACACAAACCCGTGTTCCGTTCCACCCTGTTCCCCGTGGATAAAAGCCTTTTGAAAGGCAGCAATATAGAAGAATTGGTAACGGAGTTTTGTCAAATAGTAAAACGGTAAGGCAATGGCAAAGAAAATCAATTTGGATGAAATAGACGAGAGTTTTATCGTAGCAGCCGTCAGGAAAGAGCGTGTTACGCCGGAAATTGTTCCTCCGCCGCTTGCGCCGCTTCCGGCTACCGTTCCGGCACAAACGGAACAACCGAAAGTAGATACGCCCGCATCTTCGCCTGAACCTCCCAAAGAGGAAGTAAAAAGGAAACGGAGCAGACCGGATTATGAAGCCCTGTTTATCAGGGAATCGAATGTCACGGCGCGATTGGGGAAAACGGTCTATATCCGCAGGGAGTTTCACGACCGGATACTGAAAATCGTTCAGGTTATTGGTGACAACGAAGTATCGCTTTTCAGTTACATCGACAATATCATCGCGCATCATTTCGAGGTGTTTCAGGATGATATTGTTCAGTCGTACAATCAGAAAAACAACAGTATTTTTTAACTTGGCAAAGTATTAATCGCATGAAAATATTGGTTTTAGCAATTATCCTCTTTTCCCTCTACCTGATATACCGCCTGTCATTTCCTAAACAGGCAGAGGACAGGCGGGGAGATGAGCCGCGACCACCTAAACCGGTGGATGAAGATGAAGCCGTACCCAAAAGCCGCTTTGTCCTCGATTTTCAACGCCAACCCCTGCCAACCCCTGCCATGCCGGAAAATTCTGATAAACAGGAAGAAAATGCGTCTATATTTGCAGCCGAAAACGAAAAACCGAACGCCGTTATCCCGCCCGAAGAGTTGGGCGAAGTCTTTGGCGAAGACGTCAATCCCGACGATTTGGACATTGAACCGGACGCAAGCGAAACGGAAGAAACGGACAATGACGGTGAGGCCGATGAAGAAGCCGAAGAAATCCGGCAAAGTGCAGGCGAAATTGAAGGCTACGCAGGCGGGTTTACCTATGACGAGTTGGCAACAGTCATTCACGAAACGGATAAACCGGAAGCGATGACAAAAGCCGCAGTCGAAACGCTTCGCGACCTTTCGACAACGGACATGTTCGAGAAACTCGTTTCCGGCGACGCGGGCAAAGCCGCACGCATCGCCTCCATCCTCGACCGCAACGAGCAAAGCCTCGCGAGCCAGGACGAAGACGTAGCGGACGAAAAGGATACGGAATATCAGGATTTTGATATTGGACAGTTTTTAAGTTGAACAGTAAAAAAAACAGTAGTTAAAATGAAAAAAAGAGATTACGGGTAAGTGCAACCCTGAAACGCACAACGACGGTTCTCAAGTAGGGCCACCACTAAAATTCAAGTAAAAACAGTATTAACCGCCGTGGGGTTTATCCCGCCCCACGGCATTTTCAAAATCATTATGACAAAAAAGAGTATTAAATTTCTTTTCACGGCAGTCGCTCTTCTTATGACTGCAATGAGTGCGATGGCGCAGGGCAACGGCTCGGCAGGTATTACCGAAGCCACCCAAATGGTAACCTCGTATTTCGACCCCGCAACCAAGTTGATTTACGCGCTGGGCGCGGTAATCGGCTTGATTGGTGGGGTAAAAGTGTATTCGAAGTTCAGCAGTGGCGACCCCGACACCTCGAAAACGGCTGCCTCGTGGTTTGGCGCGTGTATCTTCCTGATTGTATCGGCAACGATTTTACGTTCCTTCTTCCT
>JAISWE010000158.1 GCA_031271175.1 Bacteroidales bacterium | reverse complement strand
CTTTCCTGTGTAAAAAACTTTTTTTCATTCGCACGCGCTTGGAAAACCCGTGTTTTTCATGTAATTTTGTGGGCAAAATAAATTCGGTATGAATCGGAACGCATGGGTGCGACGCAGGGCAGTTGCAAAAATCATGGAAAAATGCCCCTGCCGGTGATATGAAAATACTTGCCATCAGAGGAAAGAATCTGGCATCGCTGGAAGATGCCTTCGAGTTGGATTTTACGTCCGAACCGCTGAAATCGGCCGGTATATTTGCTATCACCGGCCACACCGGTTCGGGCAAATCTACGATACTGGACGCCTTGTGTCTGGCGCTTTTCGACACTACTCCCCGCACGCGGCAGGCCGACAGGTCGGTCGGGATACCCGATGTAGGCGAACATACCGTCGCCCCAAAGGATTGCAGGACGATACTGAGACGCGGCGCTTCTTCCGGCTACGCCGAAGTGGATTTCGTATCGCTGGAAGGCAATGCCTATAGGGCGCGCTGGTCGGTACGACGGACAAAAGACAAAGCCGACGGCGCCTTGCGGGAAACAGAGATAAAACTGCAAAACCTGACACTGCAACAGGAAATGCCGGGCGGAAAAAAAGAACTGATACAGAAAATAGCCGGACTGACAGGTCTCACTTTTGATCAGTTCACACGCGCCGTCCTGCTGGCACAAGGCGATTTTGCCGTCTTCCTGAAAGCAAAAGAACCCGAAAAAGCCGAATTGCTGGAAAAACTTACAGGCACGGATATCTACTCGCGCATTTCAAAAGTGGTGTACGAAAAATCCGGCATTGCCGAAAGAACGTTCTTGCAGGTAAAGGACAGGATGAACGCCGTAGAAATCCTGTCCGCCGATCAAATACAGGCCTTGCATCACGAAAAAGCCGGACTGAAAGAAAATCTCGCCTTGCAAAAATCCGCCGCCGGTGAAATAGCTGCCTGCATCCGGTGGCTGGATGACGAAGACAAGTTGCGCAAAGAAGCAGACAAGGCAGAACAGGCGCTGGCAACAATACGCGAGGAAACAGCCGCCGCCCGGCTGCGACGCGAACAGATAGCACAGGTCGAACAAGTGCAGGAAATCAGGGAAACATGGTTGGAACTGCAAAAAAGCAAACAACAATTAGAAAACAGGCAAAAAGAATGGAAAGCAAAACAGATAGTATGGGAACACGATAGCCGTCGGCTGGAGGAAGCCGGCAACGCTCATGCCGTGCTGGAAGAACAACAAGCCGCCCTCGATGCCGAGTATGCACGTATTGAACCGGAAGCCAAAAAAGCAAGAGCTTTGGATATCCGGATCGAAGAAGCCGCCACCGTAACTGCCGCCGCCAACCGCGATTACGCCGCCGCACTGGACGCAAAAAAACGGATCGAAAAGGAAATGGATGCCGCTTCAAAAGATATGAACGCACAGCAAACGGAACTTCAACAGATCGACCGGTGGTTGGAAGCCCATGCCGCTTTCCGGGAAATCATACCTCATATTCCTTCGCTGGTCATGAAAATAGAGGAAGCCGCCGAAGCCCAAAAACAAAGCATCGACAACCGAACGCTCAGCCGGGACAATGCCCAAAACCTCGAATCGGCCATCGCCGAACTCGACAGGCTGAAAGCAGAAGCCGAACGGCTGAATCGCCTCTTTCCTGCCGAAATAGCCGTACTGCGCGCTCAACTGACGGATGGCATACCTTGTCCCGTATGCGGTAGCCTGCATCATCCGGCGCAAAGCATTACCGAACAGCAAACCTTGCGGGAAAGCGAACTGAACAGGGCAAAAGAACAGGTAAACCATCGCATGGCCGTCATTACGGAACAGATAGAAAGAAAAAAAGCGGAAATAACAAGGCTCGACCTGCTGTCCGAACGTTACGAACAGCAATTCAGGGAACTGACGGACAAAATGGGCGAATGGCTCGCATCCCTCCCTTCGTGGAAAAGCGATTTCGAACAGGGCGTCCTGCAACATCAACTCACGGAAACGGCAAGCCGCTGGCAAACATTGCAGGAAAAGCGCTCCCGTGCGGAAGGACATTTCAACACCTGCCGCGCCCTGCTGGCAAGCAGCGAAAAAAACCTGGCAGCGTCGCAGCAACACTTGGAAACACAGGAAACAAAACGGAACGAAACAAAAACTACGCTTGAACGACTGCAAAAGGAAAGAGCCGCCGTGCTTGATGGAAAAGCAGTCGATCCGATAGCACAGGATTTCGCCCTGCGGAAAAAGCATCTGACGGAAAAACTGGAAACCTCCGCCAAAAACAGGATGGAAATGACCGGCCGGCTGGAACACATCAAAGGCGTCATCACACAGATGTCCCACGAAATAGCGTTGTTGGAAAAACGCCATCCGGCGCTGCAAGCCGCTATCGACAGTTGGCTCGGCTGCCGGCAACACCTCACCGCCGAACGGCTTGCCGCGCTGCTCTCCCTGAGCGACAGCCACATCAATAAAGAAAGGCAATATCTCAATGACCTGAAAGAACGGGAAACCATTGCAATAACAACGCTCGAAGAACGCAAACAGCGGCTCGCACAACATCTCCTGTCCGCAGCAAAGCCCGCAGCGGAAGAAAACCGCAAATCACTGACGGAAAAACTCGCCGAAACGGAAGCCGACATCGACGCTTTCAACAAACGCTTTGCAGAAATAGACCTCGCACTGGCGCAACATGACACCAACGAAAAACTGCTCAAAGACATTGAAAACGAACTGGAGAAAAAAGAAAAACTCTCCGAAGACTGGAAAAAGCTGAACTACCTCTTCGGCTCCGCCAACGGTTCGAAATTCAAGGAAATAGCGCAAGCATACACCCTCGACATTCTTCTGACACACGCCAACCAGCACCTCCGCGAACTCTCCGGACGCTACCTCCTGCAACGGGTGCCGAACACCTTGGCGCTACAGGTGACCGACCTCGACATGGCAGGTGAAATCCGTACCGTACACTCCCTTTCGGGCGGAGAATCCTTCCTCATCTCGCTGGCGCTGTCGCTGGGCTTGTCCTCGCTCTCGTCCCGCCGCCTAAAAATCGAATCCCTGTTCATCGACGAAGGCTTTGGATCGCTCGATACGGAAACACTGCGCACCTCCATGGACGCACTCGAACGACTGCAATCCTGCGGACGCAAGATAGGGGTCATCTCGCACGTAGCCGAAATGACCGAACGCATTGCGGCTCAAGTGCGCGTTATAAAAACAGCACGGGGAAAAAGCGCCGTAACAATTAATCTTTAATAATTATTGATTGTTAATTGACAACGGGTTCCCCATTTTATTCAGAAGAAAATCAATCAAAAAACACTGGGAGTTTTGATTTTTGAATATTTTTTTGTTTTTTTGTCATTGCATTAAGATTTCGTCAGTTGCTATGGAAGAAAGTATCAAACGTTTCTTTTTCACATCGTTGGGTGTTTTTTTATTGATGGTAGCGGGTTCGTCCATCCTCTTTTCGCAGTTGTGGACAGATTTTCCGGGACGCATCACAGGCATAGCCATTATCTGGATAACAACCACAGTATTTCACGGCCGGCTGTTAAAAGTCGCAGGAAAAAATCCGGGAATGTTCAGCCGGGTCTTTATGGTGCAAACAGGTATCAAACTGCTGTTTTACAGCACGTGTATGATAGTTTACCTGTTGTTCTTCAAGACATTTGCGTTACGGTTTGCCATCCTTTTCATGGCGGCATATCTTGTTTTTTCCGTTTTTGAAGTAGTTTCGATATTAAGTTTTATAAAAAAACATCCTAAATAAAATGGCACACTGGATAAAATATTTGATAGCCTGCATGTTGCTGTGGAATGGCGTTACCGTAAAAGCCCAGCACGCAACGCACGAGCATGATTCGGAAAGCGCGGCCTTCCGACCGGGTGAGTTCATCCTCGAACATATCGGCGACGCCTATGAATGGCATATCCTGACCGTCAAAGGACGGCACGTGTCGATTCCGTTGCCGGTGATCCTGTACAGCAAAGAAAGCGGCTTCCATGCGTTCATGTCGAACAGGCTGCATCACGGCGAAACTTTTCGCGGATTCCGAATAGCGGCGGAAGGCGAACCGCATAAGGGTAAAATTGTGGAACAGGCAAAAGACGGTTCCTTTGTCCGTCCGTTGCTGGATATTTCCATCACCAAAAACGTGCTGTCGCTGTTTGTCAGCATGGCTTTCCTGCTGTGGATATTCCTGTCGGTTGCCAGACGCTATACCGCCTCTCCCGACCGGGCGCCCAGAGGCCTGCAAGGGTTGGTGGAGCCGGTCATCCTGTTTGTTCGCGACGACATTGCACGACCGGCCATCGGTCGCAAATACGGACGGTTTATGCCTTTCCTGCTAACCGTCTTCTTCTTCATCCTGATCAACAACCTGATGGGATTGATTCCCTTTTTTCCCTTCGGCGCCAATGTCACCGGCAACATCGCCGTCACGCTGGTGCTGGCAGTATTCACCTTTATCATCACGCTGGGCAACTCAAACCGAAATTACTGGATACACATATTCAATGCTCCCGGCGTTCCGTGGTGGCTGAAAATTCCGCTTCCGATCATGCCGTTCATTGAGTTTGTGGGGCTGCTCATCAAACCGTTTGTGCTGATGGTGCGGTTGTTTGCCAACATCACCGCAGGGCATATTATTGCCATCGGCTTTTTCAGTCTGATATTTATTTTCGGAGCGAAAAGCGTAGCGATGGGCTATGGCGTTTCGGTAGTATCGGTAGCTTTCACCATCTTCATGTCCGTACTGGAATTGCTGGTCGCCTTCATTCAGGCCTACGTGTTTACCCTGCTTTCGGCGCTGTATTTCGGTTCGGCGGTGGAAGAACATCATCATAAGGAATAATAATTTTTAATCACCTAAATATTTATATCATGTTACTTACAGTTATTTTACAGGCAGCAGCCAATGTGGCGCTGGCAAAGTTGGGAGCCGGAATTGGAGCCGGGATCGCCGCCGTTGGGGCGGGAATCGGTATCGGACGTATCGGCGGGGCGGCAATGGAAGCCATTGCACGACAACCGGAATCGGTGGGAGATATCCGTTCCAACATGATTGTAGCCGCCGCCCTTATCGAAGGCGTGGCTTTCTTTGCCATCGTGCTGTGTCTGCTGGTGCTTTTCGTATAAACGAAGCCGAAACCATAAAGCCGGTATGATTCATGCGGTTGGCTGAACATACCGGTTTTCCGGTTTAAAAAGAAAATATACCGAATGGATATCATCCTGTTTACCATTGTCACATTGGTTGCCATTGGTGTGCTGTCGGCGTTTATTCTGTACTTTGTAGCGCAGAAGTTCAAGGTGTACGAAGACCCGCGCATCGACGATGTGGCGGAAGCTTTGCCCGGCGCCAACTGTGGCGGATGCGGCTTTGCAGGCTGCCGCAACTTTGCGGAAGCCACCGTTAAAGCCGACGACTTTTCGACGCTGTTCTGTCCGGTGGGCGGCAACCCAACGATGACGGCAGTGGCGCAGATACTCGGCAAGACCGCTGAAGCAAAGGAATCGCCGATAGCTGTGGTGCGATGCGCCGGCTCTTTCGAACAACGCCCGCGTACCAGCATTTACGATGGAGCGCCGGCGTGCGCTATCATCCATGCACTCTACACGGGCAACACGGACTGCCCCTACGGATGTCTCGGCTGCGGAGATTGCGTGACGGCCTGCGCCTTCGATGCGCTGAAAATGGATGCGGCGACAGGACTGCCCGTCGTTACCGACACCACCTGTACAGGCTGCGGAGCCTGCGTCAGGGCTTGCCCGCGCGGTATCATCGAACTGCGCCGAAGAGAAAAAAAATACCGCCGGATTTTTGTGTCGTGCGTCAATAAAGACAAAGGCGGCATAGCGCGAAAGTACTGCTCAACGGCATGTATCGGCTGCGGCAAGTGCGCCAAAGTATGCGCCTTTGAAGCCGTCAGAATAGAGAACTTTCTGGCGTACATCGACGCCAACGCCTGTAAGATGTGCCGCAAATGCCCGCCGGAATGTCCTACCGGTTCCATTTGCGAAATGAACTTTCCCGTGAAAAAAGCGGCCGCCGCCGTCGAAAAAGAGGAAACATCCGTCGCATCGTAAATGATGTTTTTTTACCGGACGTCCGTCAGTTCGATTTCATAAACGACAGGGGTAAACGGTGGGACGGCGGCGCTGCCGTTACCGAAAGCTTCCCCGGAAGGGATCACCGCCAGTCCCTTTTCGCCTGCCCGCATCTGCGATATTACTTTTTCAAGTCCGGCGATCAGTTGTTGTTCGTGTCCGAAGATGAACCGGAAAGGTTCTCCGCGTTCTTTTGTAGAATCGAACTTTTGTCCGTCGAGGAAATAGCCTTCGTAGTGGAGCGTGACCGTTCGTCCTTCTCCGACGGCGGGGCCATGCCCTTTTTGCCGCACCATGTAATAAATGCCGCTTGCGGAAGGGGTGGCATCCATTTTTTTCTTGCGCACATACTCCAGCAGCAAAGATCGTTCATGCTCGCCGAAATCCTTGATCCATCGCAAAAAGACATCTTTTTCCTTTTCATATTCCGCTTTGGTTTGAACTTCCAGCAGGCGCAGGGCTATTTTCATTTCCGGACGGTTTTTCAGGCAGGCCGGCGGGGGTATTTTCAATGTTTGTCCGAAAAAAAGGCCGGTCGGAATGATAAATTGCATCGAGTCCTTTTCCTTCATCAGCAGGAAACAGTGGTCGATAGCGCCGGGAAATTCGGGCGCGGAAATCCTGAACTTGCGAACGCCGGAAAAAAACACCGAATCGTGCAGGGTCATGTATGCGATGTTGGCCGTGATGTAATCGCCGGCAAGGCAGGGGCGGTTGCTTTCGCCCATTTCCAGCAGCCGGTAATAGATGCCTTCATGCAGGGTGTACCCGTTGTGGGGACGACAGGAAGACAGCCACAGCGCCGCGAGGAGCGCCGTAAAAACAGGTTGTACCTGCCTTACAGGAGAACAGGATGGTCTTTTAGCCATAGCAGGGCTTGTTGCAGGTCTTCCGGAGTATCGACGGCAATGCTACCGGCGGTGTCTGTCCGTAGCACCCGGATAGAGCAGCCGTTTTCCAGCCATCGGTTCTGTTCCAACGATTCGGCTTTTTCCAGCGGGGAGGGTTGTAGCCGCGTCAGGCGGGCAAGTACCTCCGCACGGTAGGCATACACGCCGAGGTGCAGATAGAAGTCGTGCCTGTGAATCCATTGTTCCGGTTCGTACCCGCGAAGGAAGGGAATGGGGGAACGGCTAAAGTACAGGGCTTTTCCCGATTCGCCGACAACGACTTTCACGCAGTTGGGATCGAACAGTACGTGCCGTTCCTCGATTTTCCTGACAACGGTAGCAATCTGTACGGAACCGTCTTTGAAACAACCTGCCAAATCCGACAACATGCCGGGATCCACAAAAGGCTCGTCGCCCTGTATATTCACTACCACATCCGCCTGTTCTCCGCAAGCCTCCTGCATGATGGACAAGGCTTCGGCGCAGCGGTCGGTGCCGCTGGCATGGCCGGAAGAAGTCATCACGGCATTGCCGCCGAAACGCCTTACTTCTCCGGCGATACGTTCGTCATCGGTGGCCACGGCAATGGTTTCAAAAACTTTGCCTGCACGACGGTAAACCCATTCGATCATGCTTCTGCCCTGTATTTTTGCCAGAGGCTTTCCCGGAAAGCGGGTGGAAGCGTAGCGTGCCGGTATGATAGCAAAAACTTTCATGAGAATTAAGAATTAAGAAGTAAGAAGTAAGAAGTAAGAATACGGAAGTGCAGTTACACACGTGCGGAAGTTTTGCCGCATACGTGTGCGGCTACGGCTACATACGGGAGAAAATTTTGCTGCGCAAAGCGTAGCAAAATTTTCGCACAGTCTTTGGAGGGTCTGCATACGGGAGCAGATTTTACCCCTCCAAGGCCGACAAGGGTCACGGAACGCCGTCAGGGTTTTCCACCCCGCAGGTAGAGACCCTGACGGGGTACGGCGGCAGAAAGACGCCGGTTTTGCTATTGATAGGAATGCCCAAACGGGCAATGGTACATTTTCAATTTTCAATTTTCAACTTTCAATTTTCAATTCTTCCCTATTTAAGCGGGTTGCTTACTGCGGGCATTTTGCTTGTGTTTTGCAGGTTCTTTTTTTCGATGTCCAATTCTTCTATGAGCATGGCGGAGGGACAGATGACGGAAAGCGGTACATTGCCCGCTATCATGTTGGTTATTTTAGTTTGCGCGGATGTTCCCAGCGAGCGTTTCAGCCGGTTCAGTCCGACGCTGGGGACTGTCCCCGCCCGTACGAGACTTTCGTTTCCGTCGGATGTCCGCACCCTGCTGAGCAGGATATTGTGTCCGTTGGGCAGGCTGCGCAGGATGTAGGCATAGTCCAGTCCTTCGTCCCTTGCGGCGGCCAGCAGTTTTTTCTTCAGTGTATCCGGCGGGAGGCCTTTGGAGGTTTGCACGGACAGGACGCCCGGCGAAACGACGGTGGAGATGCTCTGCGGCTGATACTTATAGATGCGGTTTCCGGTCGGCGTTTGGATTTTCTTTTTGGGAACGCGGTCGCACATCAGGGTTTTCAACATGCCGTTTTCTATCAGCAGCAGTTCCGCCGGTCTGATTCCTTCCGCGTCCGTTTTGTACGATCCTACCAGCGGGTATCCGTCGTAGCTGTCCATTTGCGGGATACTTTTCACGGTAATGTCCGAAGACAATACTTTCCGGTGGAGGCGGTCTTCCATTGATTTCTGTACGCCGCCGCTTCCGATGGGCGTTCGGTAGGCAACCAGGCCGGTTTGCGAAGCCAGCAGGCCTTCCACCAGCGCCGAAGCCAGTACGTTGCCTTCCAGCAACACCGGCCCGGTATAGCTTTCGTCCATTAGCGGCGCTTCCAACAGAGACATCAGGTTTTTTGCCATCCGGTCGGTAGCTTCCGCCAACTGTTCGGCGGAAGGGAGGTCGGCTCTCGAACGTCCGTACCATGTCAGCCGGTCGGAGATATCTTCCCCTTCGGACGATTTCGTATAGGCGTTTACCGCTATGGCAATCAGCCTTACGGGGTGCTTCAACTGCGTTCCTTCGCTGTTGAGGCTGTAGATGTTGCCGGAATAAATCTCAATGCCCACGCCGGAGCTGTATATGGAAGGATAGTTCTTCAATACTGCCGAACAGTCGCGCGCCGTTTTTTTCCAGTATTCCTGTTCAAAATCCACCGGAAGCAGGGATTCCTCATAAACGGCGGCGGGCAGCGGCGTAAAGTCGGGCATGGCGAGCACGTCCTCCGGCAGGTTTTGCCGCTTGATAGCCGCCATTTTGTTGCCGTAGCTTTCGATCGCCTTTTTGTATGCCTGATCGGTGAGCAGCCACAGCCGACGGCGTATTTCCCGATAGTCGTCGTCAATGGGAGAAGCATCGCCGACGCTGCCCATGAGGTAATCGGAACCGGTATGGTTGATGTTGGACATCCTGTAATTGCCCACCAGCGTTTGTACGGACATGGCGCCCAGCGGAAATTCGTTTACGCCGGTAATGGCGCCCAGCGTGGACAGCACCTGAAATATGGAGCCTCGCTGTATGGCATACTGTATGAAAAAAGGTTCTTCCCTGCCTTCAATGCGAAGGCTGTCGGTATTGCGCCTGATTTCGTCGTGCATGGCTTTAAAAATGACGCTTCCGCGACTCTCCTGCGCGTATGTGCCGACGACAGCGCACAGCCATATCCCCGTCAAGGCGATACGGATATATTTACCTGTATAAATAGACATAACTGCGATAGGTTTCGTTGCCGTTTTTTTTGTCTTTCCATCCGTAATCCGTGTCGTCCCAGCCTGTGGCGCGGATGACGTAGTAGTAGATGCCTTCGGCGGCGTTTTTGCCTCCGTCGATGCGTCCGTCCCAGCCCGTCCAGTAGCGGAGGTCGGCGCCCTTGTGCTGATAGACCCGTTTCCCTGCCCGCGTGTAGATGGAAATCTCGAACCGGCGGATGGAGGTGTTCTCCGGTTTGAAATAATCGTTGATATTGTCGCCGTTGGGCGAAAACACATTACCGATATCCAGGCGGGACGGGGCTACTTTGATGGTTACGGCAGACTGGTCGCGGCACCCGTATTCATTGATGGCCACCAGCGTTGCCTCGTAATCTCCGGGGATGGCGTAGGTATGGCGGACGGTATCCGGATGCGGGGGTGAATCGGCGTCGAAGCGCAGCGAATCGCCGTCGCCGAAGCGCCATACGTATTCCGTTGCAAGGGTGGACTTGTTCACAAAACGCACATCCACCGGCGCCGAGGCGGGGTTGGTCGTGCTGCCGTCGCGCAGGGTCACTTCGGGCGGCAGTTGCGATGCAATTACCGAATGGGGGATAATGGTTTCATACATGATTTCGTCCTGCTGTTCCGTCCCGAACAGATCGGCGGCCACCACCGTGTATCTCGTGTCTTCGTAGGGCGGGTGGTACAGCCGGAAAAACTGCTGTTGCCCCCGCGAGAGAAAAACGTAGTTGTTGTTGATCATGTAGGATATGTCGTTTTCCCAGAGGTTTTCGACGCCCGTAACGGGGTTGTAATAGGTGAAGGAAAGCGTTTTCACGGGATGTCCGGTGGCAATGAGAAAATCTGTAAATTCGCAGAATTTGTGGTTGTAAGGTACTGCCCCATGCTCATCTTTCATCAATTTCAACTCAAAGCCGGGGTTCATGCATATCCATGCAACAAGCGAATCGCGTTTTTCACCGATTTTCACTTTTACCATGTATCCGCCTTCGGCAAGACCACTTTCCGACGAGGATGTCACGTTGGGATGGGCGCCAAACGGGGCGCTTCCAAATTTCCGGGCGGCGAAGTCGAAGCGATACCACTCATGGTCGCCTGCCGGATTGTCGGCCGTCGCCGAAAAGCTCCCGCCGTCGACCGGCTGGTCGTGGGCAACCGTATCTTGCTGAAGGATATTGGAAATGATGATCCGGTAACTGCCGGCACTCAGGGTATCGATACGGCTTTGCACCACATTGGCAAACGTTTTGTAATGCTCCCACACATCCGGCGCAGTCCTTTTTTCCCACTTGAAAGTCGAGAGGGGGCGGTAGTACAGAGACAAATCGCCGGTTTTGGCAACGGGAAACTGATTGAATATAAAAATGGTATCCCGCTTCGGATAGTTGTAGTTGGTCGGCACCCGTCCATCGGCGTACCGGGCTGTCAATTGCCCTGCTGCCGGAACAGCCGTCCAGCAAGCTATTGTAGCCGCCACCACACAAAACCGTTTGAACCCACCTTTATACCACATCCGATTCCACAAATTAAAAATAAAATGACAAAATTATATGAAAAACTT
>JAISWE010000121.1 GCA_031271175.1 Bacteroidales bacterium | reverse complement strand
TGCTTCACATACCTCGTCGTCGCATTGGCGGCAGTGAACATTGCTAAAAAAATTAAAGTGGAGAAAAAATACTTCATGTTACTTATATTTAATGGGTGATTACTTATTTTACTTATTTTTATTTTTATTGATTTTTCATTCTATCCAATTCGTCCGAACTGAGTAATTGCTCTATCTTAGTTCGCAATTCTGCATTTTTCATTTTCAATTCCTCGTACTTTCGTCTTAATTCCGCGTTTTTCATTTGTATGTCTTCTATTGATTCTATTGTCATTTTATTTATCCTTATTTTTGCCTAAAATCTACTAATTTATCGTTTCCAAAAAATATTTCCGCACATAATATATCGAAGAAAAAATATTTTAATCTGTTTCTGAAAAAAGTCGTTATCACGCTCTTGTAAAATATTTAACATTTTCATCGTCTATTATCTTTTAATAAGATATTACACAAAGATGATGCCATCAGCGGCTTGATTTATTGTAAAATTCATATAAATAACATATTATAATTGCAAAATCTACAAGATGAAATTTTAGTTTAACATTTTCGGTCAATAATCGAGAGAGGTTGTGCAGAAAATGCAAAAAATGCAAAAAATGATAAGAGATATCTCGGTTGGACAGACCGATTGAGTTCTTGTCGGAGGATCATAAACTGTTTCATTTTCCTATTGCCATTATATTGCCGAAGAACGGTTTATCCGGCAAAGGAAATCGGCGGCTGTCCGCTGTCACCGGTTGTTGCGTGAAGCGGATCATACGGAAAGAGGCACACGCTCTTCTTCGGCGGCAAGGGGCGTAAAGCCTGCCGGCGGATAAATGAAGCGCTAAAAAACGGTAAACATCAACTCAAAGGTTCGATAGTTGCCTGTAACATTCCCACAGTAGCATTCCGTCACAGACCGAGACATTGCATCTTTATCCCGAACTCGGGTGATCCGGAACGGTTAAACTTCCGGGAAAACGGTTGATGACGAGATACTTTCGGGCGGTAGAAAGGGCAGGCCTTTGTAACGCAAGAGCAACTGTGCAATGGCCACAACATCCTTTTCGCAGTAACGCACAATCCTCGGCAAATCTTTTTCCACCCAGTAAACGGTCGCTACCTGACTTCCATCAATATCATCCTTTGGCGAGGGAATGCCGAAGACATGGGTAAGCAGTTTCAGCGAAGTGGCGCTTTTGCGGTCGCCGAAACACCACAGTTCCATCGTGTCGATAAACGGAACTTCCCACGGTTTTTTACCCGCAATATCAAGAATGCCGGGCAACTGCAATCCGTTAATGAGCATCCTGCGGGAGATATAAGGAAAATCAAATTCCTTTCCGTTGTGTGCACAGAGTTGAATATTGCTTTGCTGTCCGAAACGGTTTACCAGCGTTAAAAAATCTTTCAGTAAAGCTACTTCGTCTTCTCCGAAGCAGGAACGAAGGCGAAAACATCGTTTGTCTCCCTGCGGATAGAGAAATCCGGCAGAGATACAAACAATTTTTCCAAATTCGGCATAAATTCCGGCCTGCTGATATATTTCCGCAGGTGTTTTCGTATCCTTGATAAGATAAGCGGCTTTTTTCTCCCATAGTTGCCGGACGGTTTCGTCGGCCTGTTCAAAGCCAGGGTATTGTGGCACCGTTTCGATATCTATAAAGAGAATGTTTTCCGGCCTGATATGATCCAACATAATATTTTATTTTTTGCAAATGAACAAGCTATAATAGGCAATGACGATAAAGGCGACGGCAGGTACCCAATAGGCGACTTCAATGCTGGCGGTGGTATCCGATACTATCCCTTGTATTTGTGTAAGCAGGGCAGCGCCTGCAATAGCCATCACCATGCCGGCGCCGCCTATTTTGGTATCTTCTCCCAGACCGGCAATGCCCATACCGTAAATAGTGGGAAACATCAATGACATGCAACCCGAAATGCCTATCAGGGCATATACCCCTACCCTGCCTTCGACGTAAATGGTCGCCATGCAGCATGCAACGGCAGCGATAGAAAGTATGGCCAACAGGTTCCATGGTTTGACATACCTCATCACCCCGGTACACACAAAGCGCATGACAACGAAAAGAACCAGCGAAAGGATATAATAAGTGGCGCCTGCCTGTTCGGCAGTGCGCGGCAGCATTACGTCGAGGCGTATCTGTTCGCAGAAGTTATAAAATCCGGCAGCTATCGGTTCCATGTTCCGCAGTTGCGCGATAATGCTTTCCGGAGAAGGATGCTGCCCCAGTGCGGCGATGGCTTCGTCAAATTTCAATTGCTGCATGGCATAGCGGATGACGAACGACCATACTGCTATCTGTGCGCCGACATAGAAAAATTGTGCCGCTACACTCCACACATAGTTCCGGTTTCGTTTCAAACGGCGAAAGGTGCCTGCAAAATCGATGCGTTGCCCGCTTTCCTTCAGATTCGGCATCCGCGCAAGAAAGATCGCGATAAGGATGGCTACCATCACCAGTCCCACTGCGATATAAGTCATGGACACGACATTCAGCTCTGCTCCCTGTATCCGTTCAAGTTCATCAGGGTGCAGCGCGGCACGCTCGGCGGCTGTCAGGGTATTTAGTTTGGACAGAATGAATATCTGGCTGATCACTACTCCCGTAATGGAGCCTACAGGATTGAACGATTGCGCCAGATTGAGCCTGCGTGTGGCCGTTTCTTCGGTGCCTATGGCACACACATAGGAATTGGCGGATGTTTCCAGTATGGAAAGACCGGCAAAAAGGATGAAGATGGCAAACAGATACATGCCGAAACTCAATCCCACACTTATGGAGAGACATAGCATGGCAGGCCAAAAAAGAAACGCTCCGGCGGCATACATGCACAAGCCCAGCATGACGCCTTTTTTGTAGGAATATTTCTTGATGAACAAAGCGGCAGGAACCGCAAAGCACCCATATCCCAACAAATAGCAGACCACCTGAATCCATGCGGTACGCGAATCGGACAGGCTCATGATGCGCTTGAAAGCGGCGAGCATCGTATCCGTAAGGTTATTGGGCAATCCCCACGAAAAGAACAGCGCCGTCAAAAGCATGAAGGCTAAAACAGTCCCTTGCGGAATAACACGCGGTTTTTCCATATTGACGAATTTAAAAATTTTCCGTAAATTTTCCTATTTTCAGATATTTTGCGTATAATTCCAAATATTGTCGATGGGCGTTGCCATCCGGCTGATACACGAAAGCAAATCCTTGTCCCATCTTATTTTGGGCTTCTTCCACCTTATCATAAATACCGGCGACAACAGCGGCAAACATGGCTGCCCCCACAGCACAGGCCTGTTCCGACTTCGACACCTTGATGGGCATTCCCAGTACGTTGGCCATGGTTTGCATGACGAAAGGCGATTTCAGCGATATGCCGCCAATACCGATTACCTCCTCTATCCGGATACCGTTTTCGATAAACCGGTCGGCAATGGCTTTGGAACCGAAGGCTGTCGCTTCCACCAGTGCACGGAAGATCAGCGGCGCCGTCGTCCCCAGCGTTAATCCGGAAATAGTGCCTTTTTGCAATGGGTCGGCATCGGGAGATCTGCGTCCGTTCAGCCAGTCGGTGGCTATAATGGAGCTTTCGCTTACCGGCACCTGTTCCGCTGCTTCGGTTAGGGAGGGAATAATGTCGGCCAGTGCATTTTCTATCAACCGGTCTTTCAGTTCCCCATTGATCAGCGTCGATCGCCCGATAAGATTTTTGACAGGCCATTCCATCAAGCGTTTAAACCATGCGTAGATGTCGCCGAATGCCGACTGGCCGGCTTCCAGTCCTATTAACCCGGGAATCACGGAGCCGTCCACCTGTCCGCCGATACCGGGGATGAATTTTCCGTTCATTTCCTCGTATGGCGCTACAATGACATCGCAGGTGGAAGTGCCGATCACTCGGACTAATGCACCCGGTTTGATTTGTGCGCCAACAGCTCCGAAATGGCAGTCCGCAGCGCCCACCGCTACGGACACCTCTGTGGAAAGCCCCAGTTTTTCAGCCCATTCTTTGGTGAGATAACCGGCTTTGCAGTCGCTTGGATAGGTATCGGTGAAGAGGTGCTCTCTGATACCGGCCAACAGCGGATCGAGTTCGGTGAGGAATGCCTGCGAGGGCAAGCCGTTCCACGAGGCGTGCCACATGGCCTTGTGTCCTGCCGCACAACGGCTGCGCAGCAGGGTTTCGGGTTTTGTGTTTCCGGTAAGCAACGCCGGCATCCAGTCGCAATGTTCTATCCATGAATAGGCGGCTTTGCGCAGTTTCGCATCTCTCCGCAACACATGCAACATCTTTGCCCACACCCATTCGGAAGAATAAATGCCTCCTTCATAAAGGGTATAGTCTTCGTTCCATTTTTTTGCCAGCGCGTTGATTTCAGCGGCTTCGGCTATCGCCGTATGGTCTTTCCAAAGAATAAACATGGCGTCGGGATTTTCGGAAAAATCCGGTAAAAGCGCCAGCGGAACGCCTCGCTGGTCTGTCAGCACGGGCGTACTTGCCGTCGTGTCGAAGGCGATACCGACAATTTGTGCGGCGGTTCCGGCGGGCGCCGCC
The DNA here is from genome assembly GCA_031271175.1 of Bacteroidales bacterium. Taxonomy (GTDB): domain Bacteria; phylum Bacteroidota; class Bacteroidia; order Bacteroidales; family UBA4181; genus JAIRLS01. The sequence continues at coordinate 5,169 of JAISWE010000121.1, read as the reverse complement.
GCAAGCGCTTCTTTCACCGACGATACCAACGTTTCGATATAATCCAACGGATGTTGACGGTAGCAATTTTTGGCCGGATCGCAATACTTTCCTGCCGCCCAGCGAGGATAATATTTTACCGCAGACGCCACTTCGGCGCCTGTGGCAGCATCCACAATTACCGCTCGGCATGAATCGGTGCCGTAATCAATGCCTGTAACCAACTGTTTCATTGCACCTGTTTTTAAGCCACTCGGGATTAACGCGCGTATTTGTATTGCTTGCCCGGGTAACGCGCTTCCTTGCCCAGACTTTCCTCGATGCGGAGCAACTGGTTGTATTTGGCGATCCTGTCGGAACGGGAGGCGGAACCGGTCTTGATCAAGCCGGTATTCAGCGCTACGGCCAAGTCGGCAATAGTGTTGTCTTCCGATTCACCCGACCGGTGGCTCATGATGGCCGTATAAGACGCACGGTAAGCCATATTCACCGCATCGATGGTTTCGGAAAGCGAACCGATCTGGTTTACTTTCACCAGGATGGAATTGGCCACTTTCTTTTCGATACCCATGGCCAGACGTTTGGTATTGGTAACAAAGAGGTCGTCGCCTACCAGTTGGACTTTATCGCCGATGGCATCGGTAATCAGCTTCCATCCTTCCCAATCGTCTTCGGCCATGCCGTCTTCGATAGAGATAATGGGGTATTTTCCTGTCCATGTTTTCCAATAGTCGGCCATTTGTACGGAAGTCAATTTGTCGCCGCTTGATTTGTGCAGGTGATATACTTTTTCTTCCGGGATATAATATTCGGATGATGCGGGATCAAGCGCCAGGTAAATATCCTGTCCGGGTTTGTAACCGGCTTTTTCGATGGCTTGCAGGATGACGGTGACGGCTTCTTCATTGGATTTCAGGTTAGGAGCGAAACCGCCTTCATCGCCGACATTGGTAGAATATCCGCCTGCTTTCAACACCGATTTCAGGTTGTGGAACACTTCCGCACCCATGCGCAGGGCTTCGCGAAAATTGGGCGCACCCACCGGCATAATCATGAACTCCTGAAAGTCAATACTATTATCCGCATGTGAACCGCCGTTGAGGATGTTCATCATCGGGATAGGAAGCGTATTGGCATTCACACCGCCCACATAGCGGTAAAGGTCTTGTTCCGTCAGTTCTGCCGCAGCTTTTGCCACTGCCAACGAAACGCCCAAGATGGCATTGGCGCCCAGTTTTCCCTTATTGGGCGTACCGTCCAGCTCGATCATGCGAGCGTCGATGGTGTTTTGATCGGTCACATACATGCCGGTCAGTTCGTCGTTCAGCACGGTATTGACATGCTCGACGGCCTGCAGGACGCCTTTGCCCTGATAGCGGCTTTTGTCGCCGTCGCGCAATTCGACCGCTTCGTGGACTCCCGTGGAAGCTCCCGAAGGAACGATAGCCCGTCCCGTATGCCCGCTGGCGGTTAATACTTCCACTTCAACTGTGGGATTCCCTCGCGAATCAAGTACTTCGCGTCCAATTATTTTAATTATCTGTCCCATAACAACTTATATTTAAGTAAAAATTATATTTATACATGTTTGAACTTAGTAAAGAAAGGACAAAAATAATAGGAATTTTCCGAAAAATAACTGCAATGAAAATAAAATGACGGTATTTTGCGTTATAATATAATTAGGTAATATCTATTTTCCATGTATTGTTATCTGTATTTCATAATGTTAATATTTTTTCAACATGTGTATGAAAGTAAAGGTAGTCATCGTTTGTTGTTTGGCAGCAGGCATGACAGTGAGTTCCTGCCGTCATTCGTCTCCTAAAAACAGCATGAATCCGCTTCTTCAGCCCTTTGAAACGCCGTTTGGCGTGCCGGCGTTCGACCGGATTGGCAATGAACACTATCTTCCTGCGGTGGAAGCAGGGATCAGTGATCATCTGGAAGAAATCAAAGCCATTGCCGGCATCAGGAAGCCTACATTTGAGAACGTGATTGCAGCCTATGACAGGAGCGGAGAGATACTGCGCAACGTACTGCCGGTATTTTACGGTATCAGCAGCGCCAATACCTCCGAAGAGTTGGAAAAGATCAATGAAACCATTACCCCACTCCTGTCCGGACACTACGATAATATCTACCTGAACGCCGAACTGTTCGATAAAATCAAAAGTCTCTACGGCCGGAAAGATGCGTTGGGGCTGGACGATGAGCAATCTCGGCTTCTGGAAGAGACTTACCGGTCATTTGTACGCAACGGTGCAGATCTTTCAGCGGATGACAAATTGAAACTGCGTGAACTGAACAGGGACATATCCGTTCTGCAACTCAATTTCCGCCAAAACCTGCTGGCTGAAACCAATGCGTTCCAATTGACGGTTGAAGATGAAAAGCAACTTTCGGGACTGCCTGAAATTCAAAAACACGCAGCCGCAGAAGCCGCAAAGGCAGCCGGCAAACAGGGATGGCTTTTCACCCTGCACAACCCAAGCATCATGCCTTTTCTGCAATTCGCCGACAACAGGGAACTGCGCAAACAGTTGCTGGAAGCCTACCTCAACCGAGGCAACAACAATAATGCCCACGACAACAAGGAAATTGTCACCCAACTGGTATCCAAACGTTTGGAGAAAGCCAAACTGTTGAAATATATCAATTACGCCGACTATGCCTTGAGCAACAGAATGGCCAAAACATCCGAAAACGTTTATACCCTTTTATACCGGATCTGGACGCCGGCATTGAAGAAAGCCCAAGAGGAAGCCGCAGAAATGCAGCGGTTCATCAACAAGTCCAGCCCTTCGTTCGAACTTGAAGCATGGGACTGGCGCTATTATTCTGAAAAAGTGATGAAAAACAAGTTCGACCTCAATGAAGCATCCTTGCGTCCCTATTTCCGGCTGGAAAATGTGCGCGAAGGAATCTTTTGGGTAGCCAACCGGCTGTACGGCATCACTTTTACCGAATTGACCGACCTTCCCAAATACCATGAAGAGGTTGTCGCCTATGAGTGTAAGGATGCCGACGGAACCCACCTGGGGATTCTCTACTTGGACTTCTTCCCGCGTCCCGGAAAGCGAGGCGGAGCATGGTGCGGCACCTACCGCGACGCCATTTTTGAAAACGGCCAACGGATAGCGCCTGTCACCACCATTGTATGCAACTTTACCCGTCCTTCGGGAGAAACGCCCGCACTGTTAAGTCCCGATGAAGTGGAAACCTTTTTCCATGAGTTCGGTCATGCCCTGCATAACCTGTTTTTGCAAGTGCATTACTACGGTACCTCGGATGTTCCGCGCGACTTCGTCGAATTGCCTTCACAAATCATGGAACATTGGGCATTCCAACCCGAAGTATTGAAACAGTATGCCAAACATTACCGGACAGGGACGCTCATTCCCGATGATCTGGTAGAGAAAATGCAGAAGAGCAGCAAATTCGGGCAAGGCTTTGCTACAGCAGAATATATGGCAGCTTCTTTCCTCGATATGGATTATCATATCCTGACCAATACAGACAGTCTGGATGTCCTGAAATTTGAAAAGGAATCAATGGACAAACTCGGACTGATAAGGCAGATACCGCCGCGTTACCGTACCGCCTATTTCAACCATACGATGGGAGGAGGCTACACCGCCGGATATTACAGCTACATCTGGGCAGAAGTACTTGATGCGGACGCATTCCAAGCTTTTGTAGAAACGGGAGATATATTTGACAAGGCGACCGCTACCTCATTTCGCAAAGAAATCCTTGAAAAGGGCGGTATTTATGATGCCATGCTGATGTATTTCAATTTTCGCGGGGCAGAACCACAAATTAACGCCCTGCTGGAAAACAGAGGATTAAAATAAATAAAAATGAACACAAAAACGAAAATAAAAAAACTATTTGTATTATTGCTTGTGTTTTCAGGCAATATGTCGATTGTCCATGCACAACCGTCTCTGTCGAAAGGCTCCGGCCTGGTCAATGTGGGAGTGGGCGTTGTTCCCGGTGTCGGCGGTAATGTAAGTTATGACTACGGTCTTATTGATTACTGGGGACCCGGCCTGTTTACTGTCGGCGGTTATCTTTCCGTTTCCGCCTATGACAAAAGATATGAAGGCATTGACCGCCGCGACAGGAACTATTTCCTTTCGCCACGCGCTACCTACCGTTATTCCGTCAATAGCCGGTTTGAGGTGTTCGGCTCGGTCATGATAGGCCTGCTGATAACAGATGACAATTACGGCTATCCGCTCGATATCTCTTTGGGAATTATGGCAGGATGCCGCTTTTTCGTTACAGACAACGTCGGCTTTTTTGCCGAAGGCGGCGTCAATATTCGTTCGACCTGTTTCAACGGCGGCCTTACCATCGCCTTTTGAGCAGGTGGTATTTTAGTTAAAACAGATAAAAGGAAGTGATGCGTAATTTTCGAATTACACATCACTCGTTGTTCTCACACGCCCGCTTTGCTTCTTTGCAGCAGCGCGGCGGCGTTCCATTGCGTGGTGACGGTATGCCACGACAGTGGCAGGATACGTGCGTGGATGGCGTCGATGATCCAGTCCTTTTGCGGGAAGCATTTCTTAACCGGACTCAAATGTTTTAACCGATACACACACCATCTTTTATTATGATGATGCTATTCGTTGCTCCGACAATATCTTTTTCCTGTTTTTTTCCCTTTTTTCTGGCTGTTTTTAGATCAGTTTAATATCAATTAGTTACCAGAAAGTTTTTGGTTTTTTGGGTGTCCCATTGGGGAAAAGGTATGCCCCTTTGAGAGAAAGGTATATAGGTTTTGGGAAAAAGGTATATAGGTTTTGGGAAAAAGGTATATAGGTTTTAGGAAAAAGGTATATAGGTTTTAGGGACAAGGTATATAGGTTTTAGGGAAAAGGTATATAGGTTTTAGGAAAAAGGTATATAGGTTTTAGGAAAAAGGTATATAGGTTTTCATTGACAAACAATATCCGCACGGCAAAAAAGATTTCCGCCAACCCCAACAGGGATTCCGCTATCCGCATGTTCCGCAAAGGAAAGTGAAAATTTGTCGGATGTTGCCCATATACGTCGCCGATTATATGTCCCAGTCCCAAATGCGCCATTTGCTCCGCTTTTCCGGAACGTGAACGTCTATGTCGGGATTGACGGCTTTCAGCGCTTCTATAAATTCCTGCTCGCGAACGGGCGAAATCA
>JAISWE010000086.1 GCA_031271175.1 Bacteroidales bacterium | reverse complement strand
CAATCAAAAAAATAGTTATCTTTGTCGTCGAGATTTTTTTTTAAAATGATCAAAAAGTTATATATAGTTAATAGTTAAAACGTTACGTCATACTGTGAAACATGTAACATCGCTACCCCGCGTGTACTACCCTTTATCTGTACGGTAGCTCCTGCCATCGGTTCGCCGCTCTCGTCGGTAATCACGCCGGTGACGGTGTTGCCCGGCTGGGCGACGATCCGCCCTTCCGCGTCACGGTTTGCGCCGGACAATAGCGCCACGCTTGCGAAGCACAGCCCCAACCAGCATACGGCCGTTTTCCAAATAAGCCGCCTGAATCTTTTATTGCTATTAAGGTTTAACATAACATCCTGTTTATTTATCTGTTCGAATTTTAAATTTCAAATAATACTCGTTTCAATTGATGGTACAAAGTACGGGAAAAAAAATGACATATTATTCCCAAAACGCGTTTTTTTTTCCTCAAAAAGCGTCTTTTTTTCATGGGATATATTTTCTTGTAAACCAATATTTTGCAGCTCGCCAAGCCGAAAATTCAGGAATTTTCACTGCTTTTTTTGCATAAAATCGCGATGGAGCGATGCAAAAAAAAACAGGATTTCGCACTTTTTTCGGTCTCATATAGACATATCCGAATCCGCTGTCTGAAAGGAAGGATTTTGACGGGCGCCGGCTTATTTTTCAGTCCTGCCTTTCAGGTCATCTTTATACCTTATATATATAGTGTCTGCCCGAACCAGCCGTAAGCTAAAGCATACGGTTAATAAAGTATCGTCCCTGCGGGACTTGGTTGACGATGTGATTGATTATCCGTAAGCTAAAGCATACGGTTAATAAAGTGTTGTCCCTGCGGGACTTGGTTGACGATGTGATTGTTCGTCCGTAAGCTAAAGCATACGATTCTGTGCAATCTGTATTAATCTGTGCAAATCTGTGGGCTGATGTGATTGTTCGTCCGTAAGCTAAAGCATACGGTTAATAAAGTATCGTCCCTGCGGGACTTAGTTGACGATGTGATTGATTATCCGTAAGCTAAAGCATACGGTTAATAAAGTATCGTCCCTGCGGGACTTGGTTGACGATGTGATTGCTTGTCCGTAAGCTAAAGCATACGGTTAATAAAGTGTTGTCCCTGCGGGACTTTTCGCTGATGACTTTGACACTTTTCTCCCTTTGATTTTATAAATATTTATAATTTAATGATTTACAATTTTCTCAGGACACCCAAAATGGTGTCCCGAGAAAATTTTTGCTAATTTTGCAGTATGTTTGTACGCAAAAAAAGAATCCAAGCGGCGTTGTCAGTGTTCAAATTATAGACAAAAGCGGCGGGAAATATAAAGTTTTGGACATTGCAAAAACGATAACAACCCTAAAAATCAAGCTCCAAGAGAGCAAAGAGACGCTCTCAAAGACAATGCTCATCACACCCAGACACCAATCCATTGCTCAAATTTTTGGGAAAATTCGTAGGGTGTCCCAGTGGCGAAGTCAGGAAAAACCGGTAAGCCATTACAGCGAATGGCTGAAATCGTATAACATCCCCGAATTTATCACCGGAAAAATAACAACTTCGCCACAAACATTCGAGCGGGTGATCAAGGGAGCATTGAGCATTAAGCGTTGAGAATGCTGCGGTAGGGGGCGTCGATCTGCCGGCGCAGGCTGTTATACGCCGGATGCAACAAAATAGTGTTTAGGCCATATTGTTTTCGAGGTTGCATTTTTCCACGAACTCCAATATTTCCGCTTTTCCGCTTTTGTTAATAATCGAAGTGCAGAAACAGGGCGGCAGCTCTTCCCACGTTTCCATGATTTTAGTTTTAAATTCGAGGATATGGCTGTTTCGTTGTTGTTGAGCGGTTTTGTCGATTTTGGTGAAGACGAGGGCAAGAGGAATCTGCCACTGTCCTATCCTGTTGATGAAATTCACATCAATGGCTTGGGGGGGAATCCGTGAGTCGATCAGGACAAAGACACAGAAAAGGTTGTCTCGTTGGGTGAGATAGCCGGACAATGTTTTATCGAATGTGCTGGCCATGGATTTTGGCAGTTTTGCATAGCCGTAGCCCGGTAAATCCACCAGATACCAACTGTTATTGATGGAGAAATGATTGATCAGGCGTGTTTTTCCGGGTGTGGAAGATATTTTGGCCAATTTTTTGTTGCCGCACAGCATATTGATCAATGACGATTTTCCTACATTGGATCTTCCGACAAAGGCGTATTCAGGCCTGTCGGGATTGGGACACGCTTTGAACGAGGCGCTGCTTTTGACAAATTCGGCGGTACGTACCAGCATGGTTTTATTCTACTTGTTTATAAAGCGTTTGTTTTATCCGTTCTTTGATTTCAGGCCATTCGCCGTCAGGAATTTTGCCTCCCATCACTTCAATTACCTTACCGGCAAGGATAGTGCCTATTTCGCCGCACAAACCGAGTTTCAGGTTAAGGTGGAGGCCATACAGAAAACCTGCCGCATACAGGTCGCCGGCGCCGGTGGTATCGATGCAGTTCACTTCCTGTGCGGGAATCCGGTAAACATTTTTTCCGTTCTGCACAAGCGATCCTTTTGCGCCGGTTTTCACCACGGCAATCCAGCAGTCTTCGGCTATTTTTTGCAGCCCGGTTTCCGGCATCCGGCATCCGGTAAAGGCTTTTGCCTCGTCGGCATTAGCAAATACGATATCCGCATATTCTTTGATCAGGAAATGCAGGAAATCGCGATTGTCTTCCACTACGTTGAAACTTGCCATATCGATGATCACTTCCAATCCGGCGTCTTTTGCCAGTTCCACCGCTTTCCGTATCAGTTCGTGGTGCTGCATCAGGTATCCTTCAACGTAGAAATGAGTATATCCCCGGAAAAAAGCGGCGTCTAAATGGAATGGCTCCATTTCTACCGCAGCGCCGAGGCAGGTGGCGAAAGTACGTTCGCTGTTGCGGCTAACCAGCGCCAGCGCCAGCCCCGTTTCGGTATCGCTGAATTGCAGCAACGGTTTTACGCCGTAACGCTCCAAATCGCTCTGAAAAACTTTGCCCAGCCGGTCTTTTCCTACTCTACCGATAAAAGCCGTTTCAACTCCCAGCGATGCCAGCCCGCAAATGGTGTTTGCCGCCGAACCTCCCGACTTTTCAACGCAGGGCAATCGGTTGACCTTGTCCAGCACTTTGTTTGAAAAGTCCCTGTTCACCAATTGCATGCTCCCCTTTTGCAGGGAAAGGTCTTTTAACAATGTATCATTGGGAAGCTCGGTTACGATGTCCACCAAAGCATTGCCCATACCCAAAATCCTCATATTCAAACAGAAATAATGTTTAATTCTTTTACAAATATAAATAAAAATTTGATATTTGCAAACTTAATAGCTATTTTTGCCTCCCAAATTATAATAAGGATATTCACATGATATTGATTGCCGACAGTGGTTCTACCAAGATAACGTGGAGTGTGGTGCATCCGGACAAAAGCGTGGAAACGTGCTGTACCTCAGGCATCAATCCTTTCCTTGTCAGCAAGGAAGGGATGGTAGCGTTGATAAAGTCGGAATTGACCCTTTCCGCAACAGGGATATCCGTCGTTTGGTTTTACGGAACGGGGGCATTGCCGGAGAAAATACCGGTGTTGAAAGAAGCCCTTTCACTTTGTTTTGATGCTCGCCGCATCGAAGTAAACAGCGACCTGCTGGCTGCCGCCCGTGCGCTTTGCGGGAATCGTCCGGGAATAGCCTGTATTCTGGGTACCGGCTCCAACTCCTGTTTTTATGACGGTAAAACGATTGTCAAAAATGTGCCGCCGCTGGGATACCTGCTTGGGGACGAAGGCGGAGGAGCTTACATCGGCCGGAAACTGCTGTCGGACATTTTCAAAAATCAGTATCCCGAACAACTGCGCCGCGCTTTTTTTGCCGAATATCCGGTGACAACCGCCGAAGTGCTTGAACACGTGTACCGAAAACCTTTTCCCAACCGCTACATGGCGCAATTCGCCAAATTCGTTGCCGGACATCTTGAGTTCCCAGAAATGGAAGAACTGGTATGCAGTTCTTTTTCCGACTTTTTCCGGCGCAACCTGATGCAATACTCCGAAGCCTCTTCCTGTCCGGTACATTTCACGGGCAGTATTGCTTTTTATTTCAGGCAACAACTGGAACAAACCGCCGCCTCTTTCGGATGGACGGTCGGCACGGTATGCCGGGAGCCTATGCCGGGACTGATAGACTATCATCTTAACACATGAATACCACCCTTACCGAATCATCATCCCGTTTTCGGGAATTAGACAAAATGTCCGTGCACGACCTGCTGGCCGGCATCAACGAAGAAGACGCCAAAGTAGCTGCTGCCGTCGGGAAAGCCATTCCTCAAATAGAGGCGCTGGTGAACAAAATCATGGAACGATTGCCTCAGGGCGGACGGGTTTTCTATCTGGGCGCCGGCACCAGCGGACGGCTGGGCGTGCTGGATGCCTCGGAAATACCGCCGACCTATGGTGTGAAGGACGTCATTGTCGGTCTGATTGCCGGAGGAGATACGGCATTGCGACGGTCGGTAGAAAACGCGGAAGACGACTGCGAAAAAGCATGGCATGAATTGCAGGCTTTCCATATCGGCGCTACGGATACCGTCATCGGAATTGCTGCCTCCGGAACAACGCCGTATGTGGTGAGCGCCGTCGAAAAAGCCCGTGCAAACCGCCTGCTGACCGGATGCATCACCTGCAATCCGGGATCGCCGCTGGCACAGGCCGCAGCGTATCCCGTGGAAGTGGCGGTAGGCGCAGAAGTCGTAACGGGGAGTACGCGGATGAAATCCGGTACGGCACAGAAACTGGTGCTGAACATGATTTCCACCACCCTGATGATCCGTATGGGACGGGTGAAAGGCAACAAAATGGTCAACATGCAACTTGCCAACCACAAACTGAGAAAGAGAGGCATACGCATGATTGAAGAAGAACTCGGCGTCTCCGAAAAAGAAGCGCAGCAACTGTTGCTCAGCCACGGTTCCGTAAAAAAAGCGCTGGACGTTGTTGCACAATCGTCCTCCTGTCGTGAAAACCTCTAAAACACCATAATCCCATGACACCACTCACCGTTTCCATCACTGTCGCGGCCTACTTTGCCGTACTGTTTTTTATCTCACATATTACAGGAAGAAAGGCCGACAACCAGGGCTTTTTTATCGGCAACCGTAAATCTCCCTGGTATGTGGTAGCCTTTGCCATGATCGGATCCAGCATATCCGGCGTTACCTTTATTTCCGTGCCGGGATGGGTCTCCACCAACAGTTTTTCCTACCTTCAAATGGTGCTGGGCTTTGTCGTCGGGCAACTGATCATCGCCTACGTGCTGATCCCGCTGTTTTACCGGATGAACCTCGTATCCATATACGGTTATCTTGAAAACCGTTTCGGCAATTCCTCCTACAAAACCGGTGCATGGTTTTTCTTCATATCCAAGATGCTGGGGGCTTCCGTACGGCTGTTTCTCGTGTGCGTTGTCCTTCAGTTGCTGATTTTCGACCCGCTGGGATGGCCTTTCTTCCTCAATGTCTTCTGTACGGTGGGACTGGTGTGGCTCTATACGGTGAGGGGAGGAGTGAAATCCCTTATCTGGACGGACACCCTGAAAACCTTCTGCCTGCTTGTTGCCGTGTCGCTGTGCATTTACTGCATTGCTTCCGACCTCGGATTTAACCTTGCGGAGATGACACTCGCCGTCAAAAACAGCGAATATGCCAAAACGTTCTTTTTCGACGATTTTAATGACAAACGCTATTTCTTCAAACAGTTTCTCGCCGGAATTTTTACCGTCATTGCCACCACCGGCCTCGATCAGGACATGATGCAACGAAACCTGAGTTGCAAAAACGCTTCGGATTCACGAAAAAACATGATTGTCAGCGCTACACTGCAATTCTTCGTTATCGCTATGTTTTTGATTCTCGGCGTGCTGTTGTACCTTTTTGCCGAACATAACGGCATCGCGCTTCCGCCAAAGAGCGACCAACTGTTTCCCATGATAGCCACACAGGGCTATTTTCCTGCCATCGCCGGCATCCTGTTTGTACTGGGACTGATTGCGGCAGCTTATTCGGCAGCCGGCTCGGCGCTCACCTCGCTCACCACCTCCTTCACGGTGGACATCCTGGAAAGCGACAAAAAAAAGGACGAAATCCGGACGGCCAGAACGCGCAGGCAGGTGCATGTGGGGATGTCCGTCGTAATGGGAGCGGTCATCCTTCTTTTCAACCTGCTGAACAACACCAGCGTAATAGATGCCGTTTACGTGCTGGCGAGCTATACCTACGGGCCGATACTGGGCATGTTTGCTTTCGGCATCTTTACCCGAAAACAGGTGAAAGACCGCTTTATTCCACTGGTAGCCCTGCTGGCGCCCGTCTGTTGCTTCATCCTGCATCAAAATTCGGAAATATGGTTCAACGGCTACAAATTTAGCTACGAACTGCTGATCCTGAACGCCCTGTTCACTTTTACCGGTTTTTGGCTCGTAGCGAAAAAAACACCGAATAATAGATGACGGTCTTTTGTCTCGCACGCTGTTAACGGCGGCCATTGTTAGCTCCTGCGACAAAGCCACTCGTACATTCGCTCCGGAAAAAAACAAACAGGATGATACCGTATCATTTTTTTTGATAATTTTGTGGCTCAAACTAAAATATATACAGATGAATCTTCATAAAGTTCTATTTATATCTTTGATGGCAAGCCTTTTGTTGCCGGTATCGGTTGCCGGTCAAAAAAAGAGTTCCAAACTCAGGAAAGCCAATGAAGAGTATGTAGCCGGGCATTACAGTGCGGCGGCGGACATGTTGCGCAAAGCCTATTCGTCTGTCAAAGCGAAGGATGAACAGGCCCTGATCCTGTTCAGGATAGGAGAATGTTACCGGCAGATTGCCGTTCCGACGCGGGCGGAATCGTGGTACACCAAAGCCATCAACAAGGGATATCAGGATCCGGTGGTTTTCCTGTACCTTGCCGAAGCGAAGAAGATGAACCAGAAATATGCCGAAGCGAAGGAAGAATTTAAGAAATACAAGGAGAAAGCGCCCGACGATCAGCGCGGTGAGGATGGAATCAAGTCATGCGACTGGGCGCTCAAATGGTTGGAAAACGGAAACGGGTATCTGGTGGAAAACATGAAATTTTTCAATTCCCGTCAGGCGGATTTCTCACCCGTATATGCTTCGGACGATTACAATACGGTGTATTTCACCTCTTCCCGTGAAGCAGCCTCCGGAAAATCCGTCAATGCGGTGACGGGGGAAAGTTTTACGGATCTTTTCGTATCCCGACTCGACAGGAAAAACGTTTGGAGCCAGCCGATACCGGTGGACGGCGAAATCAATACCGAATTTGATGAAGGCATGTGTTCCTTTCCGTCCGATTATCGCACCATGTATTTTACCCGCTGCAAAAATTCCAAAAACAAAGTTCACGGATGCCAGATCCTTTCCACGCAATTGGTTAGCGGGGTATGGTCGAAGGCAAGAGTGATCGATATGGCCGACGACAGCATTGTTGTTGCCCATCCGGCTATCTCTCCCGACGACCTGACGCTGTATTTCGTTTCCGATATGCCGGGCGGCCGGGGAGGAAAAGACATCTGGAAGATAGCGCGTTCGAGCACTGCCGACAACTGGGGCGCTCCGGAAAACCTCGGAGCGGATATCAATACCGCCGGCGACGAAATGTTTCCTTACGTCCATGCCGACGGAACGCTTTACTTCTCCTCCAACGGACATGTGGGAATGGGCGGACTGGACATATTTAAGGCCAAAAAAGAAGAAGGACGATGGACGGTGGAAAACATGGGCTATCCTGTCAATTCCCATGCCGACGATTTCGGTATCACCTTTCAAAACGAAGAAGAACAGGGGTTTTTCTCATCCAATCGTACCATGCGCGGCGACGACGACATTTATATTTTTACCTTGCCGCCGCTCTATTTTACCCTTACCGGCATGGTAGTGGATGAAAAGAACAACAAGCCACTGGCGGGCGGTACGGTCAAGATCATCAGTAGCGACGGTATCACCAACGAAATGCCGACAGGCAACGACGGCACCTTCAAAACCAACATGAAAGCCAATACGGACTACGTGTTTATTGCCTCCCGCAAAGGATACCTCAACGGCAAGGAACGCGAAACCACCAAAGGCGTGGACAGAAGCAAGGACTTCAAAATTACCATCCCGCTGGCTTCTATCGAAAACCCTATCGAACTGACCAATATCTTCTATGATTTCGCCAAATGGGACTTGAGGCCGGAAAGCATGGTGGCTTTGGACAAACTGGTGGAAGTGCTGAATGATAATCCGCACATCACCATCGAATTGGGGTCGCATACCGACTCCAGAGGTACCGCCGAAGACAATCAGTTGCTTGCACAGCGCCGCGCCCAGTCGGTAGTCGATTATCTGATTGAAAAGGGAATAGCGGCTGACCGGCTGACTCCCAAAGGCTATGGCGAAGCGCAACCGAAAACGGTGGACGAACAACTGGCAAAACAGTATCCTTTCCTGCGGCAGGGAACAAGGCTGACCGAAGAGTACATCCTTTCACTGCGCAACCAGAACGATCAGGAAACGGCGCACCAGCAAAACCGCCGTACCGATTTCAGGGTATTGCGCACCGACTATTCGGAAGAAGAATAGATATGCATGCTGGAAATATTTTGGTCAAAGTGTAGCTTCCTCTCACACTTGTTACGGCTTGTGTCCCTTTTCGTCGGCAAAAGCTACACATGCAAGGATGTCCGTATGCGTCAGTTCCGGAAAATCGTGAACAATTTCGTCGGACGACATGCCGGTTGCCAGCCATCCAAGCACGTCGTACACTGTGATACGGGTTTCTCTGATACAAGGTTTGCCTGCCCTCTTTTCGGGATCACGCCTGATAATATTTCGATAATCAACCATATTCGCTTTTTTTCACAAAAATAAGTAAATTTTCTTTCTCGAATGCAAAAAACAATAAAATAGTGAATGGCGAATAGCAAATAATGCAAGGACACGGCGGACTGGGGACAAAAGCGTCAGGAGCATTTGATACATCTCCAAACACTAATAGAGCCATAGCCCGACAGGACTTGCATATCAACAGAAAAACGGAAACACCCTACCACCCCACAACCCCGTTGGGGGACATGAAGTTGGCAGATGCCTGTGCATTGCAGGATGTAAATATTGAAATCAGGCGCAGACAGATGTACGGTTTGATTGGTCGGAACGGAGCCGGGAAGACAACCTTGATGCATGCCGTTACAGAATTAAACCCTAACTCCGTCATATTTACCCCGTCTATGGTTGTAATAGTTTAGTAAACAAAAGTATGTCGGATTTTATAGACTACCTAATTAGGTAGTCTATAAAATCCGACATAATAGCT
>JAISWE010000080.1 GCA_031271175.1 Bacteroidales bacterium | reverse complement strand
AACCCGCTTTCGACGTCTTCGTTTCGTGTTCCGTAGGCGTAATATACGCCTTTGTGGATCAGGATGAACGGGTCGGCCAGCGGGATGTATTCTGCAATGACTGTGGGGGCTGCGGTGGTAAACTGCCTGTCTTCGCCGTAGTACCTTGTTTCGCCGTCGTCGGCGAAAGCGCGGAAACGGTAGGGCTGTTGCGCTCCCAGCCCGGAGATGTTCAGTTTGAATTCATCTCCCGGAAAGGCTAATGATCTTTCGTACACAACGGTGTCGTCTTCATAAAAGAGTTCGATGCCCCAGGTTGCCGGCGCTCCGTTGCCGCCGGTGACTTTACCTCCGCACTGCGCTCCGGTGGAAGCGACGCCCGTGGCGTCCAGCGTTTCCACCTGCAACGGCACGTACTCCCGCGTAGTGAAACTTTCGGTATTCCCGTAGCGGAGGGTGCCGTCGTCGGCAAAGGCGCGGAAACGGTAGGCCTGCTGCGGTTCCAGTCCGGAGAGGGAGATGCCGAAAACGTTGCCGAAAAGCGCGTCGGTCTTCCGGTGGATCACCGCTTCCGGATCGTCCCCGCGGAAAAGTTCGATGCCGTAGGCTGTCATGCGGTCGTTTTTGTTGATGACTTTACCGCGGCAAAGGGCTTGCCTGTCCGTGACGTCTGTTGCAGACAGCGTCTCCACCTGCAACAGGCTCTCCGAAGGATCGCTGTCGTTTTCCGGATCGGTTCCGGCGTTTTCCCTGCATCCCCAGACGCAGAGAAGCGTTAAAAATAAAACCGTTGTTTTCATGATTCCCAATAAAACGCTGTTAGTCTGTCCCGTTAATTTTGAGGTATGCCCCAAAAGCTTAATTCTCCGATGTGGAAATAAGACAGATTGGTGTACTGGTTATCACGGCAGTAGAACCGGACATACCTGACCGGCCCTGCCGACACCGGCAGCGCGAAGTGGTTTCCTTCCCTTCCTCTGGCAACGATTTCATCGGTGGTGGCTCCCCATTGATCCAGTCTTTCCACTTCGAAGAAGCCCAGATATTCCCAGTCCGCCTTGAATGTGCCTGTCGGGTCGGTCGCATCTACCCAGTAAGTGTCTGGCTGGATGGGGTCTGCAAGCGTTGCCGTTCCCCACATTTCAAACTTCATGACATTGACATTTCCATAGACGTCTGCTGCCGTCGCTGTGGTTCTTACCCTGGGCCAGAGAGTCACGCGGGTGAGCTGCAATTCCTCATGAAGATCAAAGGTGACGGATGTTGGATCGCCGACGGTATTTCTGGGAAGGTAGGCATTGTCCGCCCCTCCAATCCCGTCAAATGCTTTCGCAAATGTCATCGTGGCATTCAATTCGGTTCTGTTGTCCTTGGGTATGGTGAACCGCATGTCGCCGAAGGGTTTGGCAGCTGCTATTTCGAACCGGGGGGAAGTTTTCGGGACAAGCGTTTCCTCCACAATGGCGTATCTTCCTGCGGGTTTCAGCACCTTGTAGCGGAGGGTCAGGATTTTTGTTTCCGGGTTGAACGTACTTTCCCCATCGGTATTGGACAAAGTGTTGAGCAGTCCGTTGAAATATCCCGTAATTCCCACCGACTGGTTGTCGTTCAGCGTGATGCGGAAGTTCGTGTTAACCGTTGTTCCGGCTGTTTCCGCCACGCGGTTGCAGTCGAAGACATGTTCCTGCGCGACGGGGGCTTTCCGGATGATTTTTTCCTGCCCGTCATACGCGACAGAAGCCACCAGCGTGTTTGACGCATCGTACTCCATCCTTGTTCCTGATGCCGTATAGCAGGCAAGCTGCTCCGGATGTACGGCCGTTTCGATCATGTCGATGGCCTGTCCGGGAGCGTAGAGGGATGAAATGTGGAGGAGGTCATTCGGTTCGTCCAGCCGGTTGCCGACGTCCGTCAAGACGGATTCGCTTGTTTCCGAGTCCACGATGATCACGGTATCTTCCCCTGTGGAGCGTTTTTTGTACACGACTTTTGTTCCGACACAGGAGGCGTTGGGCGTTCCCCATGTGATTTTTACGGTTGACGACTGTGTCACGGGATCGAATAAAGTAAACGAGATATTCGTAATGGGTCGGTAGCGGAAAGTGGCTGCATACGAATCGCCGTAGGACGAAGCCTGTATGACAGCCGGCAGGGAGCGTTCGCCGAGATGATTTTTGCCGATCAGTTCGAAAGAGTAGCTTCCTTCCGCCAATCCATCTATCAGTACGGAATCTTTCTGCAATCCATCCTGCGTTCTTACAAAGGGATGCTCTATGGAGTCTTTGCGCAGGTTCCAGTAGATCACCGTTGTTTCCACTTTCGGATCGGCGGTGGCGTACCATACCAGTTTTATCCGTCCGTTGCCCGAAAAGGCCTTCAGGCTGTCGGCGCGTCCCAGATAGATGCGTTCGCCTTCATCCAGGTATTTTTGGTGGATATCGTTCATGTCGTCGCATGAAAAGCAAACGGTTACAGCTATAAGATATCCCAATGCTATTACAACTTTTTTCATGATATTATTTATTAATTGTTATTTATTAATTATTGATTATTAATTATTCCTGAGGAACGTGATTGTCTCCGAAGAAACTCATTTCCGTTATTTGCCAGTAATTGTTGGGAGGCGGCGATCCGCCGGCTGTGGTTCTGGGGAAGAACCTGATGTACCTGACCGGCTCGGCCTCCAGCGGCAAATCAAAGTAGTTTCCTTCCTTTGCCCTTGTTGCGATGTCCGTTGCGGTTGCTCCTTTCAAGTCGAGCCTTTCCACTTCGTAACGCCCCAGATATACCCAGTGATCTTTGAAAGACGGGGTTGGAATTGGGGTTGCGGGCGCAGTGACGTGTACCGTAAAATCGTCCAGCCAGTAAGACTGGTCTGCCGGCGGCAGCAGTGCAGGGTCGATGTACTTTGTTCCCCACATTTCGAAC
Organism: Bacteroidales bacterium; assembly: GCA_031271175.1. Taxonomy (GTDB): domain Bacteria; phylum Bacteroidota; class Bacteroidia; order Bacteroidales; family UBA4181; genus JAIRLS01. The sequence continues at coordinate 5,940 of JAISWE010000080.1, read as the reverse complement.
ACCAGGACATTTACCTGCGTATATACGTCGGCGGGAATGTTGTCCCTCATTCTTGGCCAGAGAATCATCTGACTGAGTTTGTACACTTCCTTCAGGTCGAAAGTAAAGGAGCAGCCTGCGCTTCCGGATGCGGTCAGCCAGCTGTTCTGTCCTGCAACGATGCCGTCGAACAGGCTGGCATAAGCGAAGGCCGCGCTGTAATTGCTCACGTTGTCGTATGGAAGGGTAACGCGCGGGAAAGGTTTTTTTGCTTCGTCTTCATAAAACGGCGTGGTGGTATAGTAAACGGTATCCGTAATATTCCCCCATTTGTCTTCCAGCGATACGGCAAAAGTCGTTTCCACATTCTTGAATTTTTTGAATGTATGCTGTGCGACGGGATTAGAGGAGAAGAACATATCATGATTTTTCAACATGCCGATACTGTCGATGTACATCAGCCGGACGCCCAGTTCTATTTTCGCCTGATTTTCCCACGATACGGAAAGTCCGGAGAAGGCGGCGGCCAGCTGAAGGGATTGGAAGGAAAGCGAGATCGGCGATTCCAGCGGAGTAAATTCCACTTCCGTGGGTTCCGACAATATTTCCCCGTAGTTGACGGTAAACAGTTTTACCTTAACGGGTTCCATGGTATTGAATCCTTCCACTCTGATCGAATTGCGGTAAACGGAGGTCAGTTCCCTGAAAGTTTCTCCGTTTCTTTCATATTCCGCCATTACGTACTTGATGTCGTGATCGTCGGGTATGGCATAAGTGATAACGGCGCCGCCGTTGATCTCCGTCACCGTATAATGTTCTATTTTCGCCGGCGGCTCTGTGTCGCCGACGGTTTTTTCTTTGCACGACACTGCCATGCAGGTCAGCAAAATCACTAAATAATTTATCTTTTTCATCGTTTAAAATTTTTAATTTTTAATTTTTAATTATTAATTATTTACCATCCATAGGTTTGCACCAGGTTGGTATTTACTCTTAGATCGGAGATTCTGATGGGCCACAGATAGTCTTTGAAGAAAAATTTCCGGGCTTCCGCTACCAGAACAGGGGTATAGTATTCGCCAGGGACATTGCTCTGCTGGTACCATCCTCTGAGTGGATTGGTCCACAGTTTGTCCGCCAGTTTCCATCTTCTTACGTCCCAGAAGCGCTGTCCTTCGAAAGCCAGTTCGATCATGCGTTCCTGCTGGATGATTTTTCTCATCTCTGTTTTGTCCAACGGACGGTCTGAATATTTGGAATGTTGCTTCCACGACTCTACCACGCCGCTCAGTCCTGTTGTTGCCCGCACTTCATCAATCCATTGGAAAAGCGGGTCATTTTCCGCATGGACATCTGCTCCGATTTCATTGAGCGCCTCGCTGTAGAGCAGGTATAAATCGGCCAGCCTGATGATGGGGAAACGATAGTCCGTACCCGAATAGACTTTGTCGCTGCCCTGGCTGCAGGACGATTCGAATGCGATCAGTTTTTTAACGAAATAACCGGTTCGGCAGGCCAGATTTCCCGGATCGCCATAGCGCAACTTCAAGCAGGGCGAAAAAGTTGCTCCTCCATCGGTCGTGGTGGTTGAAAGTTCGAAATTTCCTCTGTCGAATCCCAGACCGGCATAGAATCGCGGTTCCCTGTCGAAATTCAGAGAGGAGGTTATTTCTCCCACGGGAATATACGATCCGTTGCGCGCTTCCACTGTCGAGACTTTGGACTGGTACCTGCCCGCATAATCCCAGTCTTTATCTTCGTCAATAGGAACGCCGTTGCCGGTATAGAACAGTTCGGCCATGTCGAAGGAGGCATAACAGTAAGCGACCGTTTTGCCCACATCCTGGCTGTATATGATCGGGAAAAGGATTCGCTGGAAATCGCCCAGTGTTAAAAAACCGCTTATTCCGCCTTTCCCGGCGGCGAAAACCTGCATGCACGACCAGACGATCCCCTTGTTCCACTTTTCGGTGATTCCTTTTCGTACGGTCATGGTATGTACCAGGCTGTCGTTCATGTTGTAGGTCTGGGCGTTTGTCAATTTGTTAAAGACATACAGTCCATGCCCTCCCAGGATACAGGTATCAATGGCATTTTTAACGGCTATGGCGGCTCTTTCCCATTTTTCCCTGCTGTAGGTGTCCGATATCAGCAGCTTGTTTCTCGCATCTGTCCATCCGGCATAGTCCTGATTGCCGTTAAATAACGGACTGGCGTTCCAAACCAGGGCTTTTGCCTTCACGGCCAGCGCAACGGGTTGCGTAATCCTGCCCGCCTCGTCCGTCGGATTGTTGATCACCAGCGGCAAATCGGGTACAGCCTCGTTGATAAGGCTCACAATATAATCGACACACTCTTCTACCGGCTCCCGATAAACGTTCAATTCTTCGGAAGTGGCCGACAACGGCACATTTTCCTTAATGAGCGGTATCGGCCCGTACAGTTGCAGCAGGAAAAGATGGTAGTAGGCTTTTAAGAACTTCACTTCCGCCACCCATCGACTTCTTTCCGCTTCATCTATATCCCGAGGGACATGGGAATTTTCCAGAAAAATGTTACAGTTCCGGATGGCCTGAAACAGGTTGGTAGCGCCGTTTCCTCCCGACCAGAAATTCAACTGCGGGTTGTTGGAATTCTGTTCGCCCCGTCCTATGGAAGGCGTTGGCGCAGGGCGTATCCACGTAGAGCCACCCCAGTCAAATTCATCATTGCTTCCGAAGTAGGCGGGATAATAAAAAGGATCCGTTTGATCCGGAAGATAGGAATAGCATGAAAACAGATACTTTTCCATTGCCGCCCGATTGCCAAATGCATGGTCGAGCGTAGCGGTATTGTCGGGAATAACATCCAGGTATTTACCGCAACCGAAAGATACCATCGCTATAAAAACAACGACGGTTTTACTAATAATATTTCTAATACTTTTCATTTTTTTACAGATTTTAAAAATTAATATTCATACCGAGGTTAAAGACTCTTTGCACCGGATATCCCAATCCGTTCCCTGCCATTTCGGGATCCCACATTTTGAATTTTGACCAGACCAGCAGGTTGATACCGCTGAGGTAAATACGAAATGTTTCCATCCGGACTTTCCGGCTGATGCGTTGTGGGACGGTATATCCGATTTCTGCGGTTTTGAGTCGCAGGAAGGCGCCGTCGCGCAACCAGTGGGTACTTGTCTGGTTGTTGTTATTGATGGCATGAGCGGAGAGTCTGGGCCAGAATGCGTTCAGATCCCGGTTGTTTTCCGACCAGTGGTCGTCGGCGATATAACGCAACAGTCCTCTTTGGCCGTTATTAATAAAAGGAGTGATCGCCGACGGACTGATGAAAAAGGACGACCGCGCCGATCCCTGAAAAAAGCAGGAGAGGTCAAAGCCATGCACGCCAAGGCTGAACCCGATGCCGTAAATGATTTCCGGGGTGGTGGGATATCCGATGGGAACGGCATCGTCCCCATTGATCTGGCCGTCATCGTTGATGTCTTTGTACTTGAGGTCGCCCGCGCCGTATTCTCCGAACATTTGCGCCGGAAAATTGCGGACTTCTTCATCGTCGATAAAAAGCCCCTCGGCGATATATCCATACGGCTGGGATAATTTTTTCCCGACCCTTGATTTCCATGGGACGTCCGAATAGTCGGGTTCTTCATATACCTTGTATTTACTGGCGGCATAGGTGAAATTCCCGTTGATCATCATCCATACATTGCTGTTGAATACTTTCTGGTATCTCAACTCGGTTTCAACCCCGGATCCCTGAGCTACGCCGACATTGGCCTGCGGTGTGGTCACTAATCCCATCGTGCTTGGAACATCTGTCCGGGTTTGCAGGATATTTTCCCTTGTTTCCGTAAAATAATCCGCTAAAATTTCCAGATCATTGAACAGCGACAGTTCGATGCCCACATTGAATTTTTTAGCCACTTCCCATGTTATCAATTCATTGGCATACCGGTTAATGGAAATACCGTTTCTATAATATGTCCTGTCTGTTCCGAAACGGTATCCTCTTGCAGTGGCAGCCATATCTACCTGGGAGACGTGAAAAAAGCGGTCGCTCAAATATCCTATCTGATCGTTTCCGACCAGCCCGTAGGTGGCTTTCAGTTTCAGTTTGGACAGTGAATTTTGCAGGCCGGACATGAAAGATTCATTGGTAATGATCCATCCTACGCCGAAGGAGGGGAAAAATCCCCAGCGATGATTTTCGGAAAAACGCTCGCTGCCGTTATATCCGAAATTGGCTTCTACAAAATAGCGGGAGTCATAACCGTATGATAATCTGCCTGCTGTAGAGATATTTCTTTGCGGAAGGGATTCCTGTACGGAGGTGACTTCGGTGTTGGTAATACTTCTCATCGAAGCGACCAGCAAAGCATTGAGATCATGCTTTTCCGCAATGGTCTTGTTATATCCGATCCTTGCTTCCGCATAAATAGTGGATATGACGCTTTTTCCTCCGAAATCGTACGTCAGGTATTCGGTTCCGCTTTCGGGATTAAAACAATACAGCTGGTACGATCCGTCGGTGGTAATCGCCGGTGCATAGTAAAAGGGAGTATAAGACCTTTGCAAGTCGAAATACGATTCCCTCTTCAGGTTGACTAATCCTCTGGCAAACAGTCCTTTCAATGCTCCGCTAAAATTATGTTCCGCTTCCATTTGAGTGAGCATCATGGAATTTTGCGACTGCTTGTACCCGCTCACGATCTGTGCCAAAGGATTCGTATAGGCGCTTGCAGACTCGGCCGCTCCGAAAAGGATATGGTTGGTGTAAAGATTGACGGAATCTTTCGGGTAATACGGCAGGAATTTAACCGGCGTTGCATTGCGCGCCATGCTGAAGGATTGCGCTCCACCTTGCCTGGGACCCTGCGAATCATCAAACGTTCCGTAAAAACGTATCATCGCTTTGGTTTGAGGCGTCAGTTTAATCGTTACATTCGAACGCAGTTGAAACCGTTTGATATCAATATTGTTGTTGAACTTATTTTCTTCGTTTTCTTTCAATATCCCGGTGTCGTGCTGAAAATTCGCCGCAACGTAATATTGCACCGCCTTTCCTCCTCCGGTGATATTGGCGTTGACCCGCTGATTGAACGTTCTGTTCTTAATGAGGTAATGATACCAATCCACCGAGGGATAATAGACAGGATCCGTTCCCAAACGTGTATTGTATATGGTTGCCGACGAATAGGGCAATGCCACCATGGGATCTCTTGTCCTTACAGCTTCATTATGAAGTTGCATATAAGTGATGGGGTCTGCCAGTTCCACCAACTCCGAATTGGCCGAAGTGGATGCTTCCGCTCTGATATTGACGGACAGTTTGTCGGCAACTCCTTCCTTGGTGGTTACCAGAATCACCCCGTTGGCGCCGCGCGCGCCGTACAAAGCCGCCGAATTGGCGTCCTTCATCACCGAAAACGAGAAGATATCGTCCGGGTTTACCCGCGCCAAATCGGTCGAAGTCATTTCAATCCCGTCGATCAAAATCAGGGGGTCTTTCTTGCCGCCTGTGCTGAAACTGGTGATTCCCCGGATGAAGAACTCCGCATTGTCTAATCCCGGCTCTCCCGAGCGCTGGTAGGCAATCACTCCGGCCATTCTTCCGGCAAAAGCCGTGGTCATGTTGCTGGAAGGCACCTTCAATTCCTTCGTACCGACAGTGGTAATGGCACTCACCACGCTTTCCTTTTTCTGTTTGCCGAAAGCTACCACTACCACTTCTTCCATCTCCGTGGCTTCTTCTTCCATGGTGATGGTCACCCTGTCAATATCTCCGGCCACCCGTTCCAGGGTATGGCAGCCGACAAAGGAAAATACCAGCGTTTCCCCGGGCAGACACTCGACGGAATATTTACCGTCTATGTCTGTTGTTACGGCGATGTTATATGTTTCCAAGTATGATTAGTTATCGTATATTTGCAGGATTAAATAATAATTAATAAAAAAC
>JAISWE010000037.1 GCA_031271175.1 Bacteroidales bacterium | reverse complement strand
AGTGGAGTGCCTCGACGACACCTACTCATGGGAAGGAAACGTGCTGGAAGGCCCAAGTGTCCTCAAACACAACGGCGTTTACTATTGCCTGTATTCCACCCGAAATTACCAGGACGTTGATTATGCGGTGAACTACGCTACCGCCTCTTCCCCAACAGGCCCGTGGACGAAAGCGCCGGAAAACCCGATTTTGCAGCAACCGCGTGCCGACCTTGCCGGAACGGGGCACGGCGCCTTCTTCACCGACAAAAACGGCCAGCTCCGTTACGTGTTTCATGCGCACTACAGCCCGACAACCGTCCACCCGCGCAAGATGTACATCACCGACATGAACATCACCGACGACGGGAAAATAGTCATGGACAAAAACAGTATCATTTGCGCAAAGGAATACAGGTAATAATTGAAAGTTGAAAATTGAAAATTGAAAGTTGAAAATTGAAAGTTGAAAGTTGAAAGTTGAAAGTTGAAAGTTATGATACATAATCGCAGAGAATTTATCAGGTCTTCCGTCATGGCGGCGGCAGGGCTGGGACTGGTTGAGTTCAAAGGGTTTCCGGCGCCCAACAGGATGACCCGCATGGTGACGGCGGAAAACGGGACACCGGATATCCCTTTTGCGCCCAACCGGATGGTGACATGGTGGAGCGTGCTGGATGATTTGCAGTGGCCGCAGAAATCGGTCAAGGACAAGATCAAACGCAGGGCAGCCGCCTTTGCCGAAGCGAAAATCGATACGGTGATCAACGAAGGGTTTCATATCCGTTTTGATTTTGCAAATTATTTCGGTCAGTTACATGGATACCTGGCCGATGTGTGCGAAGAATTACACCGTTACGGCATCAAATACATGGACCATTATTCCTGTAACCACATCGGAAGACCGAGAGGAGAAGTCGAAAAGCAAAAACTGCACCGGGGACAGCGGCACGTTGTTTTGCTGTATCACGATCCGGTGGCAGCAAAACATGCCCAATACGAAGGAGTATTCTTCAACGATATTTGCGAAATAGATGTGAGGGACGGTTCCAGGGGGTATTCTACCGGCTATCAGTTGGAAGCATTTTGCCATAATCATCCCGAATTTCTGGAAATGCACAGGAAATATCTGTTGCGTCTTTTAAATGATGTACCGATGGACGGTATAGAAGTGGATGACATGTGCGATTATGCGGGTTTGTCCACCTGCGGATGCAAATATTGCAGGGACAGACTGAAACAGGACTATGGCCATGAGCTTCCTCCGCTGGAGGACAGAAGTTTTTGGGGAGATACCTCCAAAGACCCGCGTTCTTGGGGAAATTATGAAAATCCGGCATTCAGGAACTGGATCCGGATGAAAACGGATGCCATCGTGGATCACTTGAAAATGGTGAAAGCCACCGTTGGGGAAAAACCGTTGATGACTTGCTGTTCCAGCGGAGGCCCCATGCTGTTGAATGCCCTCTCTCTGGATATCGAAAAAATGGCGCCGCAACTGGATTTTTTCATGCTGGAAAATACGGGTATCAACATCCGATGCGTTAACTGGATTCCACGCGATGCGGAAGCATTACTGCAAAAGGATATCGCCAGGGAAAGAGGAAATGTCCCCTCTATTGCAATGACCAAAACCGTTTATTCGCAGGGCGGTTATTTCGGATGGAGCCTGAGCCGGTTTTGGGGTGTGGCAAACTGGAATTGTGTCCTGGACAAACGGCTGGAAGAAACACCGGACGATGCCATGGAAATGGAAGAGGTTGTGTATCAACCGTATAATTGGGCTTACAAATTTTCCAACTTAAACCACAGGGAAGGAGAGGATGTAGCGGAAGTCAGGCTGGTGAACAACCGTTACTGCCGTGAGAACGGATGGCGCGACAGACAGGGAGCAGAGCACTGGAGCAGGGTCAGTGCATGGTCTGCGTTGCTGGTGAAGCACAATATCGGCTATCGTTTTCTACGTGCCGACGAACTTTCGGATGCAAACCGGCTGACGGAAAATAAAACCCCGTTAATCATGGACGGCGTTGGCTGTGTTTCCGATGCTCAATTTGATGCTATATGCACGTATCTTTCAAAAAAAGGATGCGTTTGGATCGCATTGCCTTTCGGAACACATGACGAAAAAGGCTTCCTCAGGAAAATCCCTCTATCCGAATCCCTGTTAAAGAAAAAATATAAGACGCTAACCGTTGTCGATTCCGCAATATCAAATGATCCTTTGAAAGGAATGATCCTGCAAAAAAAATTCCACCCGGTAATAGAACAGATATCCGGCGATCCGGGATGGGCTGTCAGGGCAAGGCTCCATCAGGGCGCGCCGATCATCCATTTCCTAAACAAGACGCTCATCGGAAGACCTCATCCCAAAGTAAAGGATAATGCCGGAGTGCCTATATTGACAGACATTGATTCGCCAATAACCGACAATAAGCTCGTTTATAGAATCAACCGCCAAAAATTAAACCTGCCCCAGCGGTTAAAGGTCATAAGCCCCGAATGGAATGAAGAAAAAAAGGATGTGACGGTCAGTATGTTAAACAATGAATATGCCCAAATGCATGTTCATCTCGACGGTATAAAAATTTATGCCGTAATTTTACCGGATAATTAAAATTAAATAGATATTATTATGAAGCAAATGAGCGTATTTTTAATCGTCGTTGTGGGGATCGGCCTGCTTTCGTCGGGAAAAAGAGAAGGTGGAATCAGGCTGTATCAAGTAGATCCTCTGTATAAGGTGTTGAAAGAATGGAGCTATTTCAGGGATGAAATGGATACCGTCAGGGTAGCGCGAGGAGAAACGGCAACCATTCAGCTGGCAGTAAAGGGAATATCGGATGTCGATCACATGCAAGCCGAAGTAACAGAGATCACTTGCGGTAAATTCCATCTTTCCGGTGCCGTATGCGGATGGGTGGGTTATGTCCGCACCGGACGTTCCTATTCGCCTCCTTCGGTGAACATTATCAAATCTGCGTCCGGCTATTTCCCCGATCCCATATTGACGGATTCCGCATTTTGTATCGAACAGGGAGAAGTCCAGCCGCTGTGGATAACAGTGCCTGTAAATGAAAATTCACATCCCGGTTTATATCGGGGAAACGTCGCTATTTCCGGTTATATCGGAAAGAAAAAACATACTTGGACGAAGGAGTTTTATATCCGGGTCTATCCGGTAACTTTGGGTAAATCGCCGTTATTGGTTTCCAACTGGTCTGCCCATTTCAACCCGGTAATATTGGGATACTTGAACAGGGGGGAAGAAGTTGCCGCCTATTCCGATCTTTATTGGAAACTGATAGAGACACATGCGGAAATGATGGCATCGCACAAGCAGAACGTATATCGGATTTTCCCTTTATGGCAAACCTGGTTTACTTACGCCGACGGAAAATATTCCTTCGATTTTAGCCGGTTGGATCGCGAAATAGAGATATTTATGCAAAAAGGAGGATTGGAACGGATTGAAGGCGGCCATTTGGCATGGAGGTCTGGCGCCTGGGATGATCCGTTTTTTGTGGAAGTTCCTCTCCCAGACGATGAAAATACACGCAAATTAAAAAAATCGCCCAACCCTGTGAAATCTACCGGTGAAATTCGTTCCGTACTGTTGCCCGTTACGGATTTGCGGGCACAAAACTTTCTGAAACAATTCCTTCCGGCTTTGAAAGAACATCTTCAAAACAAAGGTTGGCTGGATCGTTACATACAGCATATCGCCGACGAACCGACGGCAAAAAACGCTCCTTCATACGGCGAAATCAGCCGCTATATTCGGGAATACTTACCGGGCGTCAAAATACTGGATGCCGTGCTTACCTCGAAAGAACTGTCCGAAAACATAGATATCTGGATACCCGAATTGGATATCTTGCATAAAGATAATGCGTTTTATCAGGATTTGAAACGGAACGGCAAAGAGGTCTGGTTTTATACCTGCGTCGGGCCGCGGGGAAATTATGCCAACCGGTTTATCGAACTGCCTTTGATACAGACACGGTTATTGCATTGGATCAACTATAAATATCAGATTACGGGATACTTGCATTGGGGATTGAATTTCTGGGAAAAAGATCAACTGTACATTGACGCTTCGCGGGACAGGGGAAGGTTGCCCGCCGGCGATAATTGCATCGTATATCCCGGATATGGTAAACTGTACACTTCCATCCGTTTTGAAGCAATGAGAGACGGTATCGACGACTATCAGCTCTTGACCATGCTCGAAGCAAAAAATCCCAATGCGGCTAAAACTTTGGCAGGATCGGTTATTCTCAATTTTAACGAATACGACAACAGCGTAACATTTTTCAGAAAAGTACGGAAACGTTTATTGGAACAATTATGCGACATTGATAATTAGCGCCTTACAAAATGCGAGCGTCAGAGAGTGTCGAAGTCAGGAGCCGCCTGCGCCGGCAGATCGACGCCCCCTACCGCAGCATTTTCAATTCTCAATTTTCAATTTTCAATTTTCCCTTGATCACCCGCTCGAATGTTTGTGGCGAGGTTGTTATTTTTCCGGTGATAAATTCGGGGATGTTATACGATTTCAGCATTTCGCTGTAATGGCTTACCGGTTTTTTTTGCGGCAGCAGGAACGGTTGATGGAACACGCCTTCAGTGTCAAAATATACGATGTAGGGGCGGGTGTATAAACCGTCGATGCGCCGGCTGCCGAACACCATCCATCGTCCGTTCGACGACCATGAATGATAACTGTCGCTTTCGTCGCTGTTGACGCTGTCCATCGGTTCGAGGACGCCTGTGGACAGGTTAAGAAGGTACAAATCATTGTCTTTATGCCATATCGGAAATGTCCCGAACGAAGATAAACAGACAACCATGTGCTTTCCGTCGGGAGATATTCTCGGGAAGGCGACGCTTTTGCCCATAGCCGCCGCCGACAAGACCGTATCGACACGTCGGCCGGTTGCCGACGTCTGCGGATCGAAAATGACTTTCAGCAAATCGTATCTGAGGGAATCGTAGCCGGCGGGCATCTTTTTTGCCGGAGCGCTGCAAAAGTACAGCGTTTGTCCGTCGGGCGACCATTCGGGAAAAGTCTCGAAACGCGCGGGAGAATGTATCGCCGAAGTATGTTTTATCGCCTGTGTTTCCGTATTGTAGATGATCAAGTCCGAAGAAGCGTCATATACTTCGACATGATGATTGCCGGAAGAGTGGAACGCCTGATACGTCCGGTTGACAGAAAAAGCGACATACTTGCCCTGCGGATGCCAGCGGGGATAGACGGCAGCGGAAACAAGACCGGGCGTCTTAAGCTCTAACTTCGACCATTCGCCGTCTTTGAGAAGCATCGTGCCAGCATGTTGAGCGCGTACATGGAAAAGCATCTGTTGCGGGTTGTTGCCGCAAAAAGAATGACAGTTCATGCAGTTGCCGTCGGTCAAAGTGTTTACAATGACAGGCGTTTCGTCGAACGATTCCAGATTGCGCTGATATATTCCCATTTCTCCCCAGTATTCGTATCCGGGTTCAATCAGGCGGTAAGCGATGTAAGGATCAATCGGTTCGGGCGCAATTTGCAGTTGCAGGCGCCGGTATCGTACCCAGCCGGTCGCTTCCCGGGCGAAAATACTTACAAACAGCGCTTCCCCCGCGTGTTGCCGGAGAAGACGTTTCCATTTTCCGGCGGGAATCAGGACGTCGTTGCCGCCATAGACATCGAAAGAATCAAGCTTTGCCGAAAAACGCGCCATGAATTTATTTCCGTCCTCCATTATCCTGAAATTCAACGGAGCAATATTTTCCGGAACCGTAACATCCGCATAATCCGGAAAAATGCGGGGCGCAACATCCAACAGCCTGTACTGCTCTGCACGGGAACAGGATACAGCAAACGACAGGCAGCAGATGATAACCGACCATCGTAAATCAACCATCGTAAACCGTAAATTTTTAATACAGTATCTTTTTTTCATCTTTATTTGCGTGTGAAATATCAATCAAAGGAAATGCCACATAGAACCAGTACGTATTTTTGAACTGCCGTTCCATCGCCTGACGAATTTTTGCATCGGTGGATACATGCGGAACAAGCATTTCCATCATATCAAAACGTTCGCGGACATTAACGGAAACAGGATATTCGTTGTAGAAATCGTCTCCAAGTTTGTTAAAATATTTGTACAAGACCAGCAATTCGGCATAATGAACAGGGAGTGAAGGATATTTGAGACCGGCATAGTAAGTGTCAAAACATTCTTTTGCTTTATCGTAATCTCTTTCGAGCATATAATACGCCATAAGGTATTCGAACGCAGGACGGTGAAGCGGATTGGCACGCAGAATGGCTTCCAGCGCCGACGCCCTGTCTTCTATCAGGACGTCGGCGGCGACGGTTACGGGAATCTTGCGTTCGTTGCCGTCGTGTAATCCTGTCTTGTAAAACAGCGTTCTGTCCAGCAGATAACGGTATTTCTCTGCAAGAGCGCTATCGCCGGCGGCAAGGGCGCATTCGAACAGCCGTTTCATATTGCGTATGTCATATCCCTTATAATAATTTCTGCTGACCAGCGATTCGTAACAGCAACGGCGCACCGAATGGAGCAGTCCAAGATGGTAGAACAGTTCGCTTGCCACATAACAGTAAGTATAATCCTGCAAGTCTAACAACAGCCCCGAAACGTCTGTCTGGCTGTAATGAAACATTTTGTCCGGCATATTTCCCGTCTGTTGCAGCGCAAGGTTGAAGTAAAAACACGGCAACGGTCCTGTTGCGGTTTTTTGGGATAATGACAGCACTTCCGTCCAGTTGCCCTTTCCGGATGCATACATCATTTCCATGATACGTTCCCTATTGGGACGGCGAGCGATGATCACAACAGCAAATACTGCCGCAATCGCCGCTACATCTGCTGTCAGCGCCACTTTGCCGTTGATCCTGACCTTTTTCAGCGCCAGCCCCACAAGCGGCAGGACAATGACGGACAGCCACGCGATGTTCAGGAAAATGGAAGGCGTTACATGCACCTCGTCGAGAAAAGTATATTGCCGGTATGCCTGTTCGAGGCTCACGGGATATATCAGGTAACGGAATATCAAAGGCATAAGCAGCCATGTCGCAACGGCAACCGTCATTTGCAACAGCCCTCTTTTCTGTTTGTGCCGTAAACGGAACATCAGGAAAAGAACGACCGTCAGCGCTACATTTCCAGAGGTAACAAGGTAGCACACAGCGACTGTAGCGAAAATCAGCGCCGGAGCATACCGGTATTTTACCACAAACGTCAATAGCCGGAAAAAAGCAAGCGCGGCAAGAATACTCAACTCTATGCCGACATCGAACTGTACGCCGGTAATCGCAGGAAGAAAAAACAGCGCCGGAAGATATGCTACAGTGATTGATTTTTCGAATACCGACAATCGTTTCAACACTTTACGGTATTCGCAGCAGAACGCAAAAAACACAACCGAATATACCCCAACTCCTACAAGCGGATAAAGAAAAAATTGTGTCAGAAATGCTCCCGCCAAGGCGGCAAAGCCTCCCGGCTGATGCAGATATTCCGACAGGTAAGAACTTGTAAACAGAAACATTTGTGACTGTTCCTGCACAAATATGGCATACCTGTTAAAAAAATACCAGCAAAATACCAAAACCATTGCGCCGATTCCCGACAACCACCTGCTTTTCTCAACCATCATATCCATCTATATTTTCAATACAAAGTTAAGGAAAATTTGGAATATGCTGCAAAAAC
>JAISWE010000020.1 GCA_031271175.1 Bacteroidales bacterium | reverse complement strand
ATTTTCGGTTGTTACCCCAATGGTACCTTTTTGCATATTTTTATTTTTACGGTTTGACAAATTATTACTGTCTCCCACCAGCAAAGCGTATGCCAAAGGGAAAAGCTGTGCCATTTTGTTCGGGGATGCGACAAAATGGCACAATTCATCGCCGGACGGATGAAGACAACGCACGGCGGAGTGTTCACCGTACCCAAAAATCCAGTACCCGCTGATTTTCCAAATACGCCTGAAGGTGGTCGCCGATATGTACGGGGCCTACGCCCGACGGGGTGCCGGTAAATATCAGGTCGCCGGTTTTGACGGTGAAGTATTTCGACATTCGGGAGATGAGTTGGTCGATGGAGAAAATCATGTCGGCGGAACAGCCTTCCTGTACGGTGTTGCCGTTAAGGTCGAGCCTGAAACGGATGTTGTGCGGGTCGGAAAGCGCAGGGATGGCCACCATGTTGCCCACAGGCGCCGAATGGTCGAAAGCTTTGGCTATTTCCCACGGCCATCCTTTTTCCTTGCATTGCCGTTGCAGGTCGCGTGCCGTAAAGTCGATGCCTACGGTGATTTCCGAATAGTAGCGATGAGCGAAACGCGGCGAAATACATTTTCCCAACCGGTTGATTTTAACCACCAGTTCGGTTTCGTAATGAATGTCGGACGAAAAATCGGGATAAAAGAACGGTTTGTTGTTCACCAGCAGCGATGCTTCGGACTTGGCAAAAAATACCGGCTCGGAAGACAGTGTGTCCTTCATTTCTTCTGCATGCAGGGGATAATTCATCCCAACGGCCAGAATTTTCATTTTACAGAATGGTCATTTGTTCCTGTTCCACTATCCGTTCGCAGTAATGGCATTTCAGTGTCACCGGCTTTTTGGAAACCACGTAAAACTTGGTAACAATGTTTTCGCTGTTGGTGATACACTTGGGATTTACGCAGCGGACAATTCCCGACACGTCATCGGGAACGGAAACCACCCGTTTCTCCACCACCTGATAGTCGCAGATGGTATTCAATTTGGCTTCGGGCGCCACCAATGCTATTTTATTGACTTCCTTGTCGTCAAAAAACTTGTCGGCGATCTTGATGATGGCTTTTTTACCCAGTTTCCGGCTGTCGAGATTATTGCCGAAAGTCACCTGCGACCGTATCTTGTCTAATTCCAGTATCGAAATTACTTTGAACAGGCTTTTGGTGGGAATATGATCAATGACCGTCCCTGTTTGAATAGCGTTAACGACAAATTCTTCTTTTTTTAACTGATTCATGTTTTACCGTTATTTGATGTTCCATTCGAAACCGTCCTTTTTGTCCTTTACTTCGATGCCCAGACGTCCCATCGTGTTGCGGATACTGTCGGAGACGGCAAAATTCTTGTCGGCTTTGGCCTGTTGCCGCATTTCCAGCAGGTAATTGACCAGCCCGTTCAGCAAATCCGTTTGCCGGTCGGAGGAGGAATCGTCGTTCATGCCGAGTATGTCCCGTACGAAATGGCGGTACACCTCTTTCAACTGTTGCAGGTCGGCAGCCGAGAGGGTTTCCCTGCCGTCGTTTACCAGATGGATGATGCGCAAACCGTCGAAAAGATGGGCTATCGCCATCGGGCTGTTCAGGTCGTCGTTCATGGCGGCATAGCATTTTTGCCCAATGTCGCCAATGCCGATCGAACTGTTCTTCGATGTTGGCAGTTTGTCCAGCGTCCTCATTCCTTCCATCAGCCGCTGCATTCCTTTTTCGGATGCTTGCAAGGCCTCGTTGCTGAAATCGATGGTGCTGCGGTAATGGGCTTGCAGTATGAAAAACCGTATCGCCATTGGGCTGTATGCTCTCTCGAGCAGCGGGTGAGCGCCCTCGAAAAATTCGCTCAGCGTAATGGAATTGTTCAGCGACTTGCCCATTTTTTTCCCGTTAACGGTAATCATGTTATTGTGCATCCAGTAGCGCACCGAGGGGTGTCCCAGCGCGGCGACGGACTGTGCGATCTCACATTCGTGGTGCGGAAACTGTAAATCCATGCCTCCCCCGTGGATGTCGAAGGTTTCGCCGAGATATTTGATGCTCATTGCCGTACATTCGAGGTGCCATCCGGGAAAGCCGTCGCTCCACGGCGATGGCCAGCGCATGATGTGTTCCGGCAAGGCTTTTTTCCACAATGCAAAATCCAGCGGGAAATGTTTCTCGTCCTGACCTTCCAATTCGCGCGATTGCGCGTAAAGGTCGTCCTTCACCCTTCCGGAAAGCGTCCCGTAGGGATGACAGCGGGCGTACTTGTCGAGGTCGAAATACACGGATCCGTTGCTTTCGTAAGCGTATCCGGCGTCCATGATCTTCCGTATCAACCGTATCTGTTCGATGATGTGTCCCGAAGCGTGCGGCTCAATGCTGGGGGACAGTACGTTCAGTTGCTCCATGTTGCGGTGGTAGCGGTTGGCAAAGTGTTGCACCACTTCCATCGGTTCCAGTTGTTCCAGCCGCGCTTTTTGCGCAATCTTATCCTCTCCCGCATCCGCATCGTTTACCAGGTGTCCTACATCGGTGATGTTACGCACGTAGCGTACTTTGTAACCGATGTGCGACAGGTAGCGGTACAGCAGGTCGAAGGTGATTGCTGCGCGCGCATGTCCCAGATGGGCGTCGCCGTACACAGTGGGTCCACACACGTAAAGCCCCGCATGAGGCGGATGCATCGGGACAAACTGCTCCCGCTTACGGGACAGGCTGTTGTAAATGTATAAGGGGTGTTCCATTGTCAATTATTTGGTGCAAAATTAGGATTTTCTTTTGAAAAAACGAAATACGATAGGAAGATCGGTCGGCATCATCTCATTCGGACGGGGGTAATTCGTTGACGGCGGTTGAGCAAAGGTATTGATTCATCGCCCTGATACGCTGCAACAGGGTGGGATGTGAATAGTGAAAAAACACGTAGGCCGGATGAGGCGTCAGGTTGGAGAGATTATTGCGCGACAGTTTTTTCAGGGCATTCGTTAATTCTTGGGCCATTCCCAAGCGAGCGGAAAAGGCATCGGCCTGATATTCGTGCTTTCGCGAAAGCATGTTCAAGCCCAGTCCTACAATGATGGAAATAGGGCTATAAAGCATCCCGAAAGCGATCAGTCCGATGTGGAAACTTGCTCCCGCTGCGCCCAATGCCTGGGACAAAACCGGCTGTGAGATAAACAGTGAAAGAATATACAGCATCACTCCCATCTGTATGATTGATAAAATGATGGATGTAACGACATGCCGTTTCTTGTAATGTCCCATTTCATGCAACAGCACCGCCACTATTTCTTCGGTGGTCAGTTCCTTGATGAGGGTGTCGAACAGCACGATACGCTTTCTCCGTCCCAGACCGCTAAAATAAGCATTGGCTTTGGCAGATCGTTTTGATCCGTCGATGGTGTAAATCCGATCGATATGGAATCCCACCTTATCGGCATAATACATAATGGTATTTTTCAGTTCGCCGTCTTCGAGCAATATCTGTCTGTTGAACAGCGGAACGATAAGCGATGAATAGAAAACGGCCATGAACAGCATGACAGCGGAGGTCAGTCCCCATGTCCATACCCAAAACCATTCGGCGGTCAAACCGTAGAACCAGAGGATCAGCGCAAGGACGCCTCCGCCGAGAATGGTTGTCAACAGGAGGCCTTTCAAAGTGTCGGACGCAAAAAGGCGGAGGGATGTCTTGTTAAAACCGAATTTTTCTTCAATCACAAAAGTATTGTAAATGGAAAAGGGGATACTCAGCAATTCCAGTCCGAGGCCAAGTATGGCGAAAAAGATGAGCGGCTGCAAGACAAAATGCGTGCTGACGGATGCCGCCAGACGGTCGACGACGGTAAAGCCTCCCAGCGCCAGCATCAACAGGATCACGACAAGATGAAAGGTTGAAACAGTCAGTCCGAAACGCACGCTCGCCCGTTCATACCGCTGCGATTGCAGGTATTTTTCCCGGTCGTACACATCGTTCAGTTCCGGGGGTAGCGCCGCGGAAAGTCCGGTGAGATTGAGCAGGTTCAGCCAGTTTTTCAACAGAAAATCGGCGCAGATGATCGTCAGGATAAGGATGAAAATGGTAGAAGGAGTCATAGTGATGAATGAAAGGATATTTGTATTTGCTTGTCCAGTTCGGTTTTTTGTGATAACCGTTGCAGCAGCAGCCGCAAATATTCGCGGTTTTCCGGCAGGCTCGAATATCGGATCGACTGTCGAACCTGTTGAACGGCGTCTTCTATCCTGTCCTGCATCTCGAGTGTAACGGCCATATTATGCAGTATCCTGCTTTTCATGCGTTTTTGTCCTCTTTTCCGACACGATATCAGCATTTCGTCCCACATCTCGTAAGCGCGGGCGTAGTTGCCGTCTTTCATCGCCGTGTATGCCAGCGCCGAATCGTCGGGAAAACGGCTGATCATGAAAACGGGGCGCCACTCTTCCTGCCAGTGCGGGGCTATGTGATCCGTGCAGGCTCGGGCGATAGCAATACCCGTATCCCACCACGCATCCGCAACGGAAGGCAGGTACAAGGCGGGATCATCGCCCGCGCCGATGGTCGCCGACCATTCCAGCAGGTCATGTTTCTCGAAACTGTGCAAAACCTGTTCATCCCGTCCGACGGAGCAAACAATGGCGGAACGTACCTGAAGATATACCGTCCATGACGGGAAGAAGACATGCGGGCGGGCATAGGTCGAGTTGTGGAGTTCCAGGTGGGAAAAACCGATGTACCAGTCGCAGGCAACCGGTATTTCGGTCGGATGGTCGGCCAGGAACACTTCCACCCGCGTTTTTTGAAAGCCCGGAGACTGCTCAAGATAGGACTTGACGGAATACAGCAGGTTGTAAACAAGTGAATCCGCTGCAATAGCCGCTGTACCTTCGTTGGATGACACGGACAGATCAAACAGCCCGGAAGGCGCATAAACAGCTATCGACCGCCTGAGCGAATCAAACGATATCTGCGCCGGCTGTAATGTTTCGACGGGACATTCCCGCATGACCGAACATGAAGTAAACAGCCATACAAACATTGCACCCCCATAAATGTGTCGTATCGTTTTCACATCACCAAGTGCAAGTTCTCCTGAATTTTCCGGATTATTTTTTGCGCCAGCGCATCGGCGCCTTCTTGGGTGCGGCTTTCCGTGTAGATGCGAATGACCGGTTCGGTATTGGATTTGCGCAGGTGCGCCCATTCTTCGGCAAAATCTATTTTTATGCCGTCGGCGTCGTTTACCTGTTCCCCGGCATATTGCCGTTTTAGCTGCCGGAGGACGGCTTCCGGATCCATGCCGGCGTCGAGTGCGATTTTGTTTTTAGACATGAAATAGCTGGGATATTGCGCCCGCAGCCGGCTACAACTAAGGCCTGACTTGGCAAGGTGCGTGAGGAACAGGGCTATGCCTACCAGCGCATCCCGTCCGTAGTGCAGGTCGGGATAGATGATGCCGCCGTTGCCTTCCCCGCCGATAACGGCATGACGTGCTTTCATGCCCTCCACCACATTTACTTCGCCTACAGCGGTCGCAAAATATTGGCCTCCCTTCATCCGTGTTACATCCCGCAACGCTCTCGACGACGACAGGTTGGAAACCGTGTTGCCTTTGACGGCGTCCAGCACGTAATCAGCCACCGCTACAAGGGTATATTCTTCGCCGAACATGCTTCCGTCTTCATTGACGATGGCCAGCCTGTCCACATCGGGATCGACGACAAACCCTACGTCTGCCGACTGTTGCCGGGTGACTGCGGCTATTTCCGCAAGATGTTCGGGGAGCGGTTCGGGATTGTGGGGGAAGTTGCCGTCGGGCGTACAGTTGAGTTCCACCGTTTCCGCCACTCCCAAGGTTTTCAGCAGTCGCGGGATAACGATGCCTCCTACCGAATTGACGCCGTCAACGGTCACCTTGAATTTCCGCGCCCGAATAGCGTCCACGTCCGTCAGCGGCAGCGCCGCCACGCGGTCGATGTGGTACTGCGTATAGTCCTTTTCCGTTACTTTGCCCAGCGCGTCCGCATCGGCAAAGGAAAAACTTTCGTTCTCCGCTGTTGCCAGCACTTTTTGACCTTCCCGGTCGGAAAGAAACTCGCCGGCGCTGTTGAGCAGTTTCAAGGCATTCCACTGTTTCGGATTGTGGCTTGCCGTAAGGATCAGGCCTCCCTGCGCTTTTTCCGCCGTTACCGCCATCTCAACGGTTGGGGTGGCGGCCAGTCCGGTGTCCGTCACATCAATGCCCATGCCGATCAGTGTGCCGGTAACGATTTGCCGTACCATTTCACCGGAAATCCTTGCGTCGCGCCCGATAACGACTCTTATCCGCCCCTGATGCCCGCCTGCCGAAGCCTCCTGCCGTACCCATACTCCGTATGCCGCAGTAAACCTGACAATATCCGACGGCGTAAGTCCTTCACCCTGCCGTCCACCTATGGTTCCCCTGATGCCGGAAATAGATTTTATCAATGTCATAAATCTTTTTTTATACCGGCAAAGTTAGCATAAAATTTTCGATTACACACAAACGGATAAAAATGACAGGAAAAATGATCGGGGAAAATGACGGAAAAATAAATTTTTAATCTCCGGGCAACGCTATGATCATTTATCGACAATAATGTTATATCTTTGCATCAAAATATCGGCAAATTGGATGGCCTATGAAAAGTAATGTTTTGACACGCACACTGAGTCCCTTGTTGAAAAACAAGTATCTCCTTTCGCTGGCAATTTTTTTCGCATGGATTATCTTCATTGATGAGAACAATTTGATGGTACGTTCGAAAAACATCCGGCAACTACATGCTTTGGAGCGTGATAAGCTGTATTATGAGAAGAAAATCAGGGAAGACCGTGAAAAGTTGGAGGAACTGGAAGGCAGCACGGAAAAATTCGAAAAATTTGCGCGGGAGCAGTACCTGATGAAAAGGGAAAACGAAGATATTTTTATCGTCGAAAAGTAGGAGATGTACGTAAATCCT
The DNA here is from genome assembly GCA_031271175.1 of Bacteroidales bacterium. GTDB lineage: Bacteria > Bacteroidota > Bacteroidia > Bacteroidales > UBA4181 > JAIRLS01. The sequence continues at coordinate 2,012 of JAISWE010000020.1, read as the reverse complement.
TCTTTCCCCGTGTACCGTATTCCGTTGATACTGGCGTCTCGTTCCCGGCGACGGATAGCGCTGTTGCGGCAGGCCGGGTTTCGTTTTACGGTTTGTGACACCGGCATTGCCGAAGAATCCTACCCTACGGAGTTGCGCGGGGTTGAAGTTCCGCTTTATCTGGCCGAGCGGAAATCCGATGCTTTTCTCCGCCGGCATGTCCCGGAAGGGAATACGGTGGTGGTTACCGCCGATACGGTGGTGTGCCGCCACGAACAGGTATTGGGAAAGCCTGCCTGCCGGAAGGAAGCCGTTGGGATGCTGGAAAGCCTGTCGGCCGGTATGCACAGGGTATATACAGGCGTTTGCCTTGCTTCATCGGCGCAGCGAAGCCTCTTTTCTTCCGAAAGCAGGGTCTGGTTCCGGAAACTGAGCAGGGAAGAGATCGAATGGTATGCGGATGCATTTCGTCCTTACGACAAAGCCGGCGCATACGGGATACAGGAATGGATAGGGCTTGTGGGAATCGAAAAAATCGAAGGCTCCTATTATAATATTGTAGGATTCCCCATACATCGGTTCTACGAGGAGTTAAAGAAATATGAGCCATGATTTTTTCGCTTTCAAACAGTTTACGGTACGCCAGTCGATGGCGGCCATGAAGGTGGGAGAGGACGGCGTGCTACTGGGCGCATGGACAGACGTTTTGCAGGATGAGTCGTTTTGCGGTAAGAAAAGTAAAATTCATAGTAACTACTCAGGTACTTCAAAAAAGGAAAAAATGTTGGAAAAGAAAAAAATACTTACCTTTGCGCCGTGGAAGAAATGATAAACATACGGCGTTCGGAATATGAACAATTAATATCGCGACAGGAAGAATTGATAGAATTAGTTCGTCAGTTGCGAGCAGAGATAGAATTATTAAAAAACGGGCGCAACAGTAAAACGAGTTCCACAGCGCCGTCCCAAGATATAAGTCGAAGTAATGCACACAGTCTACGCAAAAGTAGTGGCAAGCCTTCCGGAGGACAGAAAGGTCATCCGGGTCACACCTTGTCCATGAGTGCAACACCCGACACAATAATAGATTATTTTCCGGAGCATTGTACATGTGGATGTTCTTTGGAAGCGGTATTGGAAAGTGGTCAAACCCGTCGACAGGTAGTAGATATCCCACCGTTAAAACCGGAATATACAGAACATCGTTCCCATCACAAAATTTGTCCTGTTTGTGGGCGCATCAATGCCGGACATTATCCGGCAGGCGTGAATGCTCGGATTCAATATGGTCCGAATGTAAAGAGTACCGTGAGCTACATGTCGATATATCAGTACTTGCCATATAAACGCATGGTCAGATTCTTTAAAGACGCATTTTCTTTACCCCTTTCGGAAGGCAGTATAGACAACATACTCGAAGAGATGAGTCAAAAATCAGAAGTAGCATACCAGGCAATCCGGGATAAGATAAGCAAAAGCGAGGTGGTAGGTTCGGATGAAACAGGCTGTCGTGTAAACGGCAAAAAACACTGGTTTCACGTATGGCAAAACAATATTCTGACATTTATAGTATCATTCGCAAGCAGAGGACACAAGGTTATAGAAGAATATTTTCCCGGCGGATTTTTACACTCATTTTATGTGAGTGACTGCTGGGCATCCCAATTAAAAACAAAAGCAAAAGCACATCAGTTGTGTATAGCTCATTTACTACGGGAACTGTTGAATTTCGAAAAGAGTTTACAGGATACATGGAGTGTAAAGATGAAGGAATTAATATACCGTGCGATAGCTTTGAAGCGCACTATGCTCGCCGAAGATTACCAAAATCCACCGGAAGAAGTGGCTAAACTGAACAGAGAATTGGACGAATTGCTGACGGTAGATATTTCAGGGTTTCATCAAAAAGAGCAGGCTTTTATCAATCGGTTACAAAAACACAGGCAAAGTATCTTTACTTTCCTTATATATCCCAATGTCCCGCCGGATAATAACGGTTCAGAGAGAGCAATTCGAAATGTCAAAGTAAAAAC
>JAISWE010000004.1 GCA_031271175.1 Bacteroidales bacterium | reverse complement strand
AACCTCTGAAAAAACCCGACAGGCGCTCCAAACCTGCGGTATTTCAAACCTGTCGGGTATTCTGAGGTTAAAAAATAATTACGGAAGCGCCGTGTCGTTGCCGTACACAGTCACTTCGTTTATGCCGTGGTATCCATTCCCGTGGCTGTCATTCAGATAGATATACAGATATCGCGCATTCATGGGAAGGGCAAGCGGGATATCCCAGTAGAACTCCAACCAATTGGTTGTCTCCCGTACTATTGTTCCAATCTCGGGTGCATCTCCCGGCCATGACCCCTGTAGCGTCTCGCTTGCATACATCCATCCGTACTTAATGTTATGCCAGCAAGCAATCCGGATGGATGAGATCGTTTTCACTGCGGTCATGTCAATCAGTACATCTGCCAGCCAATTGTTACTGGGGCCATTGGAGTACCAGAAAGTTGTCTCGTCATTGTCGAGCATCCCTTCTGGCGTTCCGCTATAAGTACCCGACACGGTAACCCCCCAGCCTGATTTTGCCAGTTGCACGCCTTTTCTGATTGCATGGAAGGAGCGTACCTGCGTGAGGATACCGGTGACGCCTTCAGCCTCTACCGTCCAGTAGAGCGGAGCGGCGGTCTGGCGTGCGGGATCTACACCAAGCCCGAGCAACAGTGCGTCGCAGGTGGCATCATCCAGATCGTAATGGTCGGTGGTGTTGCCCGTTACGGCGAAACTCTGGGTGGTTGGGTCGTTGGGGAACTGGTCGGAAATCGATATTTTCAGCGTGTAACCGGTTACGGATGGATCATTGACGGGCGTCCAGGTGAAGGAATAGGAGCTGCCCATAAACGTGCCGGCGTTGATAGTAGCCGCGTCGGCAGGGCTTCCCAGCACAATGACAGGCACGCGGGTAACGCTGAGGGAACGAACCGTCTTCGTCGGCTGTATGCCGGGCGAAGCGGGACGGATACACCAGTACACCGGCGTGGCCGTAGTGATGGTTCCGGTAAGTCCCAGCGCCTCGATAGCGGCGTCCAGCTCGGCGACGGATACGCTAAAGGGATTGGCGGTGGCGGCGATGGTTTGCGGAGACGCCATATTGCTCGACAAACTCAGTTCCAGCAGGTAATCGCTGATTTGAGGAACGGCAGTCCATGCAAAGCTCAGGCCTGTGGATTCCTCCAGGTTGATCGCCGTGGCATCGGCAGGCGCTGTCAAAGGAATGGCAGGATGGTTGGTATTGCCCGTTTGCCAGTCGTTGATGGTTCCCGTTACGTCAGCGCCGCTCGACGACAGGACGACATCATAGCGGTATTCAACGCCTTTTTCGATCACTCCCGAAGGCATGTTCCATGTTTTCGAATAAGTGATAGCGGCAATGCTGAACTCAATGCTGACCGTTCCGGAGGCAATGGTTTGCGGAATTACCAGCGCCGCGTAGGTTGCTCCTGCCGTTACCGTAAAGGGGGTGATGTTGGCTACGGCGCCCGCGCCGCTCAACGTGCCGTCGGCCAGATGGAAAGTGGCGGCAGTGTTCAATCCCTGGATGGCGATGCTCAGGTTGGCAAGGTCGGAAGAGTTAACTCCTGTTCCGGCAGTGACGTTCAGCGTCAGTTTGCTCAACTGGTGCGAGAAGGCGAGGGGTACCGTTCCGGTATGGCTCTTGCTATAGCCGGTGGTAGTGGCCGCATACAGCAGGTCGATGGCCGCCGGCGAGCTTTGGTTGGACACGTCCACCGGAAAGGTGGACAGGGCGGTGATACTGGCCTGATAAGGATAGTAGGCGATAAAATCCACCGACGAGCCGTCGTTCGGATAGTAGATCACGTTATCATCCGCAGGCGCTGCCGGCGAAAAAACGCCAGAAGTTCCGGCAGATTCCACGCCGTACTTTTTGTTATTGGCAGCATCTGCCACAGTGGTGGAACCCTGTTCCACCATAAACACGCCAATAGCGTCGCCGGCGTCCCATGAGGCGCCCGAAGCTTTGGTTTTGGATACGCTGATGTTTGGGTTAAACTTAACCGTAACATCTTCGGAAGGGGCAACTTGCGCCTCTTCCTTACATCCTGACAGCAGGAAAAATCCTGTTGCGAGGAAAAAAAACAGATTTCTATTTTTCATGATTGATACAGATTTAATTAAAATTTAGATTTATTTACTTAGATTTACTTATTATTTAGATTTACTTATTATTTAGATTTATTTATTTTCAATTTTCAATTTTCAATTTTCAACTTTTTTGGGACTTCATTGACGAAACTCGATGTGAGTCGATGTGAGTCGATGTGAGTCGATGAAAGTCGATGAAAGTCAATGGAACTCGATTAACCCTTATATTCTGTTTATTTATCATCACTTATTTATTTCAATTTTCAACTTTCAATTTTCAATTTTCAACTTTTTCCCAGGTATAGATCAGCACATCGCCCGGCGCTACCGTTTCGCGTTGCGGTTCGTCGCCGACAGGAACGGAGGAAGCATCCTCTTTCAGGATTTTTTGCACGCCGGGTTTTACTTTGATATTCACCGTCATGCTATAGTTTGGGTCGCGGTTGACAATGACCCAGTAAACGCTGTTTTCTTTTTCCATCAGGGAGACGACCGCGCCTGTTCCCACCGTTTCGAAGGATTCGATATTGGACGGCAGGGTTTCCAGTCGTGAAGTTCCGCGGGGAATGGTAGCTCCCGTATGTTTTACCGAAAGCGCCGTCGCTTTCCAGAACACCTTCGAGAGCGTTCTGATTTCGCTGTTCATGGCTTTCACGTTATCGTACAGGTAGGTTTTTTCGCCGCTGGGGAAATTTACCGGCGCAAGCTGTACAAAATCGTCATAATCGAACCAGGTGAAATATTCGATACCCTGCGCGCCGTAGGCCAGATAGGTATATACCTGTATGCGGAGGTCGGTGAGCGTAACCCCGATCATGTCCCAGTAGAGGGACGACTGGACGCAGGCCCTGAAAGGTTTGCCGACCGACTTGGCCACATCGGCCATGATGCCGAGGTTGTCAAACCAGTAATTCAGTATTCTCCTTGCCCCGCCTACCTGCACGCGAAGAGGGTAATTGTCGTATGCCAGATAGTCGCCCGGCAGTTCCTGCGCATATTTCTCGACCTCGTTCCTGAATCCTTCCGGGTTGGGATTCGCCTCGTCGTCGTCGCCGTTGATCATCACGTAACAGTCATGCGTTTTGTCCGTGCGCCGGACGCTCTCTATCTGCGCTTTTATATCTGGGTACAGCGCCTCCGCCGGTTCGTCATACATCTGGTATCCCCCGAAGCCGGGATGATCTTTCAACGCGCGGACGCCCGCTTCTATGTCGTTGATAAACCAGTCGGCGCCCTTGACGTGGAAGAGCATTTTGAGGCCGCATTCCTGCGCCTTGTCCATCTCGGTTATCGTTTCCTGTTGCTCAAGGCCGGCGCCCAGCGGCTTCCAGGAGATAATGAAATAGTCGATGCCGGCATCGCGCATATCCTTGTACATCTGCCGCGTGATTTCGCCGTTCTTGCCCATCCATGCCACGATGGGGAACTCCCCTGTCGCCTTGGCGACGGTTACCGTCATTTCTCTGCTGACGGCGCCGTCCTTGCTGCTTGCCGTGACGGTGGTGGTTCCCTCGCCTACGGCAGTCACTGTTCCTACAATGCTGACGATGGCCACCTCCTCGTTGTCCGACTTCCAGAGAATCTGTTTGTCGGAGGCATTTTCGGGTATCGCCGTTGCTTTAAAACGACCGGTTTCGCCTTCCTTTAGCGTTAGCGAAGGCGGTTCGACTTGAATATCGGACATCGGCACAGGCTTGTTGTTCTTGCAGTTGGAACTGAAAAGCAACGCCGCCGAAAAAAAAGAAATTAAAATGGTGTTTTTCATGATGTTTATTAATTTAGTGATTATTTTTAATTATTAATTTTCAATTTTTATTTTTTGGGACAATGGGGACAATGGGGACAATGGGACGCTGCCTGCGCCGCCACCCTTGTATCCTTGTATCTTCCGCATCGTTTTCAATTTTCAATTTTCAATTTTCAATTTTCAATTTTCAATTATTCACTGTACCCGTTTAGATACACTTCGTATATCAGGTGGTACCCATATTGGTGGCTGTCAGACAGATAGAGATACAGATATTGCGCATTTATGGGAGCGCCAAGCGGGATATCCCAGTAGAACAACGTCTCCCAATTGGTCGTCTCCCGTACTATTGTTCCAATCAGGGGTGCATCTCCCGGCCATGACCCCGGTTGCGTCTCGCTTGCATACAGGTAGCCGTATTTAACGCTATGCGAGCAAGCAATCCGGATGGATTTGATCATTTTTAGCTTTTGCATGTCAATTTCAGCCCATGCAATCCAGCTTGTTGTGTTGCCATTGGAGTTCCACCAAGTTGCCTCGTCTCCGTCGATTATATCTGCTGCCGCTCCGCTATAAGTATTCAACACATTAACCGTCCAGTCGGTTTTGACCAGTTCCGTCGCCCCTGCGCCCTTGCGGATGGCATAGAACGAATCCACCGCTGCGGTATAACGTTCGGAGGCGGGATTCGGCAGCACCGTCCAATAGAAGGTGATGTGGTTCAGTTGGTCGG
>JAISWE010000229.1 GCA_031271175.1 Bacteroidales bacterium | reverse complement strand
AGAGAGAGAGAGAGAGAGAGAGAGAGAGAGAGAGAGAGAGAGAGAATCGCGTATATGCGATAAAATATACGTGCGGGGGCGCACGTGTTTTACGGGGTTTTATGAAAGGCTGCAACCGGCTTGGGCGGGTTGCAGTTTTTTTGTTGTCGCGCCGCTACCTGTGTTCTGTTACTGCAAAGGCTGATGTGGGGCGCTTTTCAAATAAAGGAGGGTTGCCTATGAGATAATGCCAAAAACCGAAAAAACGGCGGAGAGACGCCGTTTTCTCAAATTGTGATTCAAAAACTTAATCCGAACAATTTTAATTTAAAGAACATGATGAAATTATTCATAAATAAAACCAAAAACAAATTCAATAAAACAAAAACAGTGAGACTTTTTTTGTTCCTCATGCTTTGCGGCATGTTGAGCGTGCAGGCGGCGTTTGCCCAGCCAATAAGCATCAGCGGTACAATTACGGACATCGGAGGAGATTTGCTTCCGGGCGTGAATGTCACTGTTCTGGGGACAACCACAGGCGTGGTAAGCGACGCCAACGGGAAATATTCCATTTCCGTGCCTGCCGGCGACGCCGTGTTGCAGTTCACTTTCGTGGGATTTGCCACGCAAGAAATAGCAGTGGAGGGCAGGCGTAGCATTGATGTGACCATGAGCGAAGAAGCCGAAAAAATCGAAGAAGTGGTAGTAGTCGGTTACGGCACCATGAAGAAAAGCGACCTTACGGGTTCCGTGGGTTCGGTTAATTCCGAAGAGATTGTAAAAAAAGGCACAACATCGGTGATGGACGCTTTGCAGGGCGCTATTGCGGGCGTGGACATCACCATGACATCCAGTCGTCCCGGAAGCGGATTTTCCATCCAAATCAGGGGGCAAAACTCTATGGAGACAGGGTCGCCGCTGTACGTGGTGGACGGGATAGTGACGGACGATATTGATTTTCTGAACCCGTCCGACATTGATAAAATAGACGTGCTGAAAGATGCGTCATCTACGGCGATTTACGGGTCTCGCGGTTCCAACGGCGTTGTTATCGTACAGACTAAAAATGCCGAATTTGGTAAACAGGCAAGAGTCACGGTATCCTACGACGGATATTACGGTATCCGCGAGGTAGCGCGCATTCCCGACCTCATGGACGGACGGACATATTTGGAATACCGAACCACAGCGTATCATTCGTGGGATGCCGCTAACGGCAAATGGAGATTAACCGATGTGAATACTCCGGAAGCGGGTAAATTGAAGGACAAAGAATCCATCACACTGTTGAGCCCGATAGTTCATGAAATGGCTTATGACGAGAATTATACCGACTGGCTGGGTTTAGTGATGCAAACCGGACAGCAACAAAACCATTACCTCAATGTTTCCGGTAACGCCAAAGAAATGTCGTACAACATCGGACTCGGCTATCAGCATGAAAAGGGGAATTTCATTCAGGAAGAATTTGATCGCTACAATTTAAAGGTATCGGTCAATCATACGCCATCAAAATTTTTCCGATCGGGTGCGACCGCTAATCTGTCGTTCAATACTTTTGACCAAGGCAGCCAGAACGGTTACCGTGACGCCATTCAATTGGCGACCATCATTCCTGCGTTTGACGCCGACGGTAAAGTGGTTCCTCAACCCGGCACCGGCAGCGCGCTTAACGGGAAAGTGTCCAACAATTTCACGTCAAGCGCCAATCCGTTGATCGAAGTAAATGCCGGTTCGCAGGAAACGCGCCGTTTCGATATTATGGGAAACGTATATATGCAGGTGACTCCGTTGCCCGGATTAGACATCAAGACCTCCCTCTCGCCACGACTTAACCGCAACCGCAGAGGGATTTACAGAGGCGTAGCGCTCGGCAATCGGACTAAGGCTCAGGAGTATGCGTCCACCAGTAATATGGAACGATTCGAATACACATGGGATAACCAGATAACATACGACAAACGCTTTGGCAACCATAAACTGAATGCTACTTTTATCAACAGTTTGTATTACACTCGTTTTGAAAGTATAGTGGTTGCCGCTCAAGATTTCCCATATCCATCGGCATGGTATAATATTTACAGCGGAACGCTGGTTCCCGGCGATTGCAGTTCGGAATTTTCCGAGACCTCACTGCTGTCGTTCGCCGGCAGAGTGAATTATGACTACAAAGGCAAGTATATGTTGACGGGAACCATCCGTTATGACGGCAGTTCCAAATTGGCGGAGAAGTGGGCGGCTTTCCCTTCGGCAGCCGTTGCATGGCGTCTTTCGGAAGAAGAGTTCATGAAATCCGCAGAATGGCTCTCCAACCTGAAAGCACGTCTGAGCCTCGGATATTCGGGCAACAACAACGGCGTTCGCGCTTACGGAACGATGGATAAACCCCAAACCGGGGACAACGTCTATTATGATTTTTACGGCGTTTCTTCTTCCGGATTTGCGCCGGGCGTTCCCGTTAATCGGTTGCTTACATGGGAACGCACCAGAGAAGTCAATTTCGGACTGGATTTCGGATTGTTCAACAGCCGAGTTAACGGCACCGTTGAACTGTATGACAAACTGTCGGACGGGTTGCTCATGTCGCGCAGGTTGGCTGTGGAAAGCGGCGTCAATTCCATGACGGACAATGTCGGTTCGGTGAACAACAGGGGGGTGGAAGTGGCTTTGAATACGGTAAACATACGCACCAAAGATTTGTACTGGTCAACCTCGTTCACTTTCTCACACAACAAAAATGCCATTCGCAGTGTCTATGGCAAGAAAGAAGACGTGATAGGAGAGGCGTATTTCATCGGAGAGCCTATCAATATCCTGTATGATTACCGGCTACTCGGCGTCTGGAAACAAGCGGATTACGATGCCGGAAAAACCGTTTACCGCCGTCCCGACGGAACGGTGCAGTACACGGCAAAACCGGGTGAAGCGATCACCGATGACGCCAATCATGACGGAGTGTTAAGCACTGAGGACAAGGTCGTTTTAGGCACTCCGGATCCCAAATGGACAGGCAGCATGTCGTCCACCCTGCAATACAAAAATTGGGATTTTTCATTCAGTATCATTACACGTCAGGGAATGTTGGTAAATGACGTGTTCACCGCACGTTTCGGACCGATAGGCAATCGGGGGCTTAACGCCATGAACTATGACTTTTATATCCCCGTAGGCGCTCAGATGCCGGATTGGAGTACCCGACAAACCGACGCCGACGGCAATGTCATCATGTCGTGGAAAACTCATGAAGGGAACGAAGATACCCAATACCCGATATACGACAATGCCAAAGGCGGATATTACGGCAGCAGCCTGTATCACCAGAACACTTCGTTCGTCAAGGTCAGGAATATCACGTTGGGCTACAACTTCGGTAAAATATCAAAGGTGGGCATCAGCAGGTTGCGCGTGTATGTGAATGTGCTGAATCCTTTCGTATTTACGAAATATCCCGGCTGGGATCCCGAATTTGCAGGAACCGGTTGGAGTGATGGAAACGGGCCCAGCAACATCACGTACCAGTTTGGCGTCAATGTTAAATTTTAAAACGTTAAGAATCATGAAAAAAATAATCAGTATATTATCAATAAGTTTAGTTTTTAGCACAAGTTGTGATTTTCTGGAGGAAGACAACAAGAGCGGCATATCCAACGATGATCTGTACAGTACCGCCGTGGGATACGAAACGCTCATGACTGCCGCTTACGCTTCGCTGAAAACCGTGTACGGAGAAACGCCGTGGTTGATTCTCGGCGGAACGGATATCTACCAGAAAGGCAGAAATACAGACCATCAAGGCATGTATGACTACCAACTGTATCCCAGCGACCCCGATGTGACAAGTTTTTACAAGAAATGCTATTCCGCCATTCAAACGGTGAACATGGCGTTGTTCTACAATGAAGCCCCCGTGGATATCAACGACGGGCGTCGTGCCATGTATGCCGCCGAATTGCGTTTCCTCAGGGCTTTTTACCACTTCCTGCTGTTGGAACAGTTCGGCAGTATTGTCATTAGCAAAGATGCTACCAGAACTCCCATAACAAGCATGTCGCGCCAACCGCTGGATGAGTGCTACAAGTTTATCATTGCAGAAATAGAAGGCATCTTGCCGCAATTGGGCGCTGAAAAAGGGAGGGTCACCAAAGACGCCGCCAATCATTTTCTGGCAAAGATTTATCTTACCCGAGGCTGGGATTTTAACAGTCCCGCAGATTTTGCCAAAGCCAAGGAATACGCCCAGACAGTGATAAGCAGTAGAGGCGCGATCACGCTCACCTATGCCGATTTGTGGCGTCATGACAACGAAGACAACAGCGAGGTTATCTTCACGGTACAATACGACCTGAAATCCATTGCGTCACGTACCGAAGGCAATTCGCAACAGTCTTTGTACTGCTCGCATTTGGGCGGTCAGGAAACCTTCCAGAAGCAAGGCGCTACACAATTGATACCGGCTTGGAACCTGCTGATGTGGTTTGAAGAAAACGATACGCGCTATTTCAGCATCTTCATGACCACAGTCTATGAAACCTATTTTGATTATTATACGGTGGATGATAAAAGCACGCTCAAAGTACGCGCATGGTATCCGCGCGTATGGGGCAGGTCGGAAAGACGGGAATATTCAGCTGATTCGGTGGCTTTTGTCAATTCGCATACGCTGACGGATAATCCCATCAAAAATTATTATCCTTTCCTTGAAAACGAAGAATCTTACCGAGCCAACATCAATCAGGACTTCAACACCTGTCCCGTGATGAAGTTCGACAGTCCTGTCAGCGGTGATGTCAGGGCAGACAGAGCCAGCGTCCGCGACATCGTCCTTGCGCGTCTTGCCGAAACTTATTTCCTGTATGCCGAAGCATGCATCGGACAGAATGATTACACCACCGCCGCCCAATATGTGCAAAAAGTATTGGACAGACCCGGCAACACGACTTCGGGAACACTCACCAATGCCGTGCAGGAAGCCATTAACGGAGGAACGCCTACACAACAGGAGGTGCTGCACGGTTACCTGAAAGAAAGCGCTAAAGAGTTTCTGGGCGAATACAACGGACGGTGGAACGAATTACGGCGCACCAGAATGTTGAAATATATGCTGGAACGGTATAATTACGACGTCAAAAAACTTGGGATCAACAATTTCGATTTCGATCACAAGTATAACCTGCGCCCCATTCCGGAAGAAGCCATCAATCTGAATGACGGCATCACGTTGGACGACCAGAACCCGGGCTATAAATGATTTCCGGCGTATCCGGCGTTTGAACAACAGCCGGTGTGCACGGTACGACAAAAGAGAGGGGCTGTCCGAAAGGGCAGCCTCTTCTTTGTCGTACATACATGGCGGATAACATGGCGAATCAAAATCCGCTATGACAAGCATCATCACAACCTAAGTAAATATCTCATTTACAGCATCTTTTAAGCGAGTAGAACGAAAACGGTTTATTGTGTTGTGGTCGGGTTCAAGTCCGCCGGCCAAGCACATAAAAGTGATGCTGCCCTTTACCGCATCTTCCATTTTCAGGAATAAATGTTACTCAAATAGCCAAAAATCACGATTTTGAGCATCACGCGCGGCGACGCCCCTTTTTCCGTCACCGTTGTCGGCAACCGTCCCGCAGAATGGCAACTGTCCTGCAACGGCGCCGTCGTCCGTTGCAAATCCATTCTCGAGCTGTGCCGGAACATCGTTGCGACAGGCAACGGCCAGCGGAACGATCCGGACAAATCTTCCCCTTGCCGTTAGAAGGAAAACATGGCTTTTACCGGTTCCTGTATCTTGCTTTTCCTAAATTCCTTCATTTTGGGCGGTTCGTCGTCGGGCTGATGATCCTGCATAATTCCTTCATCAATGTATGATAGAACTTTACGTAATTTTGCTTCGCGTTTCTCCCAAGTTTTTTTCTCCTTTTTCGTCATACATTTGTACGGGAGCGCCAAGGTAATCCGTTATGATGGAGTAATTTTTATCTTCCGTCAGTTTGGCTGCCGGGCGGAAACTGCCTTCCTCGAATACCCATGTCGTGAGGTTGAACAAAAACAAAGATGAACAACCTGTTCCAAATTAGGGAAAGCTGTCCATCTTTGTTTTATATCAATGTTTGCGAAACGGGAGTTTCGCTTTTAGTTCGACGTAGGCAGAACTTACGCCGAACAGTCCCTCGCCGGAAAGCACGACACCGCCGGACGGTGCGACAGCCCCGAACGTCACGTGATGCCATCCGGCCGGATCGCTCGCCCGCATCCGGGGTTTATATGCTTCGGCCGGCAACGAATAGTCCAGACCGGCTGCAGTTGTGCCGCCCGACTTCCGACTCCCGTTCGACAAACAGCCGGAAAGGGAAAAGGCAAGAAGCAGTGTAAGAGAAATTGTTTTAAATGTTTTCACTGTATGATAATTTATACTGTTTTTTTACCTGTCATGCTTCGTCCGTGACGGTTCTGTTCATCAGTACCGCGGCGTTTTTACCGCCCGTCCCGTTTTCGGACGGGACAAAATTACATGAAAAACTTCAATTTTCCAAGCGCGTGAGATAAAAGATTTTTCTTGTCTGGAGGCAAGTTATCTTTAAGCGCCACTATACTGTCAATATAGATAGCATAGTCATAATCGCTTCCTGCACAAAGTTCTGTATCTACGAAAAATCCTGTGCCACTTTGGTCATAATATTCAAGTCCACATCTACCTTTTAAAACAATATAATCCTTCATATCAACAACATTTTATCCTTTTATTAACGTCCACAACTTCTGTGGTTATGGCTTTCTTCTCGAATATCATAAATGTCCGGAACGATGTAAACGGGCTTTCCCCGCCGGAGTTTTCTACCAGCCGTAACTGCCTGTTTCCCACGGAGGAAGTTTGCAGCGTGAAATTCGTGCATCCCGTGT
>JAISWE010000050.1 GCA_031271175.1 Bacteroidales bacterium | reverse complement strand
AAAAAAATAGTAATTTTGGGCGATGATTCGAATAGATATTCTTACGGTGGTACCTGATTTGCTCGACAGTCCGTTTGCTCATTCCATTGTTGGGAGAGCGAAGGCGAAGCATGTCGCGGAGTTGGTAGTGCACGACATCAGGGATTACGCCACAGACAGGCATCGGCGGGTGGACGACTACGCTTTCAGCGGCGATGCAGGCATGGTGATGATGGTAGAGCCGGTATTCCGCATCATCGGCGACCTGAAGAGCCAGCGCAGCTATGACGAAGTGATTTATACCTCTCCGGACGGCGTTCGGTTCTGCCAAAAAGAAGCCAACCGGCTGTCCACCCTCGGCAATATCATGATTCTGTGCGGACACTATAAAGGCATTGACCATCGCATTCGCGAACACCTGATCACCAAAGAACTTTCCATCGGCGATTACGTGCTTACCGGAGGGGAGCTTGCGGCAGCCGTGATTTGCGACGCCGTTGTCAGGCTGCTTCCCGGCGCGCTGGGAGATGAAAGTTCCGCACTTACCGATTCCTTTCAGGACGGGCTGCTGGCGCCGCCTGTATATACGCGACCAGCGGTATTCAACGGATGGAAAGTGCCGGAAATACTCCTGCAAGGGAATGCCGCCGCCATCGAACAGTGGAAATTCGAACAATCTCTCGAACGAACGCAGCGGCTACGGCCTGATCTCCTGCCATAACTCACATTCATTCATAAAAACCCAATTCGATCAACATGAAAAAAGTTTTGTTAAGTACGGCAGTCGTAGCGCTGCTGATCGGCGGATGCCGCAAAGACGACGATTCCGCCGGAGAACATGTCTTCACCTTTGAAGATGTTCCCGCCGATATGCTTGCCGGGCCTACGGCCTACGGCGAAAACCTGTACAGTACGGCGGCGCGTCCCTACACCGGCTACACCGACGCAGCGACCAGCCTGACGATGGGCATCAACGAAGCCGACGGCGTCCCCGATTTTTGGAACGGAGGCGTGGCCATCTCACGATGGAACGACATCGCCACGGAAGACTATCTCAACCAGTGCAGCGTGTATTACAGGGACAGCGAAACAGGCTACGGCGGCTACGGCGGATCGCTCACTTTTGCCGTGGCAGCTGTCGGCACCATCACCGGCGGACCTGCCGAAGTGTTCTTCGCCGACCGCTCGGAGCGGCAGTTCAGCTGCGTGTGGGTGGCCAACACCACCTATGCCGCGCTTGTCATGCTGAAAGGCAACCATTACGCTAACCCCTTCTCCTACGAGAACAAAGACTGGCTGAAGCTGACCGTGACAGCCTACAAAGCCGACGGCAGCGAAAGCGGACATACTACATGCTATCTGGCCGACTTCCGCACCGCCGACGCGGGCGGACTGCTGACAGCATGGAAAAAAATCGATCTCTCCGCACTCGGAACAGCCAATAAACTGTCGTTTGGATTGGAAAGTTCCGATGCAGGCGAGTGGGGAATGAACACACCTGCTTATTTCTGTTTTGACAACCTAACCTTTGCCGAAAAATGAGCCGCCGGTAAAAAAAAATAGCCGTTTTAGCAAAAAAAAATTGCAAATGCAAAAATAGCATCAAAGATTGCAAATCTAGCACTTGTTTTTGAAAAATAAAGCCCATTACTTTGCAAAATATTTTTTTTTGCAAGATGTTTTATTATAGAATCGTTTTTCGTTGGTCATTTCTCCTGTGCCTCCTGTCGATGACAGGCGTGCGGGCGCAGGAAATTGCGGTGATTACCGTAGCGGCAGACCGCTTCGACAGGGAAGAAAGCCCTGTGCGCCTCCTGCTCGATCCCGTCACGTTTGAGCCGGATTCCGCGCTGGCTTTGTTTGAACAGGTGAAAAAAGAAAAAATTCCGGTTGTTTTTCAAATCGAGCAGTTGCCGGAAGGAAGGGTACTGTCGTGGATACTGTCATCCCAAACCAAGGCCGGCGCCGTCCGCACTTATGTGCTTGAAAAAGGCGTGGCGGCAAGCGGCGAGAAGGTCATCCGTACCACCGACAAGGGCGATGCGCTGCTGCTAAGCTCCGGCGCGGACAAAGTGATGGCGTATCATTATGCCGTCATGTTACCGCCGGCGGGAGAAAAATACGAATACCGCCGCAGCGGTTTTATCCATCCCCTGTGGTCGCCCACCGGAGAAGTCCTCACCCATGTACAGCCCAAAGACCATTACCATCATTACGGAATATGGAATCCGTGGACGCAGACTTCCTTTGAAGGGAAGACGGTCGATTTCTGGAACCTGGCAAGCGGGCAGGGCGCCGTGCGTTTCAAGACCTTCCATTCGCTGGTGGAGGGCGCTGTCTTCGGCGGATTTAAAGCGATTCAGGAACATGTGGTTTTCAAGCCCGGGTACGAAAAAATAGCCTTAATGGAGGTCATTGGCGTGAAGCTGTGGAACGTAAAAGCGGCCTCCGGACAAAAAGTATGGCTTTGGGACTTCAGCTCGACGCTGAACTGCGCGTCGGCGTCGCCACTCACCATCAAAGCCTACCGCTATGGCGGTTTCAGCATACGCGCCACTGCCGAGTGGAACGTCAACACCAGCAGCATCCTGACCTCCGAAGGAAAAACCCGCAAAGATGCCGACAACACCAGCGGACGCTGGATGTTTTGCAACGGCGTGGCCGGAGGAAATCCATCCGGCATCCTTTTCCTGAGCTGTCCGGCCAACTTCAATCACCCGGAACCCATGCGAATATGGCCTGAAAGCAGCCATGACGTATTCATGAACTTTTGTCCCGCCAAAAACAAAGACTGGCAGCTGGAACCCGGAAAAGAATATACCCTGCGCTACCGTGTGGTGACCTATAGCGGCGAAATGACCGCAGCACGCGCAGAACAGTACTGGCAGGATTTCGCTTATCCGCCACAGGTCTCCGTAAAAAAAAGCAACAAATAACACCATTATATATATAAAAACAAAAATAACAAAAAAATGAAATCATTAGAATTTACACCAACAGGGGTAGCAACATCACGTAAATGTAGCTTTTCTCTTAGTCGTTATCGCTTAAGCGATAAAATAGCAGCCTTTTCCCTCGCGGGAATGCTCTGCCTTTCGGCCTGTAAGGATGATGCGTCGAGTGGCGCGTCGTTGAGGGCGATCGTCATTTCTCCTTCGTCGGCGATACTGGTGCCGGGCGATACTGTCCAGCTGACGGCAAACCCTGTCCCCTTCGATGCGGAACATGGCCTTTTCACATGGTCGGCTTCCCGTACTAACATTGCCACCGTGACGGACAACGGATTGGTAACTGCCGTAGAGGAAGGTTCCACTTTCGTCAAAACACGAAGCGGCGATATTGAAGGGTCGGCGATGATCGTCGTGACCTCATTGATCATTAATATTGCGCCGGCCATCCTCGACGACTTGCGGGTGGGCGACAGCGCACAGTTAGTGGCCACCTCGACGCCCCCGAATGCAGGGATGGCGGAAAAACCTTTTCTCTGGTCAACAGACAATCCCGCCGTAGCCACCGTTTCCGATGATGGATGGGTAAAAGGCGTCTCTTCGGGCAGCGCGCAGATCACCGCCCGTGGAAGGGTACGCAGCGAAGTCAGCAAAAGCATACCGGTAACGGTAAGCAATGATTATCAGAATCCGGTAACAACGCAATCTTTACCCGATCCGACAGTCATACGAGCCGGCGACGGGTGGTTTTACCTCTATGCCACAGAAGACACCCGGAATGTTCCCATCCTGCGATCCCGCAATCTGATGATCTGGGAGCAAGTGGGAACCTGCTTCGACGACGACGGCCGTCCTGCCTGGGGTGACGGCGGGGCAGGCATCTGGGCGCCCGACATCAACTACATCAACGGGCAGTATGTCCTTTTCTACTCCCTGTCGGTATGGGGAGGCGAAACGACATGCGGCATCGGCGTTGCCACAGCCGACAGTCCTGCCGGCCCCTTCACCGATCAGGGGAAACTGTTTATCAGCAGCGAAATCGGCGTAGATAACTCCATCGACCCGTTCTATATAGAAGACGAAGGGAAAAAATACCTGATATGGGGCAGTTTTCGCGGCATTTACGCCATCGAACTTCAGGAGGACGGACTGGCAGTCAAGCAGGACGCCGTGAAAGAGCAGATCGCCGGCACCGCCTTTGAAGCCGCATACGTCCACCGGCGCGGCAACTACTATTACCTGTTTGCTTCATGGGGATCGTGCTGTGACGGCGCCAGCAGCACTTACAAGGTAGTGGTCGGACGATCGTCGAGTCTTTTGGGACCCTACGTATCCAAAGACGGCAACCGGATGCTCGAAGACAATGCATACGAAAATGTGATTCAGGGCAACGATCTCTTTGCCGGGCCGGGACACAACGCCGAAATAGTGACCGACGCCACCGGTAACGACTGGCTGCTGTATCATGCCTACGTCAAAGCGACACCCACCGGACGACAGCTAATGCTGGATAAAATCAACTGGTCGGATGACGGATGGCCCTCCATTAGCGACAACGCTCCTTCATCTCAGGGAGAAGGCCCTTTATTTTAATTAATAATTAATAATTAATAATGAAAATGAATCATGTTTCATTGCCTGTTAGGGCATTCATCTCAATAGAAAAACCGGCGGCTTTTGGCCGTCCGGACGCTTCCCTGTTCCGGCGAAGCGCTGCCTTATGTTATCCCGATAGGGATTATCGCTCGGTAGAAAACGCCTTATGCTATCCCGATAGGGATTATCGCTCGGTAGAAAACGCCTTATGCTATCCCAATAGGGATTATCGCTCGGTAGAAAACGCCTTATGTTATCCCGATAGGGATTATCGCTCGGTAGAAAACGCCTTATGTTATCCCGATAGGGA
This sequence comes from Bacteroidales bacterium, assembly GCA_031271175.1. Lineage (GTDB taxonomy): Bacteria > Bacteroidota > Bacteroidia > Bacteroidales > UBA4181 > JAIRLS01. Next base: position 9,962 of record JAISWE010000050.1, on the reverse strand, counting down.
TTATCGCTCGGTAGAAAACGCCGACGTGCCCTCTCCGGCATCCCATAGGGATGCATCCCTACGGGATGCCGACTATCACCGGAATGTTTTCTTTTCTACCGAGCGATTCATTCCTACGGAATGAGCAGGCTTCATCTAACGAATAACGAATAACGAATAATGAATAACGAATAATAAATAATAAATAATAAATAATGTAGGGGCAACCCTGCGTGGTTGCCCGGATGAATAATAAATAATAAATAATAAATAATGTAGGGGCAACCCTGCGTGGTTGCCCGGATGAATAATAAATAATGTAGGGGCAACCCTGTGTGCTTGCCCTGCCATCAGATGTAGTAACAACAACAAATTCAATAGGCCTATGAAAAAGAAGTATTTAAAAACGGTCTCCTGCGAAGAAAACGACAGGAGGACAAAACAGAAAGGGGTGGAACGCGCTCTTTCGAGGGGGCTGGTAGCGACTGTCCCGAAAATGACGGGCGATAGCTGCGACGCAGCGGCGCCTGCCGGCAACGAGGCGCTGTACCCTCTTCCGCCGGACGCCCCAAAAAGTGGAATACACCATGTATTTTCGTCCCCGGACACTCCAAAAAGTGGAATACACCATGTATTTTCGTTCCCGGACACTCCGGCGAAGAAAATACACCATGTATTTTCCTTCCCGGACACTCCGGCGAAGAAAATACACTATGTATTTTCCTTCCCAGACACTCCGGCGAAGAAAATACACGATGTATTCGAAAAAAATAATTCCTTAATATATCAATCCTAAATTTTATTTCAACATGAAAAAGATCATTTCAATTTTTTTCCGGTATTTGCGTGGAGAAGCGCATTACCAGTATTTAACCCTGTTCCATGAGCTTTTGCTTGAGTTTCCGGCGGTGCAAAATATTGTTGCGGCGTTTTACGGCGAGTTCACCGGTTTGTTGGCGCAGGAGAAGCAGATTGTCGATGCGCAGAAGAGCAGCGACTATACGCGGCAGATCGCCGACGCCGACCATCGCGACGACCGTTTGGTTACGGGCATCCGCGAGACGGTGAGCGCCGCCCTGCACCATTTCGATCCTGCCGTCACGGCGGCAGCGCAAAGCCTGTGGCTGCGCCTGAAGACCTTCGGCGAGATACAGGCCAAGTCCTATGAAGAGGAGGCTGCCGCCATCGACATCCTGCTGGACGATTTGCAAACGCCGGAGTATGCCCCGAAGGTCAGCTTGCTGGCGCTTGATGCGTGGGTGAACGAGCTGCGGGAAGCGGTGGCCGACTTCAAGCGCCTGCTGAAGCAGCGCAACGAAGAACAGGCAGGCAAACCGCCACAGCGGCTGCGCGACGTGCGACGGCAAATAGAAACCGTTTACCACAGCATGACCACCCACATCAATTCGGCCGCTACCCTCGATACCACCGACGCCTACACCCTGTTCATCCACCGGCTGAACACCCAGATCACCTACTTCAACGACCACAACCACCACCCAGCCCCCAAAAACATCCGGACGGCAGGCGTGGACACCATCCCCGTACAACAGTACACCGGAAAAGCCATTACGCCCATCCCAACAGTACACATGGACGACGTGGAACTGTTCTTTGCGAAGGACTTCACCCTCACCTACAAAAACAACGTACAGCGAGGAGTCGCCGAAGTGCGCATCACCGGCAAGGGAAACTATGCAGGCAGCAAAAACATCACCTTTAATATTGTCTAAATCAAAACAAGTAATAATGAAATCAAAACAAGTAATCATGAAATCAAAGCAAGTAATCATTTTAAATCAACAAGTGTAATCATTTTAAATTAAAACAAGTAATAATTAAATTAAAAATAAGAACATGAAACAAAAGAAAAGAAAGAGCGCTGCATACGGTTGCAGACGACTATGCTTCGTCCTGTCCCTTTGGGGGGCAGGCATCTTCTCCCTGTTTGCGCAGCAACAGGGCATCCGCATCACCGGCACGGTGTCCGACGAAAGAGGCGATCCGCTTCCCGGCGTCACCGTTCTGGTGAGAGGCTCCACCATTGGAACTTCAAGCAATATGAACGGCGAATTTATCCTTACCGTGCCTTCGGATACCTCCGTATTGCAGTTTACCTTCATGGGCTACCGGAAACAGGAAACGATGGTAGGCCAGCGGCGCATCATTGCCGTCAGCATGGCGGAAGAGGCGGCGGCGCTCGACGAGGTGACCATTGTGGCTTTCGGCACCCAGAAAAAAAGCAGCGTGATTGCGTCCATCACTACGGTGAAGCCTTCCGACCTGAAAGTGCCGTCGAGCAACCTCACCACCGCTTTTGCCGGACGGATGGCGGGCGTGATCTCCTACCAGCGCAGCGGCGAACCGGGCGCCGACAATGCCGATTTCTTTATTCGCGGCGTCACCACTTTCGGCTATTCGAAAGACCCGCTGATCCTGATTGACGGCATCGAAAGTTCCAAGGACGACCTCTCGCGCGTGCAAACGGACGATCTGGAAAGTTTCTCCATCATGAAGGACGCCACCGCCACCGCCATGTACGGCAGCCGTGCCGCCAACGGCGTCATCCTCATCAAAACGAAAGAAGGACGGGAAGGTCCCGCAAATATCTCTTTCCGCTTTGAAAACTCCATGTCCATGCCCACCAGCAACGTGGAACTGGCCGACCCCATCACCTACATGAAGCTGCACAACGAGGCCGTGATGACGCGCGAACCGCTCGGAAGGCTGCCCTATTCGCTCGAAAAAATCGATAACACCATTGCCGGAACAGACCCCTACATGTATCCCGTCACCGACTGGCGCAAGGAAGTACTGAAAGACTATGCCATGAACCAACGCTTCAACCTGAGCGTAGGCGGAGGCGGCAAAGTAGCCAACTACTACATGACAGGGGCGTTCAACAGAAGCAACGGACTGCTGAAAGTGGACAAACGCAACAACTTCAACAGCAATATCGACCTGAAAACCTACAGCCTGCGGCTGAACGTCAATGTACACCTGACCAAAACAACCCTGGTCAGCGCCAGAATCAACGGTACTTTCGACGACTACACCGGCCCCAGACAGAGCGGAACGCAGGTATATCGCGACGTGATGCGTTCCAACCCCGTCCTGTTTCCTCCCTATTTCCCGCCCGACGAAGAACACCAGTGGGTGAAGCACATCATGTTCGGCAACTATGCCGATCAGGACGGCAGCACCCTGTGGTACATGAATCCTTACGCCGAAATGGTGAGCGGATACAGGAACTACTCCCGCTCGGTGATGAACGCACAGTTTGAAGTCAAACAAGACCTCTCGCCGCTCATCAAAGGGCTGAACCTCCGCACGATGCTCAACACCACCCGCAATGCCTATTTCGAGGTGAGCCGCCGCTACGTACCCTTCTGGTACCAGGCCACCAGCTACAACACCGCCACCGGCGACTACAAAATCATTTGCCTGAACGAAGAAGGCACGGGGAAAGGCGAAGAATACCTGTCCTATGACCCCGGCTCGCGAACGATAAGCTCCAGTTTCTATTCCGAATCATCGCTGGACTACCGTTCCACCTTTGCCGACAAGCACGATGTGGGCGCCGCAGTGGTTTTCATGCTGCAAACCAAGCTGTCGGGACAATATACCGACCTGCAACAGTCGCTGCCCTACCGCAACGTGGGGCTTGCCGGACGCGCTACCTACGCCTACGACGAACGCTACTTCACGGAACTGAGCTTCGGATACAATGCTTCCGAACGTTTCCACGAATCGAACCGCTGGGGCTTCTTCCCCTCTGTGGGCGCGGCATGGACTGTCTCCAACGAGGCCTTCTGGGAAAGCCTCAAAAAAACCGTCAATGCCCTGAAACTGAAATTTACTTTCGGACTGAGCGGCAACGACGCGCTGGGTGACGCCAATACGCGCTTCCTCTATCTTTCCAGAGTGGACATGGAATCCTCCGCGCGGGCAGCCACCTTCGGCAGAAACGTCGGCACAACATCCGGCGGCTACTCCCGCAACGGCGTGGCCATCTCACAGTATTCCGACGAGAACATCAGATGGGAAATAGCCCAAAAAACCAATATCGGACTGGAATTGGGGCTGTACGAAAAACTGATGCTGCAAGTGGACGTCTATCAGGACAAGCGGAGCAACATCCTGCAAACGCGCACTTCCACCCCCGCCGAAATGGGACTCTCCGCACAGCCGCGCGCCAACATCGGCAAGGCCGAAGGCAAGGGCATCGACCTGTCGCTGGACTACAGCCAGAATTTCAACAGCTATTGCTGGATACAGGGACGCGCCAACTTCACCTATGCCGCCAGCAAATTTGTTATCTACGAAGAATACGATTATGAAGACGCATGGTGGAAATCGCACAGGGGCTATTCCGTCATGCAGGAATGGGGCTACCTTGCCGAACGCCTCTTTGTGGACGACGCGGAAGCAGCACGATCGCCCCGGCAAACCTTTTCCGAATACGGGGGCGGCGACATCAAATACTACGACATGAACAAGGACGGGCAGATCACCACGCTCGACCAGGCGCCCATCGGCTATCCCACCGTACCCGAAATCGTCTATGGCTTCGGCTTCTCGGCAGGCTACAAACAGTTCGACTGCTCCGTCTTCTTTCAGGGGCTGGCACGCGAATCCTTCTGGATCAACCGACAGGGAACAGCGCCCTTTGTCTCCTATACCTACAGCGGCGAAAGTTTTACCGGAATACCGCAGAACCAGCTGCTGAAAGCATACGCCGACAGCCACTGGTCGGAGGACAACCAGGACCTCAACGCAATATGGCCCCGGCTCAGCACCTCCAACATAGGCAACGGCAACAACTTCGTCCAAAACACATGGTTTATGCGCGACGGCGCCTTCCTGCGACTGAAACAAGTCGAAATAGGCTATTCGCTGCCCGAAAAACTCGCCGAAAAACTCTACATGAAAACCTTCCGCATCTACCTCAACGCCACCAACCCCTTCCTGTGGAGCAATTTCGACCTCTGGGACGTAGAAATGGGCGGCAACGGATTGGGATATCCCATACAGAAGGTCTTCAATGCCGGACTCTTCTTAACGTTTTAAAAATAGATATGAACCATAATAATAATAATAAAATGAAAAAGATCATATTTTCTCTATCGACACTGCTGACAGCCTTTCTGCTGTCCGGCGGCTGCAACAAATTTCTGGACGTTACGCCCGACAACATAGCGACCATCGATTATGCCTTCCGCTTGCGAAGCGCGGCAGAAGGCTTCCTGTTCACCTGCTATTCCTACATGCCGAGCCATGCCGCCACCGGCGGAAACCCCGCCATGTTCGGAGCAGATGAATGCTGGCTGTCTGCCTCCAGCACCAACAACTCCTTTGCCATAGGCAGGGGCAACCAGCGAGTGGTAAGTCCCTACATGAATGCATGGCAGGGATCACTCGGATGCAAAGACCTCTACCAGGGCATCCGCGACTGCAACGTGTTCCTCGAAAACATCAACATCGTACCCGACATGCTCGAATCGGAAAAGAAACGGTGGAGCGCCGAAGTCCTCTTCCTGAAAGCCTATTACCATTATTATCTGGTAAGAATGTACGGGCCGGTGGTGCTGATAAAAGAGAACTTGCCGATGGACGCCAGCCCCGACGAAGTGAAAATACCGCGTTCGCCGGTGGACGAATGTTTCGACTACATCGTCTCGCTGCTGGAACAGGCCGAACCCGACTTGCCCGAACAGATCTACAATGAGCTTCAGGAACTCGGACGCATCACCCGGCCCATTTGCCTTGCGCTGAAAGCCAAAGTGCTCATTACCGCCGCCAGCGACCTGTTCAACGGCAATCAGGACTACGAAGGCTTTGCCAACAAAGACGGCACGCTTCTGTTCGACACGGATATCGACGAGGCCGGCAAAGTGGCCAAATGGCAAAAAGCCGCCGACGCCTGCTGGGAAGCCATCGACCTTTGCCACACCTTAGGATACGCGCTGTATTATTTCACGCCCGCGGCCACTTCCGTCAAACTGACCGATTCCACCATCATACAGATGAACATACGCAATGCCGTGTGCGAAAGATGGAATCCGGAAATCATCTGGGCTAACCCCAACAGCATGTCCTCCGGCTTGCAGGGCGCCGCTACCACGCGCGGCCTCAACCCCGCCAATGCCGCCAATAGCGGCACGAGCGGAAGCATGGCGCCCCCGCTGAAAATCGTCGAACTGTTCTACAGCGAAAACGGCGTACCCATCAAAGAGGACGATAGCTGGGACTACAACAGCCGCTTCAATGTCATGGAAGCCAAAATAGAGGACGCCATATACCTGAAACAGGGCTACCTCACGGCAAAAATGAATTTCCGCAGGGAACCCCGCTATTACGCCGACCTCGCCTTCGACGGAAGCCTCTGGTACGGCATGGGACATGAAGACGACCGCGATCCCAACATGTTCTATGTCATGAACAAAAGAGGACAGGCCGCTGCCGCCGCGAACCTGGCAAGCTACTCCACCACCGGCTACTGGCCTAAAAAAGTCGTCCATTACAAAAACAGCATCGCGAACACAGGCAATACCTATACGGTGGAAAACTATCCGTGGCCTGTGATCCGGCTGGCCGACATCTACCTGCTCTACGCCGAAGCCCTGAACGAGGCGGCAGACGCGGAAAGCAACCGCGACGAAGCCATCTCCTACTTGGACAAAATAAGAGACCGGGCAGGACTGCTGCCGGTAAAAGTGGCATGGCTGAACTATTCCAACCGGCCCTCCAAACCCACAAGCCAAAGCGGCCTGCGCGAAATCATCCGGCAGGAACGCAGCATCGAAATGATGTTTGAATGGCAACGCTTCTGGGACATCAGACGATGGAAAACAGCCATCGAAGAACTGAACCGGCCCGTCACAGGATGGGACCTCGACCAGGAAACAGCCGAAGGATACTACAGAGAACGACTCGTGCACGAACAAAAGTTTACCGTAAGGGATTACCTCTGGCCGCTGAACGAAGAAACCCTCCTCGCCAATAAAAATCTGGTGCAAAACCCGGGATGGGGAAACAACTAATATAATTAATAATTAATAATTAATAATTAATAATGCCCTATGTGGTTGTCCTCAGAATAATCAAGAATCAATAATTTAATAATGATAATTAATAGTAAATAGTAAATAATAAATAATAAATAATAAATACTTAATAATTAAAAATAGTAATATGAAAAGAATAGATATATTTTATGTAAAAGCCTGCTGCGCGGGGGCGCTTTTGCTCCTTGCTTATGCCTGTTCCGAACTGGAAAAAGGCATTCCCACCGGCGACGAAACAGCGCCGTTGCAGGTCGTCAATGTGGTAGTGAACCGCATTCCGGGTGGCGCCGTGCTGAACTATCAGTTGCCGCCCAACAGCAATATTCTCTATGTGATGGCGGAATATACGCTTGCCGACGGCGTTGTACACAACAAAAAATCGTCCCATTTCAACCCGTCCATCACGCTGGAGGGCTTCCCCGACACTGTTGCCTACGCGGTCAAGCTCTATTCCGTTTCGCGCAGCGGCGTCCGGTCGGAACCCGTCCCTGTCTCCATTGTCCCGCTGGAACCACCCTACTGGTCAGCCTTCCAATCGCTGCAAATAACGCCCACTTTCGAAGGAACGAAAATAGCCTACGAAAATGTGCCGGGCGCCAACATGAAATTTGTAGTGCTGACCACCGATTCCATAGGGAAATTCTATGAAGCGGATATCCACTACACCCAGCTGGGCGATGGCGTTTTCTCCGTCAGGAACCCGGCATTTGGCAAAGAACAACGGCTCTTCGGCGTTTATACCATCGACAGGTGGAACAACTGCTCGGACACCCTCTTCGCCATAATAACCCCGATGGTTGACACGCTACTGGACAGAACGCGCTTCGTCAATGCCAAACTGGCTTCGGACACATGGCAAAACCACATGAGCGCCTCTTATGCAATCGAAACCGCATGGAACGGTGTGTGGGATTCAGGGCTGGCTTTTCATACCATACCCAATAGCGGTATCCCGCAGTGGTTCACCATCGACCTGAAAGTCAAAGCGCAGCTGAGCCGGATGAAGTTCTACCACCGGAAAAGCTCCGGCACCGACGGGCAATACAATGCAGGCGACGTGCAAATCTTTGAAATATACGGCAGCAACACCCCCGTTGACGAATGGACTGACGACTGGGTGCTGCTGGGACATTTCGAATCCATCAAACCGTCAGGCTCCGCCGCCGGCGTCTATACCGATGAAGACGTCCAATACGCCTGCGTCAACGGAGAAGAATTCGAATTTGAAAACAGTTCCGACGCCTTCAGGTACCTGAGATTCAAAACGCTCAAAACATGGGGCGGGCTTACCTATATGTTCATCGCCGAACTCAGCTTCTGGGGCAATATTGTAGAAACCTATTAATTCACCTATCTAAATCTTAATAAAAATGACACCTTCATTAAAATATGTTATCATCAGCATGATCGCCGCCGGCCTGTTCGCATGCACGGCAATGGATCACACCTACAAGGATTTCTGGAAAGAAGGGGAACAGGTCTATCCTGCCCCCGTCGATTCTGTGAAAAGCTATCCCGGTAAAAACCGCATCGACATCGAATGGACCCTCAAAGCAGGCGCCGACGTCGCATGGATAAAAGTGTACTGGAACAACAAAAGCGATTCCCTGGTTTTGCCTGTCAACACCGTCGGACAGACCGACACCATCATCAGGATCAGTCTCGACAACATGCAGGAAGGCACCTACGCCTTCACCGTCTATACCTTCGACTCGAACGGCAACCGGTCGGTTCCGAGCGAAATCACCGGCACAATCGTCGGCGAGGCCTATGAACGCATGTTGCTGATAAGGCTGGTAGAGGACGCCTATTATGAAGACGGCAAAGTGATTGTCGTATGGGGCAATCCTGTCGACGACACTTCTTTCGGGTCGGAGCTGATCTATCAGGCTGCGGGCGACGAAACGCATACGGCGCTGGCGCCCCCCCAGAGCGATACGCTCAAAATCGAGGACTACGCGGGATCGGGGACTTTTGAATACCGGACGGGCTATCTTCCCGCGCCCGGCTCGCTGGACACCTTTTACACCGCCTTCCGTACGGTAGAGGTAAAACTCCCCATCAGAGAGCTGGACAAAACCGGCTGGACGGTGACCGCCTCCAGCTATGATACCCGCTATCCGGCAGGCAATCCCAGTCCCCGCACGGCGGAAATGGCGATCGACGGATCGTTCACCACCCGCTGGGTGAATCAAATATCCCCACAGCTGCCGTACCCTCACTGGCTTGCAGTGGACATACAAACTCCGGTGGAGCTTTACGGCATTGTGCTGCACGGCGGCAATAACAACGAAACGCCGAGCCTGATAGAAATATGGGTGAGCGAGGACGGCGTGGATTGGACTTCCAAGGGGACATATTCGGTGCTGAAAAACCAGAACCAGTACTTTGAATTTGAAGAACCGCAAGTGGCGCAACATGTCAAAGTCGAATGTAAAGCGCCTTCCGGCGGCAATACCCCGAACACCAATATTTATGAGCTGGGCGTTTACACGCGAAGTATATAAGGATTGCTCCGGTGTAGTTTTATTTTTAAACCACGAAGTACACGAAGTAACACAAAGTTTTTTTGTATTTACTTCGTGTAACTTTGTGTCCTTTGTGGTTTTTTATTTTTTAACCACGAAGTACACGAAGTAACACAAAGTTTCTTTTGACAAACCTTTGTAGTTTTCTTTTGTATTTACTTCGTGTAACTTTGTGTACTTAGTGGTTTTATTTTGTATTTACTTCGTGTAACTTTGTGCCCTTTGTGGTTTTTTATTTTATAACCACGGAGTTTTTTTTCTATTTTGGGTTGTACGAAAAAAAGCCGTATCTTTGTTTTTGTGAATTGGAATATTTTTTTACCAAAATCGAATAGAAAATGGCGCGTTATCTTGACCCCAAAAATGATTTGACCTTTAAGCGGATATT
>JAISWE010000175.1 GCA_031271175.1 Bacteroidales bacterium | reverse complement strand
TATTTGGCTTAAGTCTGTTGTTTTTGACAACAGCATGTTTCACCGGTTGCGACGATGAAACGATCCTTCCGGAAACGATTATCGTACCGGACGCGGCGGCGCTGACGCAAGATGTCTATGCCGACCAGACGCAGGGTGCAAGCGAGGTATCGTTTGTTACCACCGGCGCGTGGACGTCGAGCATCAGCACGGAGACGGCGAGGAGTACAAAATCTTCGCAAACGAAAGCCTCCTCTACATCAACAGGCTGGATTTCCATCAGCCCCGACCACGGCGACGAGGCGGGCAACTACACGGTTGCCGTCAACCTCGAGCCGAACTACACGGGCGAAGACCGCACGGCAGTCATCACCGTTGCCTGCGAAGGGAAGGAAATCACGATCACCGTCACGCAAAAGGCAACGAAAGAAGACGGTACGACGCCTGACCCCGGCGACGCCACTTCATTGCTTGGCACATGGAACTTGAAAATGATTGAAGGTGTTAAGATTTTTACGGGCAAGGGAGGAAATGGCAATGAATATACAGGAACATTTGTTACAAAACGTGCCGGCGCGTTTACACTCAACGAAGATGGCTCGTTTACAGGAGAAATTGAGATTTTGACTAACGAAGCTAACAACAACGGCGACAACGTCAAAACATGGAGTTACGCCGGCGGTTCGTTTACCTTGGTCGACAATGGGTTTACAATCACTTACAAAGCAACGGTAACATCATCGGAACTGGTATTCGAATATGGCACTCCGAATACTAATGGTTATGCAAAAGCAACATATACGAAAGACGCTGTAACTGTTCCTCCCCTTCCCGACCAAATCACCAATCTGTACACCGGTAGCGCATCCATTTTTTACGGCGTTTGGGCGCTGACGAAATCGGAAGATAACTATTCGGATAGCGACGGCACAACATGGTGGGCTATATCGTTCAACGCAAGTGCCGAGGTAATGAAACTTACCGTCAACAACGACGGAACTTTTCAGATGGTGGACAATACGGAAAATCACACTTCAACAGGGACATGGTCGTTCGCGAACAGCACATTGACAATTATTGAAAGCGGTAAACAGTCGGACATGAACGTTGAAGCAGGGTCATCGGCATCTACGCTTATATGGAGCGAGATTGATGTCAAGGGAACGGAGAAAACATACAGCAGAATGACCTGGACAAAAAGATGATAACCGCCGAATACTGAATAGTCGGCAAAGATGCCAAACTGCCGGCATCATAAAAACCGCTTCCGTAAAGGGGCGGTTTTTTTGGTGTATTGATTTTCGTTGAAATCTATTAATTTTGCAGCTGAAATAATATCATAACATGATTTTTTAAAGACAAGCATCCTCATCCGTATCGGAAAAATAAAGTTAAAAACGGGATCGCTGTCCGCGGTTACTGTGTTTTTTCCACCATTTGATGGTCTGCGGGTCAAAAAAATTTTTTTTTATTCAAAATAATTACTATTTTTGCCGCTATATGTAAATAATATCATAAAAATATGAGCCGTCATTCGCATATCCTGTTTGCAGCCGCCGAAAGCGCTTTTTCGCCGGGAAGACGGCATTTACCCCCCCCCCCCCCCCAACTTGCTGATTTTCATTCAGTTATAGCGACTTCTGGTTTCGGGTTTACCCCAAACGGTTTCGGATATTCCTCCCATCATTTTGGTTTTATTCCAAACCATCGCAGACGTTTCCCCATGCATTCCGGGACGTTCCCAACTCATTCCGGGACGACCCCAACTCATTCCGGGACGACCCCAACTCATTCGGGGACGACCCCAACTCATTCGGGAACGTTCCCAACTCATTCCGGAACGTTCCCAACTCATTCTGGGACGTTCCCAACCCATTCCGGAACGTTCCCAAATCATTCCGGATAGAATGGTTTTATAAAAAAGTTGCATTGGTTACTTGAATCTGCGCATTGGTTACTTGAATCTGCGAATTTTGAAAAATTCCCGGTTTTTACTATATTTGCACAAAATAATATTATGGCGTTGATAAAAACGGTACGCGGGTTTACGCCCGTTTACGGGGAAAATTGTTTTTTTGCCGATAATGCGGTCATCGTCGGCGATGTGGTAATGGGCAACGAATGCAGTATCTGGTTTAATGCCGTTCTGCGGGGCGATGTCAATGCGATCCGTATCGGCAATAAGGTAAACATACAGGACGGGGCGGTTTTGCATACGCTTTACCGGAAATCGATAGTAGAAATCGGCCATCAGGTGTCGGTAGGGCACAATGTGGTCATCCACGGAGCGAAGATATGCGACAATTCTTTGATCGGCATGGGCGCCGTTATCCTCGACCACGCGGTGATCGGCGAAAATTCGATTATTGCAGCCGGCGCCGTGGTACTTTCGGGGACTGTCGTGGAGTCCGGCAGCCTTTATGCCGGCGCTCCGGCCAAAAGGATGAAAGACGTAAGTCCCGAACAAACGCGCGAAATGATCGAACGGATTGCCGACAATTACCTGATGTATGCAAGTTGGTTCAAGGAATAATGATTTGCTGTTATGAAGGAGCTTCGTATTTATGGTTTTCTATGTCTGATCTGCCTGTTTTCGGCGGATTGCGTCCGGAAAACGCCGCCGGTTGTTGTCCCGGAACCGGCAAACGACACTGTGCCATTTGCCGGATCCCTCATTGAGGATATTGACAGGCAAGCTGATGTCAGAAACATGAACATGCAGGAACTGCGGCTTTTTCGCAGTTTCCTCCATGCGCGGCGCGGCATCCTGTTGGAAGAACGTGATTTGCGTGACTACTGGCGCAGACAAACGCGATGGTATGACACTTTGTCGAGAACAGCGGCTATGGGTATGTCCGCGCCGTTGTTGACGGAAGAAGAACAGCAGTTGGCCGGCTGGGCGAGCGAGCTGATGGAAGTGCGAAAACGCGACAACTATCTGACCCTTTCCGGCGAATCGACGCCCAACGTGGAGAACATCGTCAATCTTTTTCAATATGTCGGCGTCATTGATCAATCGGTGATGGATGAGTTGGCTGCTAATGGTTTTGCCCTGATTCCCGATTCCACCGCACAACTTTTCCAACTGTATCGGGAAAATGATGAGATGGGACTGCCCGGTTTCATTACCTCGGATCTCATGTTACAGTTAATGCACCTGTATCATGCCTGTATGTTGAGAACTGTCGAGGAAGAGCGGTTGTCGCCCGTGTTGTCGAATCTTTGTTTTTCACTGTATCGGGCATCACTGGCGCAGGCGCGAAAAGAGAAAAAAGAGGAAGAACCCGCCATGAACAATGCCGCCTTTTTTGCGGTAGCTTACAGCCTGTTAACCGGCAAGATGCCGGCACTGAACGGCGAATACCGGACAAAAGCGGAGGAGGAACTGGCGTATATCGAACAGCAAACCGATCATGCGTCGCCGTTACTGCCGCAAAAATCGGTTTTTCCTTACAGCTCCCTTCAACCAAAAGGACACTACTCCCGCTCGCTCGTTTTGCGTCGATATTACAAAGCGTTGAAATGGCTGCAAACGGCTTCTTTCGACATGAGCGATGACCTCCAACGCCGACAGGCCGTCATGCTGGCATTGCTGTTGCAGTCCGATGCCCGGGCGTTGCCTTCCTATCTCAACCTGCTTCGGATCATGTCCGTCCTGCAAGGACCGCCGGCCTGCACTTCCGTTGCCGACATTCATTTTTGTTTGCAGAAAGAGCGCGTCAAAACATTAGCCGCCGCCATGCCCCCTCAAAAGCCATCTGCCGTCATGCGGTTCCTGTCAAATAGCCGTGCGGTCTGTTTCCTGCCCCCTCCTTTTTCCATCGATGGGGAAATCTTGCATCAGTTAACGGATCCGTCGCCGGATGCGGAAAGGGCGTTCCCGAAAGCGTTGGACGTATTGGCGGCTTTCGGAGCCAAACCGGCATTTGACCGCCTGTTTCACGACTTTCAGGAAGATACCCTGTGGGTGGAATATCCTGCCCGAATGACGAAAATGACGGACATGGTGCGCAAATCGACCCCCAACCCCCATTCCCTCTTTCACCAATGGATGAATCACCTGCTGGCATTATTGAATCAACCGCCGGAAACAAAAGCGTGGCAGCGGAAAAAAATAGCAACGGCATCCGCTTCATGGGCAAAATGGAGACATGACATGCTGCTCTACGGAGAAATCCCCGACCATCCGGAGCCATTGCCCGCTCCCATGGCCGACAGCGACAGCCTTCCGGAAGCAATCACCCTGGGCTATGTGGAACCGAATGTCCTTTTCTGGGAAAAAACACTTGAATGGATGCAGTTTACGGAAGATTTTCTGAAAAAATACCAACTGATGACGCCCGATTTGCAGTTAGGCACCGCTCGACTGAAAAGATACCTCTCCCAGTTGAAAGCGATAGCGGAAAAACAGGCTGTCAGCGAACTGCCCGACCACGCCGACTGTCGTTTCATGGCTCACATCGGCGACAGCATCGGGCAACTGTCGCTCTCGATGGTGACGCCGACGGTGGACAGGTGGCAATGGGTGAAAGGCCCCGATCGTTCTTCATCCGTCAAAGAACAGCTGTACCGGCGAACGGCTTCTCCCCAAACATCCCTGTTCGCACAGGCCGGCAGCGTGAATTGCCTGTATGCAACGGTAGAGATAAACGGATTCCTGTATTTGACGCGAGGCGCTGTTTTTGACTATCTCGAATTTACTTCTCCCTGATATTTATTTTCTCTCTTCAAAACTCATGGTTTTCTCATAAAAATTTATTATCTTTCCTCTATAAAAAACTTTTTTCATTGCTCGCGTTTGGAAAACTCAAGTTTTTCATGTAATTTTGCTGCGTATAATTTATTTTTTGTAAAATGATAAAACCGACATTACTTGCCCTGGCAGCGGGCATGGGTAGCCGCTATGGAGGGCTGAAACAAATCGATACCTTAGGCCCCAGCGGCGAAACCATCATTGATTATTCCATCTACGATGCCATTAGGGCAGGATTCGGAAAGGTAGTGATGGTGATACGCAAAAGCATTGAAGAAGAGTTCAAGCAGGTTTTTTTCAAGAAATACGGCAGCAAAATTGATATTCAATATGTCCTTCAGGAAATTGAATATGTGCCGGAAGGCATCAGCTATCATCCCGAACGTGTGAAACCTTGGGGTACGGCTCATGCCGTACTGATGGCGGCCGACGTTATCAACGAACCGTTTTGTGTCATCAATGCCGACGACTTCTACGGCGCGGATGCCTTCCGGAAAATGGCCTCTTTCCTGCAACAGCAGAACAACGAGGACACCGGTTACTGCATGGTGGGATACCAACTGGCACGCACGCTTTCCGACTACGGATTTGTGGCTCGAGGAATTTGCAATGCCAACGAAAACGGCTTCCTGAAAGACGTAACGGAATGTATGCAAATCAAGCGCATCGGAAGCGTCATCTGCTACAAGGACGCTCAGGAAATCAACCACCCGCTCCCCGATGAACAGACGGTTTCCATGAATTTCTGGGGATTTACGCCTTCTTATTTTAAGGTATTGAAAACCTCCTTTGAAAAATTCATCCGCGAAAAGGGCAACGATTTGAAATCGGAACTCTATATCCCCACCGTAATGAGCGAACTCATCAAGGAAGGTAAAGCGACGGTAAAAGTGCTCAACAGCAGCGCCGAATGGTTTGGTGTTACCTATAAAGAAGACCGCTCATACGTGGTCGACCGGTTGAAAACATTGACAGACGCGGGAACTTATCCCAGCCCTCTCTGGAAATAAAAAAATAACGCTCAGCCTGTAGTATTATACTACGATCTTCGCTTTCATGATTTTTTGCGACGATTTGGAAAGATTTTCCTCATCTTCCATGAATCGTTTGATCTTGCGGATGGCGTCCTCAAAACCGGGTATTTGCACTTTTTCAAAAAGATTGACTTTTTGCGTGGTTTTTTTGCGGGCATGTTCCAGTAATGCTGTTTTCATGCGGCAAAATTCATGCGCCACTCCTGTCTGCGCTATGGATTGCAGCAAACGGATACCATCGGGATACCATTTGGGGCTGTTGAACAGGCTATACGGCCGTACGGAAAACAATACATCCTCCAACACCGGGATTCGAATACCGGCTATTTTAACCGTCGAAAGGCACACATCCCGCACCGACACCAGCGATCCGTCAAACTCGTTCCACAATGCCGACATCTTCCCGTAAACCGCCATCTCCGACTCTAACTGCTCCTGCAAGCGCAACGCCTCATCCTTCGAACGCTTCACCTCCATTCTGAGAGCGCTTTCCTTGCTTTTAATCGTCGGCAATGAACGTTGCCGCATCTTCAACTGCTTCTCAATGACCTGCAACGAAGTCCTGTTATACTGAAAACGTATTGCCATAGCGCTTTTAATTAATTGAAACGGATAACAAAAATACGAACAAATATCGGAAAAACAAAATCCGCCAAATAAGGACTAAGGCACGCGAAATAAATAGCATGTAACGGTTCGATTTCATGTCCTGAAGGGACATCATGTTGGTAGAAACAGATACTCCTGATGTGTCGTCCCTGCGGGACTTTTCGCTGATGTGAT
>JAISWE010000108.1 GCA_031271175.1 Bacteroidales bacterium | reverse complement strand
ATCGCACCGAAGGAGACCGAAGGATCATCGAAGGATCACCGAAGGATGACCGAAGGATAAGCGACACTCCACGAGTAACTGACAGTTTAATGAAGTATGAACGATGAACGATGAACGATTAACGATGAAGTATGAACGCCTTCTGACGAAAGTAGATTGTTAATTGTTAATTGTTAATTATTAATTATTCTTTGCTCGATCCGAAGGATGCGCTTATTTTGATATTGAATCTTCGTGAGGTCAGGTGGTTGGGTATAGCATACTGCTGGCTGACGCCTTCCTTGTTGTTGACGACCTGCATCCAGAAGTAGGAGATGGTGTTTTTGGTGTCGAAGAGGTTAAAGATTTCGGCATTGAGCGTCCATTTGCGGAAAAAGGCATGTGGTTTGTTGTTAAGAAATTCCCTGGACAGGCCGATGTCCACCCGTCGGTAGGCAGGCATACGGAAAGTCCGGTCGAAACGGTGTTCGTCGGGATAGCTGTAGCAGAGCGGCGAGCCGTAATTAAGGTTCAGGAATACCCTCCAGTCGGGCATCATGGGGAAATAATCCTGAAAAAACAGGTTGAAATTGACCCGCTGGTCGGCAGGTAGCGGAAAACTGCCGTAGGCGTCATTTTCGATGTCCGTCCGCGAATGCATCAGTGAAAGGCTGATCCACGATTCGGCGTCTTTCACAAACTCGCCGTTCAGTTTGATATCCCATCCGGCGACGTAGCCTGAGGCGATGTTTTCTCCGGCGTAATAGATCCGCACATTTTCGATCCTGTAGGGAATCATTCTGCTCAATTGTTTATAATACAGCTCCGACGACAGTTTGAACGGTTTCCATCCGATGAGGAACTCATAGTCGCCCCCTGCCATAAAATGAAAAGAGCGCTGCGCGCGGACAGCAGGGTGCAAATGTCCGTATGTGTCGCGCATCTCTCGGTAGGACGGGGGCTGGCCATACATGCCGGCGGCCAGGTGTCCTGCCAGCCGGCTGGTGTTTTTAGGCCTGACGGTGGCCGATACTCTCGGACTCCAGAGCCATTCCCCGTTGAGGTTGTTGTAGTTAAGACGCAGGCCGACCGTCACCGTCCAGTCGGTGTATGCGGCCGGTATTTTGTGCCGGTACTGCCACCACGATGTCAGGCGCCGTACTTTTAAATGATGGTCTGCTTTTCGCGACATTTTTAATGCTATCGCAGAGCTGTTCCTGTCGTACGGCACGGAATAGCCGGCAGAATCGATCATGCTCCATTCATTGAGGAGGCTGTTGGTCGTTTCCTGCCGGAAGGCCGCCGACCAACTCAAAGTGAAGCGGTTTCCGGTAAAAGCGCCGGTGTGGGAAAAGGAGTAGTTGCCGGTATTCAGGAAATTGCGGGCGTGATTCAGTTCGCTTCCCGTACCCGGATGCATTACGCTGTCGGAAAAGTATGTTTCCAGGTCATTCAGCCGGTAGGCAGCTTCGATATCGAAAGTTTCCCTTTCCGCGGACTGTTCCGCTATCGTTGCCAGGTTCAGTTCCCACCGTCCGGAAGGCCGGAAGGTAAGGGTCAGGGCGCCCAATCCGCTGTTGTATTCGTCGTTTTCCTTGCCGTCGTAATAGACATTCAGCTGGTAGGATTCGTACAAAGTGCCGAAGCTGGTGCTGCGGACGTCCGGTTCGAAACGGTAGCGATTGCGGGTGATGTTGAACAGGAAGTCCGCATCCCATTTGGGGGAAATGGCGTACCGGAAAATACCCTGTATATCGAAAAAACGGGGATCATAATCCCCCCGGGTATCCAGTGTGTTCAACAGGTATTGCGAAGTCTTGTAACGGATTCCCGCAAGCCAGGAAAAGCGGTTGTTTACCGGTCCTTCGGCCGAAACCGAAGCGCCCAGCAAACTCACGGAAGCGTTGGCCGCAAAATGGTCGGGAATCCGGTATTGTACATCCATCACCGACGACATTTTGTCGCCGTAACGGGCGTCAAAACCGCCGGCCGAGAAATCTACCGATTTCACCAGGTCGGGGTTGATGAAACTCAGCCCTTCCTGTTGTCCCGAACGTATCAACACCGGACGATGAATCTCTATATGATTGACATAAAGTAAATTTTCGTCGAAATTACCGCCTCTGACCGAATATTGGGAGCTTAGTTCATTGTTGGACGACACTCCCGGAAGGGTTTTAAGCAATGCTTCCACGTTCCCCGACGGGTTGGGCAGTTGCCGGAGGTATTTCGCTTCAAGGCGCTGCATGGAACCTTGCTTTTTTTGCCAGCCAAACACCGGCACTTCCGGAATGTGATATACGGTATCGCGCTCTTTAGCCGTTAATCCTGCCGGACAACACAGCAACCATACCGGAATAAACCATGCCAAACTGCTTGCCTTAAGGCGTTTCCGTACAACGGAGCCTGTTTCCATTATATGAAAGATGTTTTTTACAAACGTACGGGAAAATTTTAAGATATACAAATGCATCCACAAAAAGGAGCATCCCATGTCAGGTATCCCATCCGCTCAGCTTTTCCAGGCAGTCCTCTATTACTTTCGGAACGGCATATTTCCGGATGTTTTCCTTCTTCACCCTGATGAACTGTTCGTCGAACGCCGGCCGGCAGTCTTTTATCCCGTAAAAGCGGACTTTCAGGGTACGATGCGTCAGTTGGCGGGTGATTTCGCCGGACATAAAGGAGATATGCGGAATTTGACTTCCAAACCACTGTTGCCACTGTCGTGTGGCACGGAGTTCCTCCAAGCCTGAGGGCATTTCTGTCTCTATCAGAGGAAATTCATACAGGCCGTTCCATATATCGCCCTTTCCGCGGCGCCGGAGAAATATATCCCCGGCGTCGCAGACCATTATATAATGGAAGTAGCGCGTTTTGATCTGCACCTTTTTCGATTTGAGCGGGAGCAAATCCACTACCCCTGCAATGCAGGCTTTGCAAAATGTCCGGAGGACACATTCCTCACAATGAACACCGTGAGGAACACACTGCAATGCTCCGAACTCCATTATCGCCTGATTGTAAATGCCGGGAGATAAAGCCGCCATTGTTTTTTCCGCCCAGTGGCGGATCTGCTGTTTTCCCTTCAGTGTGTCTATCGGTTCGCGGATATCGTACAACCGCGATATTACGCGATTCACATTGCCGTCGATGACGGGAACTGACTCCCCAAAGGCAAAGGATGCGATGGCCGCCGCCGTATAATCGCCAATCCCTTTAATTTTTAACAGACCGGAACAGGTATCGGGAAAATTCCCCCCACACTTGGCCACAATGTAATTCGCGGCTTCGTGCATGTTTCTGGCACGAGAATAATATCCCAATCCCTGCCAGATTTTCAACACCTCGTCAATTTCGGCCTGCGCCAATGAAAAAATATCAGGAAATCGGTCAATAAACCTATGGAAATAATCCATCCCTTGCATCACTCGTGTTTGTTGGAGGATGATTTCCGACACCCATATTAAATAAGGATTTTGGGTGTTTCTCCATGGTAAATCCCTTTTATTCCGCTCATACCAGTAAATTAATATTTCGCCTGTCATGTGATAAAAAATATGTGAATGAAAAAAAAAATGCAAAAATGTGTTTTAAAATTTTAATATTCAAAAATAAGCTATATATTTGCAACCTGAAATTTTTGCATACATATTTTTAATAATTCATATATATAACAAAAAAATAAACATAAAATGACAAAGGCAGATATCGTAAATGAAGTTTCCAAAGGTACTGGAATCGAGAGAGTTGTAGTTCAAAAGGTGGTAGAATCTTTTATGGAAAATGTAAGAGGTTCATTGACCAAAGATCAGAATGTGTACCTGAGAGGGTTTGGTAGTTTTATCGTGAAGAAAAGAGCGCAGAAGACCGCCCGTAACATATCGAAAAACACCACCATCATTATTCCGGAACATAATATTCCTGCTTTCAAGCCGGCAAAAACATTTGTGAGCCAGGTAAAAAGCAACGTAAAATAAGTTTGCACTTCTCGTAACTTATTAAAATAAGGTAAAATGCCGAGCGGTAAAAAAAGAAAAAGACATAAAATGGCTACCCACAAGCGGAAAAAGCGCTTGCGGAAAAACAGGCATAAGAAGAAATAATCCCGTTATTTTGTGTCAATCAAAGAAGCCTGAAATTTTCTGTATGAAAGTTTTAGGTGTGTTTTTGCTTTGAGATAAATTTCGTTAAGTTCATACGACGAATAATCGTTGAAGTATGGGCGCATGGAAATTGCTCAAAGGTTTGAAGCATATCTGTAAGCGGATTGCAGGTGCTGCAGGTATTACCCTTGCATGTAACGGTTGTATTTTTACATCAGGGGCGTTTAATAACGAAAAGTGAATAATTTTATAACTCCCAAAAATTACCATGGGTTGTGAATAATGACTTAATAATAGATGTATCTCCATCGGAGATAACGATTGCGCATACCAAAGACAAGCAGTTAGTTGAGTTAAGCAAGGAAAAAAGGAATCTTCAATTTTCAGTAGGTAACATATATCTGGGCAAAGTGAAAAAAATCATGCCCGGATTGAATGCAGCATTTGTCGATGTCGGATTCGAAAAAGATGCATTTTTGCATTATCTTGATTTGGGGCCTCAAGTTCGGACACTTCAAAAATATCTGGAAACGGCCATTCAGCGCAAAGGGAAAAATCTGACTCCCTTACAGCGCTTCAAATCCGAAGCGGATATCGACAAAAAGGGGAAGATATCAGACCTTTTCAAAGGCGGAGAAACCATTCTGGTACAAGTTGCCAAAGAGCCTATATCCACCAAAGGTCCCCGCCTGTCGTCAGAGCTGTCCATTGCAGGACGCAATCTTGTGCTGATTCCTTTTGCCGAGAAAGTTTCCATTTCTCAAAAAATACCATCCTCGGAAGAAAAAAAACGTTTGAGAGGGCTGATTCAAAATCTCAAACCGAAACATTACGGCGTTATCGTCCGGACGGTGGCCGAAGGAAAATCAACCGAACTGCTTGTCGATGAACTGAAGGAACTTGTCAATCGGTTTGAAAATGCTTTCAAGCAGTTACAACATCCAAAACCTCCTCAGCTTTTTATCGGTGAAATGAATCGCGCATCGACCATTTTGCGTGATAACTTCAACGGAACATTCTCCAACATCTATGTGAACGATGAACTGTATTACCGCGACATCAAGGAATATATCAGTGCAATAGCTCCCGAAAGCGAAAAAATTGTGCGATATATCAAAAGCAGTGAACCTATTTTCGAAAGGTTCGGCATTAACAAGCAGATAAAATTGCTGTTTGGGCGTACCGTATCCGTCCGCAACGGCGCTTATCTGATCATCGAACATACGGAAGCATTGCATGTTATCGACGTCAATAGCGGTAACCGCACAAGACTCGGTAATGATCAGGAAACCAACGCACTGGAAGTAAACCTTCTGGCAGCCCAGCATGTCGCACAACAGCTTAGGTTGCGAGATATGGGAGGAATTATTGTGATTGATTTCATTGATATGTACACCGCCGAACACCGGCAACGGCTGTTTGAAAAGATGAAAGAAGCAATGGCGGATGACAGAGCGCGGCATAACATCCTTCCGGTCAGCAAATTCGGACTGATGCAGATCACGCGACAGCGAGTGCGACCCGAGCTGAGCGTGCCGACGCTGGAAAAATGCCCTACTTGCAAAGGAAGCGGAGAAATTACGTCCAGTATCCTCTTTGATGACGAACTGTTCAACAATCTTTCGTATATTGTTGAACGTGAAAATTTGAAAAAAATCTTGCTGAGAGTGCATCCCTATGTGGCGGCATACCTTACGAAAGGGCTTTTTACCTTAAGATGGAAGTGGTCGAGAAAACTGCACTGCCACATCAAGGTGGAAGGCATGCCCGCTTTTTCGCTTATCGAAACGCATTTCTATACTGCCGATAACGAAGAAATCATTCAATAAGAAGATGGAAAGGATAGTGGGTTTGATTTTTTCCGTCCTTTTCATGACCGCTTCCCTGAATGGGCAGATATTCGACCCTGTACGCTGGGAAACCGCCCTGGAGAAAACAGCCGTTGCCGGACAGGAAGAAATCGCTGTTCTGTTTACCGCATACATGGACGAAGGTTGGGCGATTTATTCGCTTCATGTTCCGAAGGGGCCTATTCCCACTTCTTTCACCTTTCAGCGTGGCGCCGAATATGCAACCGCTGACGCCATAGAAGAAGTGACGACGCCGAAAATAGCCTACGATACAAGTTTTGGCGCCGATATAGGCAAACATGTGGGGAAAGCCGTTTTCAGACAGCGTTTCAAGCCGCTAACCGACCAGCCATTCACTATTAAAGGCGTTGTAGAATATATGTGCTGCAACGACAATTCCTGCCTGCCTCCCACTCAGGCAGACTTTTCCGTGCAGGTGACGCCGGCAAGGGAAACGGGAGTCCATACCGAAACGAATCCGGCGGTGGCAGACCGTAACGGTTCCCTGTGGACTTTCATCCTGTTGGCGCTGACAACAGGATTTCTCGGCGTACTGACGCCTTGTGTTTACCCGGTGATCCCGCTAACGGTGTCCTTCTTCCTGAGCAATGAAAAACGCAGCAAAAGCATCACAAAAGCCCTGATATTCGGCTTGTCCATTGTCCTGATTTATACTTCCGTAGGAGTGATTGCCGCCGTCACCAAAAGCGCCGATTTCACCCATCAAATTACAGGACATTGGGCAACCAACCTGACTTTTGCCGTCATATTCATTGTCTTTGCATTATGGTTTTTCGGCCTGTTTGAGATTACCCTGTCCGGTTCGCTGGCCAACAAAATAGACCGAAAAGCAGGCAAAGGAGGTTATATTTCCGCTTTTTTCATGGCATTGACGCTGGTCATTGTTTCGTTTTCCTGTACCGGCCCGTTTGTCGGAGCTATTCTGGTTGCCTCGGCACAAGGACTGGCTTTCAAGCCGATTGTAGGCATGGCTGCCTTCGGACTGGCATTTGCCCTGCCGTTTACATTACTGGCATTTTTCCCGGCCTTGCTGAAAAAAATGCCCCGGTCGGGAGGATGGATGAATGCGGTCAAAGTGGTTTTCGCTTTTGTTATGCTGGCTTTTGCGCTTTATTTCTTTGCTGCGGTGGACAGGATACTCGGTTGGGGATGGATTTCCCGCAACGTTTTCCTGTGTATCTGGACGGTACTTTCAGCCATGACAGGTTTCTATCTGTTGGGAAAAATCCGTTTTGCCCACGACAGTGAACTGAAACAGACCGGATTTGTTCGCATCATGCTTGCTGTCGTTGCCTTTTCTTTTTCCCTCTACCTGTTTACCGGATTACTGGGAGAACCGCTTCATACCGTTTCAGCCCTGCTGCCCGAATCGCATCCGGTGCAGGTAAAAAGCAGCGGTGCCGTATCGGTGGCGCCGTCCGCAACGCTTTGTCATACGCCCAGATACAGCGATCGTTTCCATTTTCCGTTGGGACTGAAAGGCTATTTCGATTATGACGAAGCGATAACATGCGCCAAAGAACAGCAGAAACCCGTGCTGATGTTTTTCAAGGGACACGGTTGCAGCAAATGCCGCGAAATGGAAGCCAATATCTGGCCTGATCCGGAAATACGCCGTCTGCTGAACGATAAATTTATTCTCCTTGCCCTTTATACCGACGACCATACGCCATTGCCCGAACAGGAACAGTATGTTTCCGATTTTGACGGCAAAGTGAAAAAAACATTGGGACAAAAAAATACTGACCTTGAAATTACACGTTTTCAAACCAATACCTTTCCGTTTTACGCTATTTTGGACACTAACGGCGAACTCATTGGCAAAACAATAGGATACACATCAAGTGTTGAAATGTTTGTTGAATTTTTAAAACAATAAGGCATGTCTTCAATGGATATCATCAGCGAAAAGAATTTGGTTTACCGCCCCAGCAATTTGCTTACCGGCGCCACTTTCAATTTTTGCCCCGGCTGCGGACACGGGACTGTGGTGCGTCTTATCATGGAAGTGGTCGAGGAAATGGGCATACAGAGCGAAACCATCGGAATTTCACCGGTAGGCTGCGCCGTACTCTTATACGATTTCTATGATATCGACATCATCCAGGCCGCACACGGAAGGGCAACAGCTGTAGCAACAGGCCTGAAGCGGGTGCAACCCGACAAATTTGTGTTCACCTATCAGGGCGACGGCGATTTGGCTGCCATCGGAACCGGCGAAACCATCCACACCTGCAACCGCGGGGAAAATATCACTATCATATATATCAACAACGGCATTTACGGCATGACCGGCGGACAAATGGCGCCTACGACCATCCCCGGCATGAAAACGTCCACTTCTCCCCAAGGTCGCAATGCAGCAATAGCAGGGCATCCGCTGTTGATGACCGACATTGCGGCAAGCCTCGAAGGAGCATGGTTTGTTACACGGCAGGCCGTACACACTGCCGCAGCAGTGCGACGAACCAAACGCGCCATCCGTACCGCGTTCGAAAGCCAGCAACTGAAAAAGGGTACTTCCTTCGTAGAAGTGGTCAGCAGTTGCCAGTCGGGGTGGAAAATGTCACCCGTAGAAGCCAACCGGTGGATGGAGGAAAACATGTTCCCCTACTATCCGCTGGGCGATTTGAAAGTAAACGGAGAAACGATCAAAAAGAATTAACGACACAGCATGACAGAAGAGATCATCATCGCAGGCTTCGGCGGACAGGGTGTGCTGTCGATGGGGAAGATACTCGCCTATTCGGGTATCATGCAAGGACTGGAAGTGAGCTGGATGCCGTCATACGGCCCGGAAATGCGGGGAGGAACCGCCAATGTGACGGTTATCCTGAGCGACCTTCCCGTCAGTTCGCCGGTATTGAACAGTTTCGATACGGCTATTATTCTTAACCAGCAATCGATGGACAAATTCGAACCGATGGTGAAACCCGGCGGTATGTTGCTCTACGACAGTAACGGTATCACACGACACCCGGAACGGAAGGACATCCGCCTGTTCTGCGTGGATGCTACTGCGGAAGCCGCCAAAACAGATCCGCGCATCTTCAATATGATTGTCCTTGGCGGATACTTGTCCGTGCGTCCTTTCCTGAAAACAGAAAATGTAGTGGAAGGACTGAAAAAGTCACTTCCGGAAAGACATCACCAACTGATCCCTCTCAACCGGCAAGCCATTTCAACCGGAATGGAAATAGTAAAAGAGGCGCTGTAATTCGCTATTATTTATTATCTTTGTTTTTTTTACGTCATGATCAAAATAAGTTGTCGCTGGAACAGTTTCCGTACCGGTCTGGCAGTGGGAATAGCATTGCCGGCATTGCTATTTGCTGCATTTTATGTGGTGATGTATTCCCACATGTCTGTGCATGAATATTTCGAATATATCCTTCTCAACCGTACATTACCCAAATTAATCGGCTTGTGCGTCTTTCCCAATCTGCTTATTTTCTATTTTTTCCTGAACAGGGAATATTGGCCGGCAACAAAAGGCGTTATTGCAGCTACTTTATTATGCACGCTGGGTATCGCGGCTATTAAGTTATTCTCCTGAATGATAGCGGGCAGTAGGACAGGGTCATGCCTTATGCCGCCTTTGGGGATGGCCGATCAGGCGGACCGGGCGGTGTGGCGCCATGTGGGTTAGGCGAGTTCTTCCACAATATCTTCTTCAACACGCAAATTGTCGATGATGAAATGTTGTCGGTCGGGAGTATTTTTCCCCATGTAGAAAGTCAATAATTCCTGCACGAGGTCGTTTTTATTGAGAAGAACGGGATCGAGCCTGATATTGTCGCCGATAAATGCGGTAAACTCGTTGGGGGATATTTCTCCCAGACCTTTGAACCGGGTGATTTCCGTCGAGGCGCCCATTTTAGCCAGTGTTTTTTCCTTTTCTTCGTTGGAATAGCAATAGCGGGTTTCCTTTTTGGTACGGACTCTGAACAGCGGCGTTTGCAGGATATGCAGATGTCCTTTGCGGATCAGGTCGGGAAAGAATTGCAGGAAAAAAGTGATGAGCAGCAGGCGTATGTGCATCCCGTCCACATCGGCATCGGTAGCGATGACCACTTTGTTGTAGCGGAGGTCGTCCATGTCTTCTTCGATGTTGAGGGCGGCTTGCAGCAGGTTAAATTCTTCGTTTTCGTACACCACGCGCTTGGTCATTCCGAAAGTGTTGAGCGGTTTGCCCCGCAGGCTGAAGACGGCCTGTAAGTTTACGTTTCGCGACTTGGTAATGCTTCCGCTGGCCGAATCGCCCTCGGTAATAAAAAGGGTTGATCTTTCGGCGTCGGCATGTTTGTCGGTATAGTGAATGCGACAGTCGCGCAGTTTCTTATTGAGCAGGCTGACTTTTTTGGCGCGTTCTTTGGATAATTTGCGGATCCCTACCAGTTCTTTCCGTTCTTTTTCGGCTTCGATGATTTTTTGAAGGATGATTTCCGCCACATCCGAATGGCGGTGCAGGTAGTTGTCTAATTCTCTCTTTACGAAATCGCCGACAAACTTGGTCACTGTCAGGTCTCCGCCGGGCGACATTTCTTTCGATCCGAGTTTGATTTTGGTTTGCGACTCAAACATCGGTTCTTCAATCTTGATGTTGATGGCCGAAATGATGGAAGCGCGAATATCGGAGGCGTCATAGTCTTTTCGATAAAATTCGCGAATGGTTTTCACGTAGGCTTCGCGGAAAGCCTGCTGATGCGTACCGCCTTGCGGCGTGTACTGTCCGTTGGCGAAACTGTAGTATTCCTCGCCGTATTGTCTGCCGTGGCAAATGGCTATTTCGATGTCGTCGCCTTTCAGATGGATGGGCGGATACAGTCCCGGCGCACTCATGTTGTTGTCCAGCAAGTCGAGCAGGCCGTTGTCCGAACGATAGCTTTCGCCGTTGAAAACAAGCGTCAGGCCGGCATTGAGAAAAGTGTAGTTTTTTAGCAACTTTTCAATGAACTCCGGTACGAAACAATAACCGACAAACAGCGTATCGTCCGGAATAAAAACCGTCAGCGTGCCGTTGGGCTGGTCGGTGGCGGTTTCAGGCAAATCTTCGGTGAGACGGCCTTTTTTGAAAACGGCGGATTTGGTGCGTCCGTCACGGAAGGAACGTACGGAAAATTCCGACGACAGGGCATTGACGGCTTTGATACCGACCCCGTTCAGCCCAACGGATTTTTTAAACGCTTTGGTATCAAACTTTGCCCCGGTATGCAATTTTGAAGCTACATCCAGCACGCTTCCAAGCGGAATGCCGCGCCCATAGTCGCGAACGGAAATACAATTATTCTCAATGGCAATATCTATACGCTTTCCGTTGCCCATCATATACTCGTCAATGGAGTTGTCCAATACCTCTTTCACAAGGATGTATATCCCGTCGTCGGGAGATGAACCGTCGCCCAGTTTCCCGATATACATGCCGGGACGGGTACGGATATTTTCCGGAAATTCCAGTGTTTTTACATTACCTTCCTGATAATCAACATTCATTTGTTTTCAATTTGAAAACAAAATTACCGAAAAATACTTTTCACACGAAAGGAAGTTATTCACATTCGCAGAAGTTATTCACATTCATGCCCTGTTCTCGAATGCCCCGACGGGTAGAAAGTGCCTCTCCAGCAGAGCAAAAAACATTCCGGCACGGTCGATGCGAAAAAACAGCGCATCAAACGCTATCCGATGACAGCGTCCCTGAAGCGATGGAATTTTAACGCGAACGCCTCAGTGACTACCGGAAATAATGCGTCAGCCCTGTTACAATTGTCGATGGTATCGCTACATTCGGATTTTTTTTTTACTTTTGCGGCGTTGAAATCATATATGCCGGATGACTACATTTGAAACAAGGGAAGCCTTGACAGAAGCCCTTTCTCTCCACAGGGCAAAAGGAGTGTCGGTAGGTTTTGTGCCTACTATGGGAGCGCTGCACAAGGGACATATCTCATTGGTGTCGCGTTGCCGCAGTGAAAACGAAGTGGTAGTGGTCAGCATCTTCGTTAATCCCTCCCAATTCAACGATAAGAATG
Organism: Bacteroidales bacterium; assembly: GCA_031271175.1. Classification (GTDB taxonomy): domain Bacteria; phylum Bacteroidota; class Bacteroidia; order Bacteroidales; family UBA4181; genus JAIRLS01. The sequence continues at coordinate 2,557 of JAISWE010000108.1, read as the reverse complement.
ATTTGGCGCTTTATCCCCGCACGTTTCGGTCGGATGTCGAAAAGTTGCAAGCCGCGGGCTGCGATTTTCTCTTTGCTCCTGAGGTGGAAGAGATGTACCCCGAAGAAGACCGCCGGCAATTCGATTTCGGAATGCTGGACAAGGTAATGGAAGGCGTTTCCCGTCCGGGGCATTTCAACGGAGTAGCGCAGATTGTAAGCAAATTGTTCGATACGATACAACCTCAAAAAGCCTATTTTGGCGAAAAGGACTTTCAGCAATTGGCCATCATCCGCCGTATGGTCGGGATGCTGCATTATCCGGTTGAAATCGTCGGCTGTCCGATTGTGCGCGAAGCCGGCGGGCTGGCCATGAGTTCGCGCAATACGCGGCTAACGGAAGAACAGTTGCGCCATGCGCCTGTCATTGCAGACACTTTATTCCGAAGCCGGCAAAAAATTGCGCATACGCCGCTGGAAGAACTGAAACGCCAAGTGAAAGACCGCATCGACAATACCGGCGGAATGAAAGTCGAGTACTTTGAAATCGTGGACAGGGAAACCCTTCAGCCGGCAACCGGCTATCGCAAAAACGCATTGCAGGGCTGCATCGCCGTACAGGTGGGAGCCGTGCGACTCATTGATAACATATCATATTGACGGAATGACAATAGAAATTTTAAAATCGAAGATTCACCGGGTAACCGTAACGGAAGCTAACCTTAACTACATCGGCAGCATCACCATCGACGAAGCATTGATGGAAGCCGCCAACATCATCGAATATGAAAAAGTATCGGTGGTTAATATTAACAATGGAGAGCGGCTTGATACCTATGTCATCAAGGGCAGGCGCGGATCGGGCATTATATGTCTCAATGGCCCTGCCGCACGGAAAGCGGTAGTGGGCGACATTGTCGTCATCATGTCGTACACCGGCATGGACTTTGAAGAAGCCCTGCGGTTCACTCCCGCCATCATTTTTCCCGATACTTCCACCAATCAGTTGAAAAAACCATGAGCGGGCAGTTAAAAAAAATCCTTCGTTTCATCCTTTTTTTTCTGACGGGTGCCGGGCTGTTATGGCTTGCTTTCCGCGGCCTCGACCTGAAAGAACTGATGGTGCAGATGAAAAAGGCCGATTTCGGATGGGTAGCGGCAGGGCTTGTGTGTGCCTTCCTGGCATTATTTTTCAGGGCGTATCGCTGGCGGATGCTGATGAAGCCCATTGACGCATCACCTGCGGTGAGCAACATCCTGCACGCCATCAATGTGGGATATCTGGCCAACTTTGTTTTTCCGCGAATCGGAGAGATCACACGTTGCGGCATCTTGAACCGCACCGACGGCTTGCCTGTCGATAAAGCATTCGGCACGGTGATCGTCGAACGACTTTTCGACCTGCTGATGGTAGTGCTTATGCTTATTCTCATCCTGCTGCTGAAATTCAGGATGGTCGCCGATTTCCTTGCCGACCACGTTTTCATACCCTTTGCCGGCAGGATGAGCAGCGTCTCGGTTCTCCTGTGGATGGTTGCCGTTCCGGTATTATCGCTCATCATCGGCTTCCTGGCATTCAGGATATTTCGGCAACAACTGACCCAAATTCAAGCCTTCCGCAAAATCAAAGGATGGCTGGCAGGAATAGCCGACGGCATCAAGTCGGTCAGGAAAATGAAACATTTTTCCCTGTTTGTAGTACTTAACATCATGGTTTTCGGCATGTATTTTCTGCAAACCTATCTCCTGTTTTTTGCCTTTGAAGCAACATCATCGCTGGGTGCGGCAGATGCACTGTTTGTTCTTGTGGTCAGCACGCTGGCGTTGATTATTCCCGTACAGGGCGGCATTGGCGCTTTCCATGGCTCGGTTTCTCTTGCATTAACCGTTTTCGGAATGACACGTTTCGACGGAATGGTGTACGCCACCATGTCGCACACTACCACATCGCTGCTGCTCATATTTTTAGGCGCAGTTTCTCTGATATTCGTATTTGTAAACCATAAACCGAAAAAAGGATGACAGCCGATTATAACGAACTGATCCGCTCAAAAATCGAGACCAATCCCGCACTGATGTTGCAGCAGATTGCACGCTGGAATCATCGTGAACATACGACGGTGCTCATTTACGGAAATTTTGAAGACATCGACGAAAACCAGATGGAGAGGCTGATCGAAGTTGCCGCTCTCGGCGCCCGCCTGATTGTCGGCATACGCTCCGACGAAGCTATCAGGCGGATTTATTGCTACGAACCACGCAAAAACAAGTATAATAGAGCTTTGCTGTTGGCTTCTATGACATTTGTATCAATGGTTGTGTTTTTTGACGACGAACGTCCGAATCAATTGATCCAACAAATCTGCCCCGACATTCTGGCCGAATATCCGGAAAACATCAACATCCATCCGGTGATACAAATTAGGTACAAAATAAGGGAACGGCTGAAAAAATCGAATGGCCTGCCGACCCCATACCGGCAGGTTCGACGTTTTTTTTCACTGCTGTCCGGTAAAAAAAAATAGCGCAGGCAAATCCCGCGCGACACCGAATTTTCGGATACGAATCGCCTGACGAAA
>JAISWE010000075.1 GCA_031271175.1 Bacteroidales bacterium | reverse complement strand
CGCAAAATGAGCGAGATAGCGCTCGAAATGAATTGCAAGGTAGTCAATCTATGGATGGCGCAGGACGGCTACGACTATCTGCTGACTGCCGACTACAACCAGGAACGCGAATGGCTGCGCGAAGGAACGGCGGCGCTGGCTTCGGAATTTCCGACGCTGAAGTTCGCGCTGGAATACAAGCCGAAGGAGCCGCGCAACTTTTCGTACCATGCCCGGATGGCAGATACGATTCTGGCAGCAAAGGAAACCGGCTGCCCGAATGTCGGCATCTGCATCGACACCGGTCACGGCTTCGAGGCGGGCGAAAACATCGCCGAAGCGGTAGTGTTGGCCAAGCGTGCAGGCGATCTGCTGTTTCACATGCACTTCAACGACAACCACGGTTCGTGGGACGACGACATGATCGTCGGATCCGTCCACAGCACCATCTATGTGGATTTGCTCTACAACCTGAAAAAGACAGGTTACGCCGGCTGGCTTTCGATGGATCAGTATCCCTACCGCGAAGATGCTACCGACGCTATCGCCGAAAGCATCCACTGGGTAAGAGCGTTCGAGCAAATTGTCGAAGAAAACATGGCCGAAATAGATACGCTGGTCAGGCAAAATGACGCGGTGGCTACCTCGCGCTTCATGCGGAAAGTATTGTTTGGAAAATGATCATGAAAAATACCGTATTCCTCTTCGGTTGCATACTGATGCTTTTCCCGAACCTTCCGGCGACCGGCGGCAATAATGCCGATCGCTTGGTAAATGTGCAGGATATAGAGCATCTGTGCAGGTCGCAATCCGGGCATTATTCTTACATGTGGTGGATCCATCCCGTTAAGGAAGGGCCTTTGAAATTTGCAGTGAAAACCGATCAATATGCTTTTATATTTGATGAAAATACGCTGGATTTTCAGAACTTGTTGATGAATGCGGATACGAGATCTGCCGAAGAGGTGCTATGCCTGTCCACGGACGAATTATTTCCGGCAACGGAAGGTCCCGGTTTGTCTTTTGGGATTGAAACCAATGGCGTTTTTCATCCCTGTACGCAAGCCTCGTCCCGCGGTTTTGAGGATTGCCAGTTGATCCATACGGGACGGTTTCTGCAACAGCGATTCATCAACAATCTTCCGGGGCTTTCCGGCTACGAGCTTTTGCAAAGCGGTCTGGACATCGTTGCATGGCCGGATCGCTTATCATTGCTCCTGCGGATGTCGCTCACCGGCGACAGTCCCCGCGACGGAAGCAATGCCTTTGTTGTCCGGTTTGCCGTACCGACGGCTTATCAGGCCGTATCGGATGCAGGAGGCTTAAAAGTCTTCCGTCATCCGGTAACCGGCAACGGATATATCATTGGCACGGCAGACGCTTCCGCTTCCCTGACTGTTTCCGACAATACGGTGGAAGCGCGGCTGCATCCCCAAAATCCGACAGACAATGAATATACGGTTGGGTTAATCGTTTACCCCGTAGCGGATGTTAATGCCGCTTTACCGGGAATCGCGGCGCAGGAAAACCATCAGGCAACGGTTACGGCGCAGCAAAGCGCTCCGGTCAACGCGACACTCGGAGTGACGTACGATGCCGGCATGGGATGGTATGACGTTCAACTGCGAAATGATTTTACCGGAGAAGCCGCACAGGACGACCAACGCATGGAGCGGGTCTTTTTCACTGTCGAAAATACAAGTTCTTTCGACCGGACGGTAAGGCTCAACTTTTCCAAAGAACGTCCCGTATATGCACAAACAACAGGAAGCAATACCGGAATTTCCGGCATATCGGCCATGATACGCGACGAAAATGAATATCCCACGGGCATCGCGGTGCAACTTTCAAAAAACTGGCACATCACGGATTTTTACGGTTACGCCCATCATCGCTATCGGGGCAACTGGTACCACGGGATTACCATGCTCCACATCCCTGCCGGCAGCAAAGTAGAACTTGAATATACAAGCGTTAATGCTTGTTGGGGAACGGTTCCCGCCGCATCGCACGCCCAGTTGTGTCTGGCAGGTTGGGGCAGCAACCAGCAGTGGAACGAGTCGGCCATCGGCGCATGGGGAGAAAGCATCAGCTATGAACCCGATCTGGTACAGGCCAGTTCACCTGTTTGCGATTCCCGCATTTTAATGGCGTATGATTCACAGGGTAAAAAAACAGTGTTTTCGGGCAATGTAGGCGGCGCCGATTTCTTCAATTGCCGCAAACCGGGCGGCAACGGAAGGTCATGGCACGCAGCCGTAAAAACTTATTATAAGCGCTATTGTCCCAATTTTACGGAAGTGATCAATGCAGGAGAAATACTGGAAGGGCGCATCCGATTCGATTATGCCGTTTCCATAGGACGATCCGACGATTACGTGCGCGGCATCTATCGGCTCAGGATGGAAGTAAAGCAGGATGTCGCCTTCGACAGGCTGGATATTTTCCAGTTGGCATCGGAAGGTTATCATCTTTCGCAGTCGAGAAAGATAGCGGTGGGCAACAAAAACGGAATGACGCTGGAACGCAATGCACGCAACAGCAGTCCGTCTGCTTATGTCGGCCATCCGGAAGCCTTTTCCGGAGAAACGCCGTGGGTGAGTTTCTTCGATACACCCTACACCGACGACGAAGGAACCGGCTGGGGCACTCACTGGACAAGCGCCGATCGCGGTTTTGTCATCCGCAACTGGAAATCCCGCATCAACGGTCAGGTAAATGTGGCGCCTCACTGGCAGGAATACAGCGTAGGGACAGGCTATCTCCATCCGGCTTCCATTGTGAACGTAACGCTGCCCGAAACATGCGCCTCACTGTCGGCGGGCGACTTTGTGGAAGCGGAAATCGAATGGTTCTTTCTCCCTCTTTTTGCTTCTCAGTACTGGGGGCCTAATGACAACCTGAAAAAAGCCCTGCAACGCAACGGAGGCAGTTGGCGCATGACCCTCCGCGAGGCAACGGGCAATCATATCACCGTAGCGACAGAACGCGGAACCGTTGAAAAACATTATCCGATCATCATTGCCGCCGAAAACAACGAAGCGCATTTTACCGTCACCGGAGGCATCGGCTACGTGCCTCTGACCGTTACAGGCTTGTCTTCCTATTTTCGTCCTGCGCTTTACGTCAAAAAGAACGGGAAATGGGAAGCCGTCGACCAGTCGAATCACGGGAATGATTTCTGGCAGGTCGATTATGATCCGAACACCGAAGCATGGGAATGTACCTACAATGTGAATCTGGATTCCGAACAGGACCAGCCCGTGACGCGGGAATTTATGTTTCTGCTGGACGGGGACGCGCCTGTTGACGAACCGACGTCCGTCGCCGCGCTCGATATGTCGCCTGCCGAGTTACGGATTTATCCCAATCCCGTAAAGGACAGGTTTTACATCCGACCGTCCCCCGAATGGGCAGGCCGTCTCTTTACCGTCGAAATATTTGACAGTGCGGGAAAAATCGTTTTATCCAAACGCATTACCGGTACGGCCGAAGCCATTGACGTTTCGCAACTGACGCATGGCGTACATATTGTCAGAATGTCACACCCGAATTTCAGCCAATCATGCAAAATAACAATTGAAAATTGAAAATGAATAATGAATGTGGAACATACCCTAACAGTGGTCGCAGAGCCTGTCAGCGGTGGAAGGAATACCTCCGACCGACCGACCTGACAATGTCCCCAACCTGTCAGCGGCGAACAAATCCCGAAACAAATATAGACACCAACAGCGCACATTCACATGTAAATGGTGTAAATATTGGTGTAAGCGGCGTAAACTCGCATGTAAATGATGTTCCGGCGCGTGTAAATGGCGTACTTGTGCATGTAAATGGCGTAAATCTTAGCGTAAGCGATGTAAACTCGCGTGTAAATGACGTTCCGGCACGTGTAAATGGCGTTCCGGCACGTGTAAATGACGTTCCGGCACGTGTAAATGACGTTCCGACGCATGTAAATGACGTTCCGGCGCATGTAAATGATGTTCCGGCGCATGTAAATGACGTTCCGGCACGTGTAAATGATGTTCCGGCGCATGTAAATGATGTTCCGGCGCATGTAAATGATGTTCCGGCGTATGTAAATGACGTTCCGGCGCATGTAAATGATGTTCCGGCGCATGTAAATGAAATAAATGTTTTTGTAAATGAAATAAATGTTTTTGTAAGTAGTAAATATCCATCTTTAAAATTTGAAAATTATGAATGATCGTCAGGAATCTAAATTAGCCATGTATCAAAAAGTATTGGATACATGTAAAAAGTACGCTTCCGTATATGCGGACGTACCAGCCTTCGGACAGGCTGTGGCACAGTTGGACGGTAACATCGCCGGTATCGTCCGGAAGGCGCAGGAACAGTCGCTTGCCGTCTCGAAAGGGGATACCGTTGAAAAAGGAAACGCTTTCGAGCGACTGGTGCAACTCACCGTTACCACGGCAAAAGCCATCTGTGTCTATGCCTTCAAAACGGGCAACCCGGTGCTGCTGTCCAGGACAACGCTCAACAAGAGTACGCTCTACGACAAACATGCCATGGATGTGGTAATTACCGCAAAGAACATCGCAGAGGAAGCAGCCGCCCACGCCGCCGAGCTACCATTCTACGGCATCGACGACCGGCATCGCAACGCGCTGGCGGAAAGCATCGCACAATGCGAACTCCTGCTCAACAAGCCTGCGCAAACAAGGGATGAACGCAAACTGTACACCGGCACGCTCAAAGAACTGTTCGCCGCCGCCGATTCCACCCTCTACGATGAACTGGACCTGCTCATCGACCTGTTCAGGGACGCCGCGCCCGACTTTTTCACGCTTTACAAAAGCGCACGCAACGTGATCTATCCCACCGGCGGCCGGAAAAAAGCAGGAAAAAGTGAAAATTGAAAATTGAAAATTGAAAACGATGCGGAAGATACAAGGGTGGCGGCGCAGGCAGCGTCCCTGCCGTCCCAAAAAGTTGAAAATTGAAAATTGAAAGTTGAAAATTGAAAATAAATATATCGTATGACAAAAATCATGAACTTTTCTTTACCTGTTTTGTTGGCTGTATGCGTGGTGAATTGCTCTCCACCGCCTGTAAGCGTCTATGATCTTCGCTGCGAAAGCCTGATTAACCCTTTGAGTATCGACAGCCATACGCCCCGTTTGAGTTGGAAAATACATCTTAACGGAAACGGCGGTAAACAATCGGCTTATCAGATGTTGTTTGCCACCGACAGCGTTTTATTGCAGGAAGAGAAAGCCGACCTGTGCAATACCGGCAAAGTCGCCGAACCGCTGTCGGTCATGGTGCCGTACCCGGGAAAAACGTTAAAGGAAAGGACGCTGGTCTATTGGCGTGTCCGCGTATGGGACGAGCAAGACAAGGTATCGCCGTGGAGTAACACGGCCTGTTTCGGCACGCCCCTGACAGCGTCGGAACTGCAGGAAGCCGATTATATCGGTTTCCCGAAAGAGGCCGGAAATCCGCAAAGTCCGCTGCTGAGAAAATCCTTCGTATGGAACGGCGACGACGGCAAGTATCTTTTATACGTCAATTCGCTGGGTTATCACGAAGTTTATTTGAACGGGAAAAAAATAGGCGAGCAGGTACTTGTCCCGGCCGTTACGCAAATGGACAAACGGTCGCTGTACCTGACCTATGACGTGCGTCCTTACCTGCACAAGGGAAACAACGAACTTGTCATCTGGCTGGGGCAAGGATGGTACCGTCCGGGATTGCCCGGCGCCATTTATGAAGGCCCCCTGGTAAAAGCGAGACTGGATCAATACCGGCGCGGTCAATGGCAGGCATTGTGCCTTACCGATACTTCGTGGCAGGCGGCCGAGAGCGGTTTTTCGAGCATAGGAAGCTGGCAGTGGCAGCAATTTGGCGGCGAGCACGTGGACGCCTCCGCTGTGCCTGCAAACATGAGCGCTTCCGCTCTTGATCAATTGAAGTGGCGCCCGGCAGTAGCCGTTCAGGTGCCGGAGCATACCGTATCTCCGCAAATGACGGAAAACAATTTCATCACCGCTACCTTCAAACCTTCCGGCGTTCGGCAACTGTGCGACGGCGTATGGCTTGCGGACATGGGCAAAAACATGACGGGATGGGCAAAAATCAGGTTCGCAGGCTTGCGAAAAGGACAGGAGATCATCATGGAATACAGCGATCAGTTGGATGAAAACGGAACGATCGTAGATCAGGCGCAGAAAGACATCTATATCGCTTCTGGCGCGGAAGAGGAGTTTTTCTGCAACAAGTTTGCCTATCACGGTTTTCAATACATCAGGATATCCGGGACTCCCGCCCTCTCTCCGGACGACATTACGGCTTACTTTATCCGCACCGGATTCGGCTCTCCGTCGTCCTTTCAATGTTCCGACCCTGATCTTAACGCGATTCACGAGATGATACAATATACGCTTCAATGCCTGAGCCTGGGCGGAATCATTGTCGATTGCCCCCATCTGGAAAGATTGGGCTACGGCGGCGACGGCAGCGCTTCCACCGCCACCGCGCAAACCATGTTCAATCTTTCCCCGCTTTATGCCAACTGGTTGGCGGCATGGGCAGACTGCCAGCGAAAGGACGGATGGCTGCCTTATGCCGCTCCTTATCCCTATTGGTGCGGGGGAGGCCCCTACTACAGCGGCTTTATGATTACCGCCTCGTGGCAAACTTACCTCAACTACGGGGATGTGCGCCTGATCGAGAAATATTATCCCGCCATGCAACGCTGGCTGGACTATGTGGAAAAATATTCCCCCAAGGGATTTCTTGAACCGTGGCCTGATAAATGGTATCTCGGCGACTGGGCAGGGCCGGACGGCCTTGACCAGAGCGACCGACGAACGATCGATCTGGTCAGCAACAGTTTCATCAGTTCCTGTTACGGGATGATGGAAAAAATCGCCTTCCGGCTCGGCCATAACGACGACGCCGGACGCTACGCAGCAGCCAACGAACGGTTGAAGAAAAAAATACACGAACTTTTTTATGATGAAGGCAGGCATATCTATGGCACCGGCTCGCAGATCGACCTGGCATTTCCCCTTCTTGCCGGAATTACGCCATCGCCTCTTGTTCCTGCGGTAACTCAAAGCCTGTTCCGCGAAACGGAAAACAGAAAGGGACATCTTGCCTGCGGGCTTGTCGGTATCCCGGTGCTTGTCGAATGGGCTGTCAAAAACAACCAACCGGATTTCATTTACTCCATGCTGAAAAAGAAAGCCTATCCGGGCTATCTCTACATGATTGAAAACGGAGCCACCACCACCTGGGAACATTGGGAAAACTGGAAAACGTCCTGGAGCAGAAGCCGTATCCATAACTGCTACAACGGCGTCGGCCTGTGGTTTTATCAAGCCATCGGCGGTATCAGACCCGACGAAAGCGACCCCGGCTATCGAAAAATCCGGATTGAACCGCAGGTGCCGAAAGGCGTTACATGGGCCAAAACATCAAAGGACACGCCTTACGGCAAATTAAGCGTGGATTGGACACTAAACGGGAATGTCATGGAAATGTCATTAACAGTACCTCACGGGAGCGTTGCATGTATCGTGTTACCCGAACAGACAGGCGAATACGTCCTGAACGGCAAAAAAACGGCAGCCCGTAGCGACGCTATCGTTACGGTTGGAAGCGGATTACATACAATATCATATTCATATCTATCCAAATGAAAAAGAGCATCATCTCTCTTTGTATTGTTTTTCAGACAATTCGAATGGCCGCCGGTGAAAGTCACCTCCAGCAGCCGTCCGTATGGGACTATTCCTATATGTGGTGGGCTGAAGGTTTTTACGGCGCCAAACGACAGGTAAACATCCAGACCGGCTACTATGGTTTGGCCGTTGATGCTGTTGCCGGCGGTATCGTGCGGCTGGGAGCGCTGACTTCGCCTCCCACGGAAACCGAAGCCCTGTTGCAGGACAACAGCTTGATCGACGCTCTTCCGGAAGTAGAAACGGATTATACCGTTACTGCGGGCGGGCAATCCTACCATTTCCAAAGTGTTAACGCGGTGGAAGGAGGGAATAACTCCACCCGCATTCTCGAGAGCGGACGGTACATGCAGCGGCTGGATCTGATGTACCTCACTTTTGCAGGTAACAACAACCTGAAAGGGCGGATGGAAGTAGCCTGTATGCCGGAATTTCTTTCACTTGCATTTGAAGTCTATTCTCCCGTTTCATACAACAACGCCCGCTTGACCCTTTCCCTCCGACTGCCCGGTGCATATTCCGAATGGACGCCCAGCATGGACGGACGGGCGCTCACCGTTACCGGAACGGGAGCGCCGGGCATCACCTTTATGATCCCGAAAAACAGTAACGCCACCATCACGCGCAACGGCCAAACGGTTATTTTTAACGCCGACGGTATCACCATCCCTACCAAGCAATTCACCGGCTTTTCGGTGATCGTTATGCCGTCCGTTAACGCTTCCCCCGCCGACGCCGTCCTGCACGACGCCCGCGAAAAAGTGACCGTGTCCGCCGTGCAGGTCTCGCCCAACAAGGGACGGCAACAGCCGACGAGTAACGTCACGGCGACAGGCTACAAAAGCATTTCCCTGAATGATATGGTAACTCAAAGCAACGATCCTGCCAAACAGAATAGCTACGACCGGCTTACCTTCACTTTAACCAACCCCGGCGACAAAACCGTTCGGGTGCCTGTGCAGTTTGTCAAGGACGAACCGCTTCCGGTGACCGGCCTGTCCCCATTCCTGAGCGATGCGGAAACGGAAGAACCTGTCGGCGTACAGGTGCAATTGACGAAGAACTGGCATTATTACAGCATCAGCGGCGGCACCAGCCGCCCGTCGGATGACCCTGCCCGCAACTGGGAAGGCGTATGGTATCACGGATACACCTTGATTGAAGTACCCGCCGGAAAAAGCGTCAGCTACGGTTATACCTGCCCTTTTGCACGCTATGGCAATGTCTTTGCCGTTAGTCACGCCCAGCTTTGTCTGGTCGGATGGGGCGGCCACCAGCAGTGGGAAACGGCCGCATTAGGCTCTTTCGGCGAAAATTTCTGTTATGACGCCAATCAGGCATGGACGCAGTCCTTTCTGGGCGATATATGCCCCGCACTCGTCACTTCACGCGTCAACAACGAACAGTATAACTGGACGCTCAATGTGGGGGCAGCCGATTTCTTAGTGTACCACACCGCCGATCACCTGCCCAAAATACCCTTTGCACGCATGCGTACCCGGTTTAAAAAGCAAGGGCCGGTAGTAACCGAAGTCATTTATACCGGAATAACTGCCGACGGGGCTGTCGAAATGGAATACAAAGCCGAAATGCCGCGTACCGACGACGCCTCCAAAGCCATTCACTCTTTCAAATATACTTTCCTCAAGGATGTGACCTTTTCCCGCCTTGCTTTTTATCAATTTGGCGCCGATCAGTACAATGTCGGTATTTACGACAAGATGGCGGTAGGTAACGACGCCGGCGTCGGCGGTTTCAGCATCGGCGGACAAAATTTCAGCGGCGAGTTTAACGTCCCCAAAACAGGCACCAACGCCTATTGGCTGAGCGAAAACATGCAACGAATAGAAGTAGAAGGCGAGGGACTGTGGTTTGCCTTTCTGGGCGGACAACCGCGTCCCGGAACCGATGGGGCAGGCGCCAACAAAGTATTGTCCGTACTGGATTTTAAGGCCACGCTGAACGGTACGGAGTATCATAAACCGGCATTCAATATTCGTACTACCAATACATTGTACTCCGGTGCACTGATCGAACTGTGTCCTCCTGCCTCGGCGGGAAATACAATTACGGCCGGCAGCGTCGTGGAAGGGGCTGTCGCTTTTATCAATCTTCCGGCGCACAAAAACGACTACTACGGGCCGAGCAAAGTGTTGAGTTTGGCGCCGTCAACTGATTTCACCTCATGGCGACTGAGCCATTTATATGCCACCCAAACCAAAATGAGAGCGACTGCCACGGTAGGCGTCGCAGAAAGAAACATGCCTTGCGAACTCGTCGCTACCGGCGACGGCGACGGCACCGTCTGCGAGTTCACCGTCAGCGGGGGGATCGGCTACGTACCGGTAACCGTCAAAAACCTTCCCGGATATGCCGGATGGCAACTACAACAATGGCAAAACAGCAGCTGGATCAATGTCAATCAGGCGGTACACGGCAACGACTGGTGGCAGGCATGGTACGACGCCGAAACGGCCACCTACGAATTGAGTTATACCCTTCCTCATACCGGCAAAAACGATGTGATACGCTACCGCCTGGTAAAAAGCGACGGCGCTGTTGCTGTTCCGGAACCGGCTTCGGTAACGGAGTTACAACTTTTTCCAAATCCGGTAAGCAACCGCTTCTACTTCAAGTGGCCACATCTGTTCAAAGCACCGCTCATCATTGAGATATTCGACAGTTCCGGAAAAACGGTTTTATCCCGATATATCTCGAACGTCGATGACGGTGTTGATGTGTCGAAATTTCCGGAAGGCATGTATATCGTCAAAATATACGATAAAACGACCTGCGGCGTCGGTAAAATCATCAAACGTTAGGTACGGTCGCACGACCGCTGTGATCTCCGAAAATTGTCGGTTTTTGAAGAAAAATATTCACAAATATACCATGTATATGATCTTCGATTTTATATCTTTGCATTTTTATTCAATAACTTTGTAAAATAAGATCATTATAAATTTATTCTCACATGGATCGGAAACAATTTCTTGGGAAAATAGCGGCAGGAGGATTGACTTCACTGTTCCTTCCCGATTTATCGGCAAACGTGCTGGACAAGGGGCGAAAAGCTGCCGCAGATGAAACTCCTCTCCGCATAGCGCTTATCGGAAAGGGGAATATGGGTACCAACGACATGCGGACGGCATTGCGATGCCCCGGCGTCAAAGCGGTTGCCGTATGCGATTTGTACGATGCACGCCTTCAGGCAGCCCAAAAGGAATGGGGCGCAGATATCTTCATTACCAAAAATCATGAAGAGATTCTCGCCAGGCAGGACGTAGATGTTGTAATCGTAGGAACGCCAGATCACTGGCACCAACCCATTTGCATTGACGCGCTGAATGCCGGCAAACACGTGTACTGTGAAAAACCGGTCATTCACAAACTCTCGGAAGGGAAGGATTTGATAAAGGCACAGCGCCAGTCGGGGCGCTGCTTTCAGACCGGAAGTCAGGGAATGTCGTCTGTGGGCAACAAAAAAGCGAAACAACTGCTCGCCGCCGGAGCGGTTGGGCGCATATATCTTGTGGAAGGAGCCTTTACCGCGGCTCCGGGCGCCCTGAACAGCTTCAAAGCCCCTTCCGATGCCTCGGAAACAACAATAGAGTGGAAGCGGTTCACCGGAAACGCCGGCGTAATACCCTTTGATGCCCAGCGTTTCTTCTGCTGGCGGAACTGGCGCGACTACAGTACCGGTGTGGGAGGAGACTTGTTCGTTCATGTGCTGGCCAGCCTGCACTATATTACCGGCTCCGATGGCCCTGAAAAAGTGTATGCCACCGGCGGCATCAACTATTATACGGACGGTTCGCGCGACATGCCGGACCTCCTGCTGGGATATCTCGACTATCCCGATAAAAACGGAACAGGAACCTTCAAAGTATCGCTCAGCGCAAATCTCGCCGACGGAGTTTCGAAAAAATGGGGCAGCCTCAATTTCAAAATCATCGGAGAAGCGGGAACGATGGACGTCGAATGGGACAGGGTTACCCTGACCATGAACAGGGAGGTGCAACCCGACCGGTTTCGCGGATTGCCGCCTGTCGGCGCTACCATCGACACCCCCGAACAAGCCGAAGACAAAAAACTCGTGTTCTACGAAAAAGATTACCACAATTGCCATTACGACCATTTCAGCAACTTTTTCGGCGGCATTCGCAACGGTACCCCCACCGACGGAAATGTCCTTTTCGGCGTAAAATCCGCAGCGCCGGCGCTGTTGTGTTACGAAAGCTATCTTAAAGGTATGCCTTTGTATTGGGATTCGGAGGAGTTGAAAATACAAAAAAAGAAACCGTAAACATTGCCGGAAACGTTGGGATTACTTCTAAACTTTAAGCCATCCCGACAGAGATTATCGTCCGGTAGAAAACAGGAATGCCTCTCTCCGGCATCCTGTCGGAGGGGATGCATCCCTGCGTAACTTTAACATGTTAAAAATTTTGTTTATTTCGCATCCTTAGTAGCTCGGAAAATCCCCTCCCCTCCTTTTCCAACTATTCATTATTCACTATCTTCCATATATCAGCAGACGATTAACCGCTTAACAGCAGTCATAAAAAAAAACGCTTTTGGAGAATGATATGTCATTCTTTTTTCCGTACTTTGCACCATCAATTGAAAACGATTTTTATTTGAAAAATGAATATGTTAAACAAAAATCGGATAATTAAAATTATAAATATAAACGAAGTATGAACAAAATAAGTCATTTTATTGTATTATGCCTGGCAACGGCATGTTGTTGCCAAAATCGGATGCTGGCAAAGGATTCCGTTGAAA
>JAISWE010000061.1 GCA_031271175.1 Bacteroidales bacterium | reverse complement strand
GCCGGTTCTTGTCCGCAAACAGGGCGGCGCCTGCTTTCACCGCATCGCCTTCCTTGACCAGCATTTTGGGCGTCAAGCCCGGAAAATCGGTGGGTTTCACCGCATACCTGTCGGAGGCGCCGGCTTTGACGAGTATCTTCTCCGCCTTTCCTTTTAGTTTAATATTCAGACCTTTCTGTATCTTTATTACTTTCGACATACACCACAGCTATTAATTTTGAAGCTACAAAAGTAACATTGTTATGTTGAATAATCAAAATAATTATAAAATATCCCGTCAACTAAATTTTTATTTAATTTTTTTTTTCATTTTCCGGAAATCATATCTTGCGGTTGCAAAAAAAAAATCCTTCGGATTACTTAGTAAAAGGCAGTATTACCTGAAATAAATAAAAAAAAAATAATAAAACTTTTCAATTTTGGTTCATCGTAAAAAAAAATGTATTACTTTTATTCCCTTAAAATAAATAATCGTTTATGTGTGAAACATTTTTTTAAAGTCATTCGATCTAAAACGTAGAATAATGGATTATAATCGAATAAAAACGGAACTTGATCGTAGAGGTATGTCAATCAGAGATTTGTGTTATAAGATAGATATAACCGAACAAGGTTTGCATCAAATGATACGAAACAAGTCTATGAAAGTAGAGGTTTTGGAGCGCATTTCCCAAGTCTTGGGATGCCCTGTGTCCTATTGGTTCACGGAGGATTCAAGCGTTTGCCAAAATACGGATGTCAATGATGCCGAACAACAGGTCATACCCAACATCATTCATCAGAAAATTGATACGCTGACGAATGATCTGAATGACATGCTGAAAGATCTTTTATCCACTCAACAAAAATATCATTAGTACAGTACCATGAAGATGCATTATCTTTGCGTCTTTGAATATGGTAGAACGTATGGCGTACTCACTTATTCTTCAAGTGGAGACATCGGTAGCGAGGTGTTCGGTTTCCTTATCGCGCAATGAAGCGTGCATTGCTTTTATTGAAGGTTCGGAAGAACGAAATCATGCTGCAATGCTCGTGCCGTTAATTGACAGGGTGTTGAAAGGGGCGCATGTCGGCGTATCTCAACTGGCAGCGGTTGCAGTCGGGATAGGCCCCGGTTCCTATACGGGGCTACGGATAGGTATGTCCACAGCCAAAGGCCTGTGCTACGGAGCCGGGATACCGCTGATCGCCGTGCCGACCCTGCGGGCTATGGCAGACGGATTGCTTCTGCAAGCGTCTTTGATGGCGTACGATGCACTGATTTGTCCGATGATAGATGCAAGACGCATGGAAGTTTATACTGCCCTGTTCGACAGAGAGAAAAATGTGGTGAAGGACACTTGTGCCGAAGTGATTAACGAACACTCTTTTGACAAATGGTTGGAACATCACCCCGTGTACTTTATCGGGAGCGGTGCGGACAAGTGCAAGCCGCTGTTGACACATCCTCATGCGATTTTCCCACCATCCTATAGCTATTCCGCCCGATATATGATCAATGACGCATGGGAGGCCTTTCAAAACGTTCGATTTGAGGATGTCGCCTATTCGGAACCTTTCTATTTAAAGGATTTTATTGCCGGAAAGCCGGTCAAAAACGTATTCCCATCCCTGTCGAACACAAAACTTTACTCCTGAAGTTTTCTTGCTTTTCCGGCGGCGATTCCCTTCAAATGCTGTTTTACAGGGAAGTTTAGAGCGCTTCCATCTGTCGTTTTACTTCATCGCCGATGAGTGCGGCGAAGTCCGGTAGCAGCATGACGCCTTTGTCGCCTTCGCCCTGTTTTCTGACGGATACGCTTCGGCTCTGTTCTTCCTTTTCGCCGACAATCAGCAGATAGGGAATCTTTTTCAGTTCGTTGTCGCGGATTTTTTTGCCGATTTTTTCGTTGCGGTCGTCCGTGGCGGTGCGGATGTCGGACAGGTTCAATGTTTCCGTTACTTTTTGGGCGTAGTCGTTGTATTTTTCGCTGACGGGCAGCACGACTGCTTGTTCGGGGCTGAGCCACAGCGGGAATTTTCCGGCAGTGTGTTCCAGCAGCACCGCCACGAACCGTTCCATGGAACCGAAGGGGGCGCGGTGAATCATCACCGGGCGGTGTTTGTGGTTGTCGGCGCCGGTGTAGTCGAGTTCGAAACATTCGGGGAGGTTGTAGTCCACCTGAATGGTGCCTAATTGCCATTTACGTCCGATGGCGTCGCGCACCATGAAGTCAAGTTTGGGGCCGTAGAATGCTGCTTCGCCGAGGTCCACCACCGTTTGCAGTCCCTTTTCGGCGGCCGCTTCGATGATGGCGCGTTCGGACTTTTCCCAATTCTCGTCGCTGCCGATGTATTTTTCCTTGTTGTTCGGGTCGCGGAGGGATACTTGTGCGATGAAATCCTTGAAGTCCAGCGCCCGGAAGATTCTGAAAATGATTTCAATTACCTTTATAAACTCGCTTTTCAGCTGATCGGGGCGGCAGAAGATATGGGCGTCGTCTTGCGTGAAGCCGCGTACGCGCGTCAGTCCGTGCAGTTCGCCGCTTTGTTCGTAGCGGTAAACGGTGCCAAACTCGGCATAACGTATGGGCAGGTCTTTGTACGATCGTGGTTTGAACCGGTACATTTCGCAGTGATG
>JAISWE010000059.1 GCA_031271175.1 Bacteroidales bacterium | reverse complement strand
CCAGTATAATAAGTTCTAAAAAATAAACTTTCATGATTTATAAATTTCGCAACAAATATACATCTTTTTTTCCTTATACGCAAATTTATGAAATAGGATAGGTGCATTTCGAACTATTGCTCGAAAAATGAAAAACGGGATTTTGAAAAATCAAATTTCATCTTTTTTACCACCCGCCTGACAGATTAGGATTTTAAGCAGACAGCCATTATTCCGGTCGGCATCCCTGCTTCCGATACTTCTTTTCTTCGACTGTTCATGGCGGTTTCCATAAAAAAATGTTTCCGGACTTTTATTTTTCGCCGGAAAATTTTACTTTTGCACGATAAACACTAAAAGAAGCAGGATATGTCAGCAAAGAAGAAACCGGGACAGGATCTGGTACGGTTCGACTGGGCATTGAAGCGCCTGTTGCGCAACAAGGCGAATTTTGATGTGCTGGAAGGCTTTATATCCGTTTTGACGGGCGAAAAACTTTCCATCAAAAATATGGGCGAGAGCGAAAGTAACAGGCTGTACGCGGAGGATAAGTTCAACAGGGTGGACATCCGTGCCGAAAATGACAGGAACGAGGTATTCATTATCGAGATTCAGATATCATCGGAGGTGGATTATTTTCACCGGATGCTTTACGGGGCATCCAAGGCAGCGGTGGAACTGGTGTCGGGCGACGACTATGGAAAAATCAGGAAAATCTACCATATTAATATTGTTTACTTTGAACTGGGACAGGGCAGGGACTATGTTTATCACGGGCGAAATGATTTTTACGGTATTCACTGCCACGACCTGCTCCAGTTGTCCGAGACACAGAAGAAAAGATATCTTCGCGTGGAAGCCGGCGATCTTTTCCCCGAATATTATATTCTTCGTGTGGACGATTTTAACAATGTGGCACAGGACAATCTTGACCAGTGGATATATTATTTGAAAAACAACGCGATACCCGAGGATTTTACCGCTCCCGGTCTGGCTGTTGCGCGGGAGAAACTGCTCTACGGGAGCCTGAATGAAGAGGAGAAAGAGGATTATGACCATCACAGGGAACAGCGGCGTTACGAAAGAAGTATCATCACCACTTCGCGCGAAGAAGGGCGTGAGGAAGGGCGTGAGGAAGAACGCATCAAACTGAGCGCAGAGCTTGAAGAGAAGGATAAAACCATTGAAGAGAAGGATAAAACCATTGAAGAGAAGGAAAGAGAAATAGCCGAATTAAAATCCCGTTTAAACTTGGTATAGTCATATTTTTCGCTCAGAATAGTCAAGATATTACTCCATCTTTTTACCAGATTTAAAACAGCGGCAAGAATAAAGATTTAGCCGATTTTTTGAATACATTTTTTTTAAAGCTTCCGAATTTTCATTTACGTCGAAAAATCCTATCTTTGTCAAAATTTTCACTTATATAAATATATCGTCAATTATGGCTGTATTAAGAGCATTCAAAGGAATTTGTCCGGTGAGGGAACGTGTTGCCGAAATTGCTTCCCGTCCCTACGATGTGCTTGACCGAATGGAAGCGGCAAAGGAAGCAGCGGGAAATCCCTTGTCGTTTCTGCATGTGATAAAACCCGAAATTGATTTACCCGAAACGACGGATGAGCACGCTCCGGAAGTGTATGCAAAGGGCTATGCCAATTTTCGAAAGATGCTGACAGACGGCGTTTTTCTCGCCTCCGACCGGAAAAGTCTTTATATCTATGCACAAACGATGGACGGTCGGACGCAGTATGGCATTGTGGGATGCGCTTCCGTGGACGACTACATGAACAACGTTATTCGCAAACATGAACTGACGCGCCCCGATAAGGAAGAAGACCGCCGAAACCACATCCGCACAAGCGGCCTGAATTACGAACCTGTTTTTTTTGCTTATCCTGCCGTGAAGGAAATCGACGCCATAGTGGAAAGGCAGTCGGCCGCGCCCCCCGTATATGAGTTCACCACCGATGACGGCATTGGACACCGCTTCTGGCTAATCGACCATCAGCCAACCATCGACAGGCTGATCACACTGTTTGCGGCTATTCCCCGCACTTACGTCGCCGACGGACACCATCGGACGGCAGCGGCAGCAGGCGTCGGAATGGAAAAACGGCAAGCCAATCCGAATCACACCGGCAATGAAGAGTACAATTTTTTCCTCGCCGTTCATTTTCCCGATCGTCAACTGAAAATCTTCGATTACAACCGCGTGGTGAAGGACCTGAACGGCCATTCCGAAAGCAGTTTCCTGACGGCATTGTCGCAGGGATTTGAGGTGGAGTGCAAAGGAACGGAGGAATACCGCCCTGCGGCGCTGCACGAGTTTGGCATGTATCTCGGCGGCAAATGGTACGCGCTGAAAGCCCGCCGGAGCGTTTGCAACGATGCCGATCCCATCGGCTGTCTGGATGTCACCGTCCTCTCCGAGCAGGTGCTTGTACCCCTGCTGAACATTACCGATCTGCGCCATTCCAAACGAATCGACTTCGTAGGGGGAATCCGCGGACTGGGCGAATTGAAACGCAGGGTCGATGCGGGCGAAATGGCCGCCGCATTCGCGCTGTACCCCGTCAGCATGAAGCAACTGATCAATATTGCCGACTCCGGAAACATCATGCCGCCCAAAACAACATGGTTTGAGCCGAAACTTCGCAGCGGACTGGTAGTTCATAATATCAACGAGTAAATCCCATGCTGTTCGCCGAAATCGCCGGTCAGGAAAAACTGAAACGTCAACTGATTCGGACGGTACGGGAAAACCGTATCAGTCACGCACGCCTGTTTCTTTCTCCGGAAGGAGCAGGCGGTCTGGCGCTGGCCATTGCTTATGCACAGTACATCAGTTGCCCCAACCGCAACGAAACCGACTCATGCGGTCAATGCCCGTCATGCAACAAATACGGCAAACTGATTCATCCCGACTTGCATTTCGTCTTTCCCGTCATCAAGTCTGGCAGCGGAAAAACGGTAAGCGACATGTTCATCAAGGAATGGAGAGAAACATTGATACGGAATCCCTATCTTACATATTCCCAGTGGTTGTCCACGATGTCGTCCGACAACAAGCAGGGAAGTATTTTTGTGGATGAAAGCAGAGAGATTCTCAGCAAACTCAGTTTGAAATCCTACGAAGGCGGTTTCAAGATTGTGATTATCTGGATGGCGGAAAAGATGAATATCCAAGCTGCCAACAAACTGTTGAAAATACTGGAAGAACCTCCGGAAAAAACGCTCTTTGTCCTGATTGCCGAATCGTCCGACCTGATCTTATCCACTATCCTTTCGCGTACCCAACTGGTCAAGATTCCGAAAGTGGATATTCCCGACCTGACGGATTATCTGGTGAGAAACTGCCGATGCAACGAACAGCAGGCACGAGATGTGGCCATGTTGAGCAACGGCAATCTGGCAAAAGCAATGGCAATCCTGCAATCGGAAACCGAACAGGAGTCCCTTTTTCTCGAACAGTTCATGTCTATGATGCGTCTCTGCTGGGCAGTGTGGGGGAAAAAACAGTCCATGCTCGAACTGATAGACTGGAGCAACCAAATGGCCAGCATGAACCGTGAAAGTCAAAAAGCATTCCTATTATACGGTCTGCGGATGGTGCGCGAAAATTTCATGCTGAATTGCAAACAGCCCCAGCTGGCTTTCTTAACGAAAGCGGAAAATGATTTTTCATCCAAATTCTATCCGTACATTCATCCCGGCAACATAGCGCCGCTAACCGAAGAACTGAGCAAAGCCCACTACCATATAGAATCCAACGGCAATACCAAAATCATATTCCTGGACATGGCCTGCAAAATAGTAATGTTGCTCCGCCATTAAGCATAGATGTCCGATACCGGCACTGTCTCCCTGACGGGTTTTTGTCGTACCTCCGTCATCCCTCCGTCACCTTTTCGCTTTTTCATCAGTTCATTTATTTTAATACCCGGATCAAAATCATCACTCAAAAAATCAAAAAATATCGTACCTTTGTCGTTTTTCTATTTCTAATATCAAGATATCATAATGAGTTTCATCAATTCTCTCTTATCATCACTGTTCGGCAACAAAGCCGAGAAAGACATGAAGGAAATCCGTCCGTATGTGGATAAAATCAGGGCGGAATACGACCGTGTAACGGGGTTTTCCAACGACCAGTTGAGAAATGAAACCGTTTTGCTGCGGAAAAAAATACGCGACGCCATACGAAAGGAACAGGACGAAATCGCTTCCCTGAAAATAAAAGCCGACGAAGCCAGCCTTTCTGTGGAAGAAGTGGAAAAAATCTACAAGGAAATAGACCGGCTGGAAAAGGCAATAGTGGAAACCGTCGAAAAAACGCTTAATGAACTTCTGCCCGTTGCCTTTGCCGTGATGAAAGACACCGCCCGCCGATTCAAGGAAAACGAACGCATAGAAGTTACGGCTACCGATTTCGATCGTGCATTGGCAGTGGACAAGCACCATGTAATGATTGCCGGCGACAAAGCCATCTATCTGAACAGCTGGGTGGCCGGCGGTAATGAGATCGTATGGGACATGGTGCATTACGACGTGCAACTGATCGGCGGAGTGGTGCTGCATCAGGGAAAAATCGCCGAAATGGCTACCGGCGAAGGAAAAACACTGGTGGCAACGCTTCCGGTCTTCCTGAATGCTTTGGCAGGATTGGGAGTACACATAGTAACCGTAAACGATTACCTCTCCAAGCGCGACTCCGAATGGATGGGGCCGCTCTATGAATTTCACGGGCTATCGGTGGACTGTATCGACAAACACCAACCCAACTCGCCCGAACGCCGCGCCGCCTACAACGCCGACATCACTTTCGGCACCAACAACGAATTCGGATTCGACTATCTGCGCGACAACATGGCCATCAGCCCCGAAGATTTGGTGCAGCGCAAACACCACTATTCCATCGTGGACGAAGTGGACTCCGTGCTGATAGACGATGCACGTACGCCCCTCATCATTGCCGGCCCGGTACCTAAAGGCGACAACCAGCTTTTCGACGAATACAAAGCCCGCGTGGAACAGCTATTCAACGAACAGCGAAAACTGGTCACCCAGATATTGTCCGAATGTCGCCCACTCATCGGCAGCGAGGAAGGAAAAGAACGCGAAAAAGGCGGACTGCTGCTGCTCCGCGCCCACAAGGGACTGCCGAAAAACAAACCACTCATCAAACTGCTCAGCGAACAGGGCAACAAGCAGCTACTGCAAAAAACAGAAAACTTCTACATGCAGGAAAACAACAAAAACATGCATATCGTTACCGACGAACTGTTTTTTGTGATTGATGAAAAGCATAACAGCATAGAACTGACCGACAAAGGCATCGAAATACTGACACGCCGGACGGAAGACCCCAACTTCTTCATCCTTCCCGACATCGGCACGGCCATATCGGAACTCGAAAAGCAAGACCTTTCCCCGGAAGCAAAACTTGAAAAAAAAGACGCGCTGTTGCAGGAGTACGCCATCAAATCCGAGCGGGTACATACGGTAAACCAGTTGCTGAAAGCCTACACACTGTTTGAAAAGGACGACGAATATGTCGTGATTGACAACAAAGTGAAAATCGTCGATGAACAAACAGGCCGTATCATGGAAGGACGACGCTATTCCGACGGCTTGCATCAGGCCATAGAAGCAAAAGAAAGCGTAAAAGTAGAAGCCGCCACCCAAACCTTTGCCACCATCACCCTGCAAAA
Organism: Bacteroidales bacterium; assembly: GCA_031271175.1. Lineage (GTDB taxonomy): Bacteria > Bacteroidota > Bacteroidia > Bacteroidales > UBA4181 > JAIRLS01. The sequence goes on along the minus strand of JAISWE010000059.1, from coordinate 8,159 downwards.
CTACTTCCGCATGTATCACAAACTGGCAGGCATGACGGGTACGGCAGAAACAGAGGCCGGCGAACTCTGGAACATCTACAAGTTGGACGTGGTACTCATTCCCACCAACAAATCTATTATCCGCAAAGACCATGAAGATTTGGTGTACAAAACCAAACGCGAAAAATACAACGCCGTTATTGATGAAATTGTCGAACTGGTCAACAACGGCCGTCCGGTACTCGTCGGCACCACCTCGGTAGAAATATCGGAACTGCTGAGCAAAATGCTCAACCTGCGTAAAATCAAACACAACGTACTGAACGCAAAACTGCACCAGAAAGAAGCCGATATCGTTGCGGAAGCAGGCAAAACAGGCACTGTGACCATTGCCACTAACATGGCAGGTCGCGGTACGGACATCAAACTGTCGCAGGAAGTACGCACTGCCGGCGGGCTGGCAATCGTAGGCACCGAACGCCACGAATCGCGCCGCGTGGACAGACAGCTGCGGGGACGTTCTGGACGACAGGGCGATCCGGGAAGTTCACAATTCTTCGTTTCGCTCGAAGACGATCTGATGCGTCTGTTCGGCTCGGACAGAATCGCAGGCATGATGGACCGGCTCGGCCTGAAAGAAGGAGAAGTCATCCAGCATTCGATGATTACACGCTCCATCGAACGCGCACAACGCAAAGTGGAAGAAAACAACTTCGGCATCCGCAAACGCCTGCTGGAATACGACGATGTGATGAACTCGCAGCGAGAAGTCATCTATACCCGGCGACGCCACGCCCTTTACGGAGAACGGCTCAACATCGATATCGCCAACATGATGTATGACGTAATAGACGAACTGATCACCTCTTTCCATAAAGACCAGGATTTTGAAGGACTGAACATGGAGCTGATCCGTTATTTCTCCGTCGAAATGCCTGTTAATGAACATGATTTTCTGAAAAATCCGGTGAACGAAACGATAGAACAAGTATATGACCTTTCCCTGAAAACCTACCACCGCAAATGCGAGTACAATGTACAGCAGGCCATGCCGGTCATCAAGGATGTGTATGAAAACCAGGGCGGGCAATACGAAAACATTGTAGTGCCGTTTACCGATGGACGTCGTGTGTACCAGGTGATCGCCAACCTGAAAAAAGCCTACGAGACACAAGGCCGCGAGCTGATCCGTTCATTCGAGAAAAGCGCCATCCTTGCCACCATCGACGAAGCGTGGAAAGAACACCTCCGCGAACTGGACGATCTCCGCACATCGGTGCAGAACGCCAGCTACGAACAGAAAGATCCGTTGCTGATATATAAATTCGAATCATTTGAACTTTTCAAGGCAATGGTGGAAAAAATCAATCGCGATGTAGTATCCCTGCTGCTGAAAAACAGCATTCCTATTCGTGATCCGAACGAAGTACGACAAGCACAAGCGCCCCGCCGGCTGGATATGAGCCGGATGCAAGCCCACAAAAGCGAATACAGCAGACGCTCCGCCGCGCAACCCGGCATGGAAGACACCCGTGAACGGCAAAAACCACAACCCATTGTGAAAACAGAACCGAAAGTAGGACGCAATGATCCCTGTCCTTGCGGTAGCGGCAAAAAATACAAGAATTGCCACGGTGCCAATGTGATGTCCAATCTTTCGTCATAATGTTGAAAAAATATTTCCTGCTGGCACTGTCAAGTGGCTTTGCCGGCCTTTTACAGGCTCAACAGTCCGAGGATGGCATTCAGCCCATCACTTTGGAAGAAGTTGTAGTATCCTTTTCCAAAGAAACAAGCCGCCACAAGGACATTCCTGCTTCCATCACGCTGCTTTCCGGAAAACAGTTGGAACAGGACGGCATCCGGTCGCTAAAAAATATTTCGACCGGCGTCCCCAACGTTTTTATCCCCGATTACGGTTCCAAACTGTATGCGCCGATATGGGTGAGGGGAAACGGAACCCGCTCAAGTAAAAGCGCCCAGTCGGTAGGTCTTTATGTGGACGGTATTCCCTATCCGGAAACTGCCGCCTTCGATTTCGAGTTTTACGACATCGAAAACATTGAAGTACTGAGAGGGCCGCAAGGAACGCTTTACGGACGTAACGCCATGGCGGGCATTATCAGCGTAACTACCCGTTCGCCCCTGAATCGTCGGGGAACAGACATAAGCCTGTCGGGAGGCAACTACGGCGACGGCAATTTTACGCTTAGCCATTATGCCAAGGCAGGCAAGAAACTGGGAGTAGCCGCCGTCGCCAACTACAACCGCATGGGCGGATATTTCACCAACCAACACACCGGGAAAAAAGCCGATGAACGCAATGACTTCTCGGGACGATTGCGTTTTACCCTGCAACACAACAAAAACGCCCTGTCCGACTTCCATGCCGCTTACGAACACAGCCGGCAGGAAGGCTACGCCTATAGCCTATATGACCCGGAAACAGGAACAACGGATTCGGTGAACTACGATGAACCGAGTTCCTACACCCGCGATTTGCTCTCCGCCGGCTATCACTTTACGCAACAAACCCGCTGGGGAAGCATTCGCACCATCACAGGCGCACAATACCTGAAAGACAGACAGGCGGTAGATCAGGATTTCTCACCATTACCCAAATATTACGCCGTGCAACCGCAAACGCAGACCATGCTGTCGCAGGAAGTGCTTGCCCGGTCGGACTTTTCCCGCAACTACCGCTGGATAACCGGATTTTTCGCCTTTTACCAGCGCAGAGACAAATATGTTGAAGTGACCATTCCGGCAATGAACGCCCAATATCAAATATCCGACCGGCAGCCTGTGTTCTCGGCGGCCATCTACCATCAGTCGAGCTACAACAACCTGTTGGTCGAAGGCTTGTCGCTGACGGCAGGCGCAAGGATCGACCGCGAATATGTCCGTCAGCGGTACGTTTCCGATGTGGTGCTACCCTCCAGCACGCGCCACGAAGCAAATACAGACCTCATGCTCGACTTCTTCGAATTTCTGCCCAAAGTAGCCCTGCGATACGGGTTTTTACAGCAGGCAGTATATGTTTCCATTGCAAAAGGCTACAAAACGGGCGGGTTCAACACCAGTTTCCGCGAAGGCATGGACGAACAGACCTACGATCCGGAAACCAGCTGGAACTACGAAGCGGGGTTGCAGCTTGACCTTCCGCTTGCCACGACCATTCAGGCCGCCGTATTCCTTATCCGCTGGAAAGACCAACAAATCACGCAAATCGTACACCTCGACAACGGCAATGACGACAGCGTCATACACAATGCCGGACAGTCGGAAAGCAAGGGTGCGGAACTCTCCCTGTCTTCGCAACCCGTCGGCAATCTCAGCCTGAATGCCTCATTCGGCTGCACGGACGCCCGTTTCAGGCAGTATGTCGTTTCCGACACACTGAACTACAACGGACAGCGTGTGCCGTGGTCGCCTGCCTCCACCTTCTCGGGCAGTATCTCCTATCGCATACCCCTCAAAAGCTTTCTCAACGATATGATCTTCAGAGTCGGATACAACAGGACAGGCAAAATCTACTGGCACGAAGACAATCGCGCCGTCCAGCAGCCCTACCACCTGCTTAACGGCAGTGTCAGTATGGGAAAAGGGCCGGTAACCCTTACGCTGTGGGCGAAAAATATCCTGCAAACGGATTATTTTGTTTATTATCTCAACGAACCGGCTATTGGCGTCCTCGTCCAAAAAGGGCGTCCTTTTACCTTCGGCGTCGATGTGAAAATAGCGATCGTCCGTTAACCCAACTTGGAAAAAATCACTACGAAAATGTTGGGGAACAGGGCAGTTGGCAGGAGGTGTTCAATTTGAATATATTCAGAATTAAATTCGTATCGGGAGATAGGGTATCAGTATCATTCGAAAGATATTAACCCATATTGCAGTTCATCACGTCACAAATTTCCTAAGATCAGCAATATCCATTTTTTTTAAATTCCGAGCGGAACAAATGCGGTTAAAAGTGTCGTGTGAAGGAATATCGTCCGACAGATGCAGAAATGTTTTCAGTCATTTCCTCCTTCGTTCTGCCTTCTCTATAATATGCAAATGGTTTTAAATAAGTCGATTCTGTCCAACGGGAAATATTTTTTTGTGGAATAGCATTTTAGTTATTACTTTTGCGTTTGTAAATTGCAGTAAATTTTTAATTTTTTAAATCTATATATAAAGCGAAATGTCAAAAGAAAAGCAAGTTTATTTTTTTGGAAACAAGACCGCCGAAGGGAACGGTTCGATGAAAGAGTTGTTGGGCGGCAAAGGCGCTAACCTTGCCGAGATGAACCTGATAGGTATTCCTGTTCCTCCCGGATTCACGATCACAACAGAAGTATGTACCCTGTATTATGAGGTAGGACGCGAAACCGTTATTCGGGAAATTGAAAACGATGTAAAAGCGGCTGTTCAAAAAGTAGAAGCGGCTGTCGGCGGAGTAAAATTCGGCGATAACCGGAATCCCCTGCTGGTGTCGGTACGGTCGGGTGCGCGGGCGTCCATGCCCGGTATGATGGATACCATCCTTAATCTCGGACTGAACGACGAGGCCGTGGAAACCATTGCAGCAAAATCGGGCAATCCCCGCTTTGCATGGGATTCGTATCGCCGGTTTGTGCAGATGTACGGCGATGTGGTGCTCGAATTGAAACCCGCCTCCAAGGAAGACCTTGATCCGTTCGAGGAAATCATCGAAAAGGTCAAGGAAGAAAAAGGGATACACCTGGATACCGACCTTACGACCGATGATCTGAAAAAATTAGTCGTTCTTTTCAAGAAAGCCGTAAAGGAAAAAACAGGCCGGGATTTTCCGGTCGATCCGTGGGAGCAGCTTTGGGGTGCAGTGATGGCCGTTTTCGGCAGTTGGATGAACGACCGCGCTATCCTCTATCGCAAATTGAACAATATTCCCGCCGAGTGGGGCACTGCCGTTAATGTGCAGGCAATGGTTTTCGGAAATATGGGCAACCATTCCGCTACCGGCGTGGCTTTTACCCGCGATGCCGGTACGGGCGAAGCGCTTTTCAACGGCGAATATCTCATCAATGCGCAGGGCGAAGATGTAGTGGCAGGTATTCGTACCCCGCAACAGATCACCAAAATAGGGTCGCAGCGATGGGCTGGGCTGGCCGGTGTCTCCGAAGCGGAACGTGCGGCAAAGTATCCATCACTGGAAGAATCCATGCCTGTCATTTATCAGGATTTGTTTAACACTCAAAAACATCTTGAAAACCACCATAAAGACATGCAGGACATTGAGTTTACCATTCAGGACGGTAAACTGTGGATGTTGCAGACCCGCTCGGGCAAACGCACCGGTGCAGCTATGGTGAAAATCGCCATCGACATGTTCCGTGAAGGCATGATTGACGAAGAAACTGCATTGTTGCGTTGCGAAGCGCAGAAGCTGGACGAACTGTTGCATCCTGTATTCGACAAGGAAGCATTGTCCAAAGCATCCGGAATAGCGCAGGGCTTGCCTGCTTCTCCGGGCGCCGCCACCGGACAGATCGTCTTTTTTGCCGAAGATGCGGAAGCATGGGCAGCCAAAGGAAAGAAAACCATTCTGGTACGGGTGGAAACATCTCCGGAAGACCTCAAAGGAATGAATGTGGCCGAAGGCATCCTTACCGCACGCGGAGGAATGACCTCCCATGCAGCCGTCGTTGCACGCGGCATGGGAAAATGCTGCGTGTCCGGAGCCGGAAGCCTTGTGATTGACTACAAGGCGCGCACCCTTACCGTAAAGGGACAAATCCTCAAAGAAGGCGACTGGATTTCTCTCGACGGTTCGACAGGCAACGTTTACAGCGGTCAAATCAAAACCAGAGCAGCCGAACTGAGCGGCGACTTTGCCGAACTGATGGAAATGGCCAACAAACACGCGCGTTTGAAAGTGCGCACCAATGCCGATACCCCGCGCGACGCCAAAACAGCCCGCGAATTTGGCGCTCAGGGAATCGGCCTCTGCCGCACCGAACACATGTTCTTTGAAGGCGAAAAAATCATTCCCATGCGCGAAATGATCCTTGCCGAAGATGAAAACGGCAGGCGTAAAGCGCTGGCAAAACTCCTGCCCCTGCAACGTACCGATTTCGAAGGCATTTTCGAAACGATGCAAGGACTGCCGGTAACCGTACGGCTTCTCGATCCGCCGCTGCACGAATTTGTGCCCCATGACGAAAAAGGACAGGAGGAAATGGCCAAAGTAATGAATATTTCCGTACAGAAAGTACGCGAAAAAGTAGAAGCGCTGCACGAATTTAACCCGATGCTCGGACATCGCGGATGCCGGTTAGGCAACACCTATCCGGAAATTACCGAAATGCAGACTCGCGCTATCCTCGAAGCCGCACTCAACCTGAAAAAACGCGGCATCACTACTATTCCGGAAATCATGGTACCGCTGGTCGGCATCCTGTACGAACTGAAATATCAGGAAACGATTATCCGCGACACGGCAGCCAAAGTATTCGCCGAATATAAAGATCACATCGATTTCAAAATCGGTACCATGATCGAAGTGCCGCGCGCCGCCCTTACCGCCAATCGTATCGCCGAATCGGCAGAGTTCTTTTCTTTCGGTACCAATGACCTCACGCAAATGACTTTCGGCTATTCGCGCGACGATATTGCCAAATTCCTGCCCGTGTATCTGGAAAAGAACATTCTGAAAGCCGACCCGTTCCAGATCCTCGACCAGAAAGGCGTAGGACAGCTCATAGGCATGGCTACCGTCAATGGACGATCCATCCGTCCCGAACTGAAAGTCGGCATCTGCGGCGAACACGGCGGCGAACCGAGTTCCGTCGAATTCTGCCACCATATCGGGCTTAACTATGTCAGCTGTTCGCCTTTCCGGGTGCCTATCGCACGGCTGGCAGCCGCACATGCCGCTATCAAGGGAAATAAATAGCACATGCGCCAAAATAGAAAAGGAGGATGTTCAAAAAGCCATTTTTGAACATTCCCTTTCTTTTTTTTAATACTTTTCCGGAACAATCATACGCAAAATGGGACGCATTCTTGCCATCGATTATGGCCGCAAACGCACGGGGCTTGCCGTTACCGACACGCTGCAAATCATTGCCGGGCCGTTGGAAACGGTACCTACCGAACAATTGACGGAATGGCTGAAACGATACGTCGCACGGGAAGCCGTAGAGCGCATCATTGTCGGCAATCCCGTCCTGCTCAACGGAAATGTTTCCTCCATGACAAAACAATACGTCGCGCCTTTTATCCGACGCCTCAAAACGGACTATCCCGACATTGAGGTGATAGCGGCGGACGAACGGTTTACCTCCAAAATGGCAGTGCAAGCCATGCTGGAAGGCGGTATGAAGAAAAAAGACCGGCGCAACAAAAGCAACATTGATAAACTGAGCGCTGCCATTCTCCTGCAAGGCTATCTGGAAAGCCTGAAAAATGTTTGAGAAAACGGGCAAAATCTTTTTTTGAGGTGCTTTGCCTTTTTTGATTAGGAGCCATAAGATTAAAAGATGATTAGGATTTCGGGATTCTCCACTTTCGGAGGGGTGTTCGAAGAACTGGAGTGGTTCCCTGTATCTTGAGAACGTTTGAAGACCTTTCCTATTTGCCTCATCGGGAAAAGCACACCGTCTTTCGGACACCTCCACAGGTGGGGAACGCAGGACAGCGGCCAAGTCCCGCAGGGACGATACTTTATTAACCGTATGCTTCAGCTTACGGACGAGCCATCACATCAGCGGCCAAGTCCCGCAGGGACGATACTTTATTAACCGTATGCTTTAGCTTACGGACGAACCATCCCATCAGCGGCCAAGTCCCGCAGGGACGATACTTTATTAACCGTATGCTTCAGCTTACGGACACGAGCCATCACATCAGCGACCAAGTCCCGCAGGGACGACACTTTATTAACCGTATGCTTTAGCTTACAGATGTGTAAAAAATATTTTTTTATTGCCATTTCAAAATAAAATTTTACCTTTGCTCATTCATTCAATAAAAACATCATTTGTAAAATGACGCTGAATAACAACACACCGTTCTCCCGGCTCAACGCTTCACCTCGTGTGAAGGCGTTGCGGTTCTGCGTTGCACAAAATCCGGGGGGGGGGGGGGGTAAAACCCTTTTAAAAAAAAAGTTAATCCCCGGCGTTGGCATAGCGGGACCAATAATTTTATAC
>JAISWE010000052.1 GCA_031271175.1 Bacteroidales bacterium | reverse complement strand
TCACGGCAAAGGCTGGAATGTGGCGGGTTGCAGGGAAGGGCATTTGCACACGTGCGAAACAAAATTTACTCAAAGCGTAAATAAATTTACTCAAAGCGTAAATAAATTTACTCAAAGCGTAGATAAATTTACTCAAAGCGTAGATAAATTTACTCAAAGCGTAGATAAATTTACTCAAAGCGTAGATAAATTTACTCTTTGCGTAAATGAAGCTGCGCAAAGAGAAAATTGGCGTGCATACGGGAGCTGTTTTTATTTTGTTTGGGTTGGCCGGTGTTGCTATGGATTCGGGCATGTGTGGCAATAGGCTTTTTTCCTGTTTTTCTCAATGGGACACCCAAAAAACAAAAAACTTTTTGGTAACTAATTGATATTAAATTGCTCTAAAAACAACCGGAAAAAAGTGAGAAAAACAGGAATGACCGCTGCTTCCTGACTTCGACAATGCGTTCCTTTTCATTTTTTTATCGTCTGTGGATAATATAAAAATTTCCTCTATCTTTCCTCTGTAAAAAAAAATTTTCATTGCGTGCACTTGGAAACCCAATTTTTTCATCTAATTTTGTTCCATGAAACGCCGGAAGCGAATGGAGTATATGGTAAGAAGAAAGATACCGTTTATCCTGCTGTTGCTGTGTATGTGGCAGGGGGGCGGGATACTGTACGGGCAGTTTTACAACGGACATCAGATGACGTTCGGTAAAAACAGGGTACAGTACAATGATTTTTATTGGTCATACTATCGTTTTGAGCGCTTCGACACCTATTTTACGCAGGACGGAAACGAACTGGCGCTCTACGCCGAATCGGTGGCCACTCCCGAACTGAACCGCATCGAAGGCATTTTCGACTATGCGATTGAAAAACGCATCATTTTCATCATCTACAACAAACTGACGGATTTCCGGCAAGGCAACATCGGACTGATTACCGGTATCGACGAATACAACACCGGCGGCGTGACGCGCATTGTGGACAACAAGGTGTTTCTTTATTTCAACGGCGACCACGAGGCCTTCCAACAGCAGATACGGGCTTCCATTGCCGAAATTGTTCTCAACGAGATGCTTTACGGAAGCGCCCTGCGCACCAACATGACACGCTCGGCCACCATCAACATGCCGGAATGGTTTCATCAAGGATTGATTTCCTATATTTCCGAACCGTGGAGCGTGGAAATGGACGACCGCATTAAAAACGGACTTGCCAACGGCACCTACCGGAAATTCACTCGCCTCAACGGAGAAGACGCCAAATGGGCAGGACACTCGTTCTGGCGGTTCATCGAAAAGGAATACGGCATAGCCGTGCTGTCCAACATTGTTTACATCACGCGGCTCAACAAAAATGCCAAAAGCGGGTTCATGGCCGTATTGGGCGACAAGCTGAAAGGCCTCAGCAAAGCATGGTACGACTATTACAGCGAACTGTACGCAAAGGAAGACGGGAGGCCGCATGACCATTCGTCGCCGATAGTGAAAAAACCCCGCAAATACAGGGTTTACACGGAAATGAAAATAAGCCCCGACGGCCAGTATCTGGCTTATGTTACCAACGACATGGGCAAATACAAAATATGGCTGCATCATCTCGAAACCGGCAGGAAAAAACGCATTTTCAGGCGGGAGCAGAAACTGGAACAGATTCAGGATTATTCCTATCCCGTGCTGGCCTGGCATCCGTCGGGACACATCCTCCTGTTCATCTACGAAGAAAAGGGCGGCTTGAAAATGACTTTTTACGACACCCAACTGAAAGAACGACAAACCCGGAACTTGCTGTACTTTGAAAAAGTCCTTTCGGCCGACTTTTCGCCGGACGGCGGAAAAATCGTGATGTCGGCCTATCGGTTCGGACGCTCGGACATCTTCGTCCACACCTTTGCGTCGAGTACCAACGAGGCCGTCACCGACGATCTTGCCGACGACTTCAATCCCAAGTTTATCCGAAACGGCACCAAAATCATTTTCAGCTCTACCCGCACCGACGATTCGATACGGTACGAAGGCGCCGTGGCAAGAAAACAGTCGCCCTACAAAAACCTGTTCGTATATGATTACGCCCGCAAGGACAGGCAACTGATACCTCTTGCCGAAGAGCCGCACGCCAACCAGATAAAACCGGTGGAAACAGCGCTCAACCGCTATGCCTTCCTGAGCGACAAAAACGGTGTGGTCAATCGCTATTCGATGTCTTTCGACAGTGTTATCAACTATATCGATACGGCCATACATTACCGTTATTCCACTCAATCGTACCCCATCTCAGATTATTCGCGCAATATCCTCGACCATGATGTGGATGCCGAAAACCAAAAAACGGTATCCCTCTTTCGGGGTAAAAACCGCTTCAACATGTACAGCGACCCGCTCGCCGCCGACATGCCGGAGGCCCTCCCGCCAACCGCCTTCCGCAGGGAAATCGAACGCAAACAGCGCGCAAGAGACAGTACGGACTATATCTTACAGAATGCCATACCCGCCATCCTGCTGGACGACGGAAACATCCTTACCCCGGAAGGCGATACCATCCGCTTCGACCCCAATAAAGTGGACATTTACCGCTATGTTTTCGAAGTGGAAAAACTGAATTTCTACCAAAACGAATTCGAATTAACGGACTTTAAACTGCTTGATGACTCTATCAAACTAAAACGCAACCAAATACGCATATACGAGCCGATCTTTTATCCCAACTACCTGGTATCGCAGGTGGACTTCAGTTTTCTGGAAACTTCCTACCAGGCCTATACCGGAGGAGCGGTGTATTACAATCCCGGATTCAACATGCTGTTCAAGCTGGGAACGACCGACCTGTTCGAAGACTATAAAATCATCGGGGGCGTCCGTTTCGGCTTGGATTTTTCCAGCAATGAATATCTTCTGAGCTTTGAAAACCTGAAGAAAAGGCTCGACAAACAGCTTATTTTCCACCGCCAGGCCTATGAAAATTATGCCGTGGACGAATCCAACATCTATTATCCGCTGAAAACCCATACCCACGAGCTGTTTTATTCGCTCCGTTATCCGTTTACGCAAACCTCAGCAATAAAAGCCACGGCCTCCTTCCGCAACGACCGGACGGTCTTCCTTGCCGACAACAGCAATCCGGCAAGCCTTACCATGCCCAACGAACACAGGATGTGGGCAGGGCTGAAACTGGAGTTGATTTTCGACAACATCCGCAAGATAGGCATCAACATCCCAAGCGGCTTGCGCTACAAAATATTCGGCGAATCCTACTGGGAGATAAACAACAATATGTCCGACTTGTATGTGCTGGGAGCCGATTTCCGCTATTACCAGGTCATTCACCGCAACCTCATCTGGGCGACGCGATTTGCCGGAAGTTCTTCTTTCGGACGAAGCCGCCTGCTTTACTACCTGGGAAGCCTGGACAACTGGATCAACTGGTTCGGCCGGCATCCCACCTTCGACAATACCGTGAGAGTGGACCATCAGGAAAATTACGCCTACCAGACGCTGGCAACCAATATGCGCGGTTTTGTGCAAAACATCCGCAACGGCAACAATTTCGCCCTCATCAATAACGAACTCCGCTGGCCTTTTGTACAGTATTTCTCCAAATACCCCCTGTCCAACTTCTGGTCGAGCCTGCAATTAGTCGGCTTCTTCGACATGGGCACGGCATGGTCGGGCGTGTCTCCTTTCCGGAAAACCAGCGCTTACGACTACGAATATGTTACCAACAACTCGGTCACCGTGACCATCGACATGGGACGCGATCCGATCGTTTACGGCTACGGCTGCGGACTGCGAATGCAACTGCTGGGATACTTCATGCGTTTCGACTATGCGTGGGGCATAGAAAACCGGATGGTATTGCCCGGCATCTTTTATTTCTCAATGAACCTGGATTTTTAAAACATGTTGAAAAAGATTTTTTCCTATAACGTCAACGGGCTGCGCGCCGCCATGAACAAAGGATTCGATGCATGGCTGGAAGAAGCGCAGCCGGATATCCTCTGCCTGCAGGAAACCAAAATGCAACCCGAACAGATGGACTTTTCGGCGTTCGACCGGTTGGGTTACCGGCACTATTGGTTCTCCGCCGTGAAAAAAGGATACAGCGGGGTGGCCATCCTCACCAAAACCAAGCCCGACCGGATTGTTTACGGTATGGACATGGAAAAATACGATGCCGAAGGAAGAATGATCCGCGCCGACTATGGCGAGGTGAGCGTCATCTCCGCTTATGTCCCGTCGGGCACTTCGGGAGAAGAACGACAGGCATTCAAAATGGTTTTTCTGGACGACTTCCTACAGTACCTCGACAGGCTCCGGAAAGAACGTCCCCACCTGATCATAGCAGGCGATTACAACATCGCCCACACGGATGCCGACATCAATTTCCCGCGCAAACACGATAAAATGTCGGGATTCCTGCCCGAAGAACGCGAATGGTTCAGCCGTTTTCTCGCCGCAGGATATGTTGATACTTTCCGCCTGTTCCACAGCGAGCCTAACCGGTATAGCTGGTGGAGCTACCGGTCGCAGGCAAGAGCGAAAGACCTCGGATGGCGGATAGACTACCAGATCGCTACCGCAAGCCTGCAGGAAAAAATCCGTGATGCCGGCATCATGCAAAGCGCCGAACATTCGGATCATTGCCCGGTGACGACAACAGTAGATTTTTCCGGCTGACCGGCGGCGATGGCCGAAAACCGATCACCTTATCAACATATAAAAATTCCATTCTATACAGTTGAATTAGCGGCAACATTTATAGTTTTGGCAGAAGATGGAGAAAAAAAATAATAAAAAAATTGTCATGTCATTATTTTTTTTTATTTTTGGCAAAAAATAACCAAAATAATAATTGAATAATGAATACCAACAGACGTGATTTTATTAAAACGGCTGCTCTTGCAACGGGAGCAGTAGGAATAGGCGCTTTTTCCGGGTCGTGTACCACGCCGGTATCTAAAAGCAAAGCATCGCTTCATCTCTCCTTTCAGGAAGGTATTGCACCGGGCACAAGTTTAAATGAAAAGTTTGATTTCATGGAGAAATTGGGCATTGCAGGTTTTGAACCCGGCGGGAGAGGACTTGCGGGGCGCGTGAACGAAATTCAGCAGGCTTTGAAAGGAAGGAATATCAAAGTAAGCGCTATTTGTGCGGGTTTTTCCGGATGGTTGATTGCCGAAGCTGAGGAACACCGAAAAGAATGTATGGAAAGTTCCAAAGAAATACTGGCGGCTGCCGGTGAATTGGGTTCGGTAGGTATGATTCTGGTTCCGGGGTTTAACGGGCAGCAACCTTCTCTCCCAATGCCTCAGGCGCGGGAAATCCTGCTTGAAGAGCTGAAAGAGTTGGGCGATTTTGCCATAGCACACAACACAACCCTGATACTGGAACCGCTGAATCGCCGCGAGGCATGGTTTCTGCGGCTGTTGGCAGATGCTGCCGCTATATGCAGAGATACGGACAATGCGGGCATCACCTGTCTGGGCGATTTCTGGCACATGACATGGGAAGAAACCAGCGACTACGGCGCTTTCATGTCTGCCGGAAAATACCTGAAACACGTCCACATCGCCAGCCGAGAACGCCGGAAAATGCCGGGTGAAGACGGCAAAGCCGATAACTACACAGATGGATTCAGGGCGCTGAAAGAACTGAACTATCCGCACTATGTCAGTTTCGAATGTGGTACGGAAGGCAAACGGGAAGAAACCGTTCCGGCTGCCGTCGCTCTTTTGAGAAGCCAATGGGAACAAGCATAATAGCCGACAGTTTAAAAAATAATTCCCTTGTTGCTTCATGAAAAAGCGAAAACTTAGAATGGGAATGGTCGGTGGCGGAAGCGACGCCTTTATCGGGGCAATCCACCGTATGGCGGCATTTATTGATAACCGGTGCGAACTCGTGTGCGGATGTTTTAGCGTCGATCCTGACATATCCCTGTCGTCGGGACGATCGTACTTTCTGCCCGACAGCCGTATTTACACAAGCTATCGGGAAATGTTCGAAAAAGAAGGGGCGTTGCCGGAAGACGAACGGATGGATTTCGTAAGCATCGTAACACCGAATTTCCTGCACTTCGAGCCGGCAATGATGGCATTGGAACGGGGTTTTCACATAGTGCTGGACAAGCCGATGACATTCAGCCTCGAACAGGCGAAACAACTGCGGGACAAGGTGGCTGAAACAGGCCTTGTGCTGGCGCTTACCCACGTATATTCCGGTTATCCGGCAGTGAAAGAAGCCAAAGCGCGTATTGCCCGCGGCGATTTCGGGAAAGTCCGCAAAGTATATGTCGAATATCCGCAAGGATGGCTTTCGACACGTATTGAATTGGAAGGCGGAAACAATGCCGGGTGGCGTACCGACCCCAAACGGTCGGGAAAAGCAGGTGCCATAGGAGATATAGGTACTCATGCATGGCACCTGGCCGAGTACGTCACAGGTCTGAAAGTAACCGAACTCTGCGCCGAACTGAAAGCTTTCGCACCGGGGCGACCGATTGACGACGACGGCGCCGCTTTGTTGCGCTATGAAAACGGAGCTACAGGCGTGCTTATCGCCTCGCAGGTAGCGGCGGGAGAAGCCAATGATCTGTCCATCAGGGTGTATGGAGAAAAAGGCGGCATCGAATGGAAACAGATGAATCCCAATATTCTGACGGTAAAATGGATCAACAACCCTGTAGAACAGATCAACGTAGGCAACAACGGATATCTGAGCGCAAACGCGCTTTGCTGTACCCGTACCCCTGCCGGCCATCCGGAAGGATTCATCGAATCGTTTGCTAATATTTACCGCAACTTTGCACATACCGTTCAGGCAAAACTGCTTGGCGAACCATCCAAAGAAGAATGGCTCGACTTCCCAAACGTCAACGACGGCGTACGCGGTATGCAGTTCATCGAAACAATGGTCGCTTCCGGATACGACGACAACCGCAAATGGGTGAAATGGATCGAATAAAGCGCTGTTGACCGCGACAATAGAGCACTGTTGCCCAATAACCCAAAAGAATGGCAAAATACAA
Source organism: Bacteroidales bacterium (assembly GCA_031271175.1). Lineage (GTDB taxonomy): Bacteria > Bacteroidota > Bacteroidia > Bacteroidales > UBA4181 > JAIRLS01. The sequence continues at coordinate 12,645 of JAISWE010000052.1, read as the reverse complement.
GTACAATCCGGATCGATTAAGTTACGATAAAGTCAAAACAAATGTGCGCTATACCGTTGTAAAGACGTTTACGTATCTTACCGCGTCGATAGCGCTTATCATTTTAAGCTATATGGCTTTTTCACCGTTTTTTGACACTCCGCAGGAAAGAGCGCTTACACGCGAACTGAACCAGATGAGTTCCCACTATCAAAACCTCAACCGGAAGATGGATCAACTGGAAGCAGTGCTGATGGACATGCAACAGCGGGACGACAACATCTACCGCATGATTTTCGAATCGGAGCCTGTTCCGAAAGCAGTATGGCGGACAGAAAAAGCCGGAATAGACCGCTACGACGAACGGGAAAGTTATTCGAATCCGGACTTGATGCTGGAAGTCCATCAACGGCTCGACAAACTCGTCGAACAAACGCGCATGCGGTCTGCATCCTACGATGAACTGCTCGACCTGACAAAAAAGATGGAACAGTCACTGCGCTCGCGTCCCGCCATACAGCCGATAGACAACAGAGACTTAAGCCATACCGCTGCCGGCTTTGGCGAAAGGATACACCCCATCTTCGGCACCAAACTTTTCCACAAGGGAATAGACTTTACCGCACCCATCGGCACCAAAGTATATGCCACGGGCGACGGTACGGTGGTACAGAAGGGCGTGATGACGGGATTCGGCGATTGCCTCACCATTGACCACGGCAACGGCTACCGGACGCTGTATGCCCATCTGGACACCTATGCCGTAAAAGAAGGCAACAAAGTGAAAAGAGGGCAGGTCATCGGGACGGTCGGCAATACGGGAGTATCTATCGGACCGCATCTGCACTACGAAGTCCACAAAAACGGCAAACCGATGAACCCCATCAATTATTTTCTCATCGACCTGACGCCCGAACAGTATGCGATGATGCAGGACTTGGCCAATGCCGGCAAATCATTCGACTAAAAGTATGGACATCGCCCCTACCACAGCATCGCCGGACAACGGAAAACATTTTTACACCATCGGAGAAGTGGCGGAAAAACTTGGCCTTACTGCCTCTTTGATACGATATTGGGAAAATGAGTTTGACATTATCCGGCCGCAAAAAAACAAAAAAGGCAACCGGCTGTTCACACAAAAAGACATCGAAGCGATAAGCCTCATTCGCCACTATGTGAAAGAACGCGGTATGACGCTAAAAGGCGTCCGAAAGAAAATCAGGGAAAACCGCCTCGACGCCGACAACAATTTCCATGTTGTCCATTCGCTGAAGCAGATGCGGGCTTTCCTGCTGGAAATCAAAGACCATCTGGAAAAAACCACCTCCCGCAGCAGTTGTCCGAATAACCAGTGTCAAACGGAAGATAGGAAATAAAACCGGTTTTGCAGGATACCGGAAAAAATCTTCCGTCGGAGCCGGTAATCCGAATGAAAATCAAGCACCATGCAAGGAATGGATACCGAAAAGCGCAATGATTATTTCGTGAAATAGCGAAAAATCAAAAATAATCTATTACATTTGCGCCAAACAATATCAAATCCACATGAGCGAACGGATTTTAAAAGCTTTGATGCAATTGTTCGCGATCATTTCGCGTCCCGACGACAGTGACACCGCCGACCGCCATAAGGTAATCGAGGGTTTTCTCCGCAAGCAGCTTAACCGGGAGTTGGCCGAAGAATACATCAAGATATTCAATGGTTACTACAATAAATATCAGGCGAGGTATAGGGATCAGAGCAAATATCAGAAACGCACTTCGTCCAGTTCCGTCAGGCTGCTGGTGCTTAGCGACCAGATCAACAAGGAACTCACGCAAAGCGACAAGGTAGCGTTGATGGTGCTGCTTTTGAGTTTTATCCAGACAGGGCACGGCGCTATCAGTACTATTTCCGAATTTGAACAGGAATTTGTGGAAACGGTGGCGGAAGCCCTTTTCATCGAAGAGAAGGAATTTCAGGAACTGTTGCAATTCGTAATGATTCCGGTAGAATATATTTCCCCATCGCCCAGCCTGCTGCTGATTGACGGCAAAAAAGAACCGGAAAACGGCGTTGGAAAACGGCTTTACCGCGAAGGAATTACCGACGCGGTGGCAGTATTGCACATTGCCAGCGTCAATATGTACATCTGCCGTTACGAAGGCGACAGGGAACTCTACCTGAACAGCCAACCCATCGAAAACGGGCAAATATATATCCTGAACTACGGCAGCAGCATCCGGAGTTCACAGTTAAACCCCGTGTACTACAGTGACATTGTAAACTGTTTTTATCTCAGAACGCAGGACAATCCGATGCTTTTCAAAGCCAGCGGAGTGGAATACCGTTTCGATTCGGGCAGCATCGGGCTTCATCCGATCAATTTCGAAATCCTTTCGGGAAATGTGGTGGGTATCATGGGAGGCAGCGGCGCAGGCAAATCGACGCTGCTGAGCGTCCTCACCGGCCTGAACAAACCTTCAGCAGGGCATGTCCTGCTGAACAGCATCGACATACACAGCCAAGGCAGCCTGATCGAAGGCCTCATCGGCTATGTTGCACAGGATGACCTGCTGATAGAGGAACTAACCGTATATCAAAACCTCTACTACAATGCCAAGCTTTGCTTCGGCCAGTATAACGAGGAAGAAATACGCACTCGCACCCATGAAGTGCTGCACGATCTCGGACTTTACGAAATTCGCGACATGAAGGTCGGCTCGCCCCTGAACAAGAAAATCAGCGGCGGACAGCGCAAACGGCTCAACATAGCGCTGGAGTTGATCCGGCAACCGGCGGTACTGTTCCTCGACGAACCCACCTCCGGACTGTCCTCCCGCGATTCGGACAACATCATGGTGCTGCTGAAAGACCTTTCACGAAAAGGAAAATTGATTTTCGTGGTTATTCATCAGCCTTCATCCGACATTTTCAAGATGTTCGACCGGCTGCTGGTGCTTGATCAGGGCGGCTACCTGATCTATAACGGCGATCCCGTCGATTCGATCCTGTACTTCAAGTCGCAGGCGCACCAAGCCAACCGCGACACAAGCGAATGTGCAGAATGCGGGAACGTGAACCCGGAACAGATTTTCAATATCGTTGAGGCGCGTGTCCTCGATGAACATGGAATGTCAACCGACAAAAGGCGCATTTCGCCGGAGGAATGGTTCGGCCTCTTTCCACATGCCCCTGCCATTGACGTTTCGGAAATACAGCTTTGCGAAGAACTGCCGACAGGAGCAGTGAAAAGACCTTCCAAACTGCGGCAGTTCGCTGTTTATGCCACCCGCAACATCCTCACCAAACTGAGCGACGTACAGTACATGGCCATCTGCATGTTGGAAGCTCCGCTGCTGGCGCTGCTGCTGTCCTACGTTATCCGTTACTACGACGTAGAACACGACTACAGCTTCGAACTGAACGAAAATGTTCCCATCTACATTTTCATCGCGGTGGTAATTGCCATTTTCCTCGGACTGTCAATGAGCGCCGAAGAAATCATCAGAGACAGGAAAATCCTCAAGCGCGAAGCCTTTCTCAACCTGAGCCGAGGCAGTTACCTGATTTCAAAAATACTGGTGCTGTTTACCATGTCTGCCATACAGGCCACCCTGTTCGTGCTGGTGGGAAACAGTATCACCGGTATTGTCGGCATGAACGGCATATACTGGCTGGTGCTTTTCTCGGCATGGTCATGCGCCAACATGACCGGCCTGATCATTTCCGACACTTTCAAATCGGTAGTCACCATCTACATCCTCATTCCGTTCATCGTGATTCCGCAGCTGATGTTCAGCGGCGTGCTGCTGCGATTCGAAAAAATCAACCCCGCCATCTCCGTCCCGGCGTCGGTGCCGTGGTACGGCGAAATCATCACGGCGCGCTGGGCATTCGAAGCGCTGGCCGTGGAACAGTTTATCAACAATCGCTACGAAAAGCCCTTCTACTCCTGCGAGAAAAACATGAGTACAGCCGAATTTAGAAAAAATTACTGGCTGGTGGAAATAAAAAACAAACTGGCAGAAGCAAAAGCAGACTTCGAAGGCGGTAAACCGGCTAAACCGGAAATTCTGAAGGTGATTGCCAACGAAATAAAAATAGAAAATTCGCATCAGAAACTGGTTCAATTCCCGCATGGCGACCAGTGGGAAGAGAAAAAACTGTCGCCGGAATTGTTTGAAAAAACCGCCGACTATCTGGCGCAAATCCATCGTTACTACAGCATCATGTACGACAAGGCAGCGGAAATGAAAAACAAACTGATTGCCAACATGTCGGGCGATGAACTGCTTGCGCTGAAAGCAAAATATTTCAACCAAAACCTGGCAAACCTGGTGAAAAACAGCAACGAAATATATCGACTGGTAGAGTACAACGACCGCCTTTTGCAGAATTATCACCAAGTGTATAAGGATCCCGAATCTCCTTTCATTAAGGCGCACTTTTACGCTCCGGTGAAAAAACTGTTCGGTATGTCCTTTCCCACACCGTGGGCGAATACCGTTGTGATCTGGGGTTTCAATATCTTTTTCTTCCTCGCCCTCTATTTCAGATGGCTGCCCAGAACTTTAAAATTATTCCGGAAAAGGGAAAAATGGTTGTGACTTTGTCCTGACATCAAATCAATCCGATCGACATGAAGCATCAAAAGACCTGTCCCGTTCATGAAGACCCGATTGCGCACATGCTGAAAGGAGCGCCTTCGCGGCGCAATATCGACAATACGGCAGACCGCATCGGCGACAGCGCCGAAAAGTTCGACCGGCTGATGCAACTCGTCTTTCACGGAAATCCGGACATCGCTCCGCGTGCGGCATGGGCAATGGATGCCTGCCTTTCCAGACACCCCGAATGGATTCAACCCTACCTCTGCGGCATGATAGACCGCCTTCCACACATCACCACCGACGGCACCAAACGACAAATCGTAAAAAACCTGTCCACAACAGCCATACCCGAATCGCACGAAGGAAAAATCGTCGACTGCTGCTTCCGGTGGCTGCAATCGCCGAAAACGCCGGTAGCCGTCAAAGTACACTGCATGCAGATACTGGCAAACATCACCGCCCGGCATCCCGAACTTGCCGGAGAACTCCGACACCTCATCGAAGAACAGATGCCGCATAGCTCGGCTGCTTTCCGCTCAAGAGGACGAAAACTCCTCGCCGTCCTGTCACAGCAAAAAACAAGCAGATCAAAAAACATTTCAAATAGCAGCGAATAAAAAGACATTTTTATTTGGCGGTATGGAAAATCTTTACTTTCTTTGCTTCCGTAAAAATCTCAACAAAGATGCATACGCTGATAAAGACTGATTTTCGTTTTCCCTTGCAAAAAAGCCGGTATGAGGGCAAAGTAAGGGATGTGTACGATATTGACGGGCGTTATCTGGTGATGGTAGTCACCGATCGTATTTCTGCATTTGATGTGGTGCTGCCGCGCGGTATTCCCTACAAGGGACAGGTGTTGAACCAGATCGCCTCAGGATTTCTGGATGCCACCTCCGGCATTGTTCCCAACTGGAAAATAGCCTCGCCCGATCCGATGGTGACCGTGGGACACAAATGCCTCCCGTTCAAGGTAGAGATGGTCATCCGGGGATACCTTACCGGTCATGCGTGGCGCGAGTACCAGGCAGGCAAACGGACACTTTGCGGCTTGCCTTTGCCCGACGGAATGAAAGAAAACCAGCCGTTTCCGGTGCCCCTCATCACTCCCACCACCAAAGCCGACGAGGGACATGACGAGGACATCTCGCGCGAAGAAATTATTGCAAGGGGACTGGTGTCCGAAACCGACTACCTCCAACTGGAAAAATACACGCAGGCGCTGTTTGCCTGTGGCACCCGGATGGCCGCCGACAAAGGACTCATACTGGTTGATACCAAATACGAATTTGGCAAAAAAGACGGAAAAATCCATTTGATAGACGAGATTCACACACCCGACTCGTCGCGCTATTTCTATGCCGACGGCTATGAAGAACGGTTAGCCAAAGCTGAGCCTCAAAAACAGCTTTCAAAAGAATTTGTTCGCCAATGGCTTATAGAAAAAGGCTTTCAGGGACAAGCCGACCGGAAAATACCCGAAATGACGGACGACTACGTCAACAGTGTCTCCGAACGCTACATCGAATTGTACGAAAATATTACGGGAACGCCGTTCCGGAAAGCCGATACCAACGCTTTGCCGGAACGCATCGAAAAAAATGTAAATGAATGTCTGAAAAATCTATAATTTTAATCTCTTTAATCACAAAACAATGACCACTCATAAAATGGTACCGGTATTAACGGTTATGACTTTGGCAGTAGCATGTACTGCCGATAAAAAAACGCAGTTTACGGGTGCGCCGGGAGAAGTAAAACTGATTACACTCGATCCGGGGCACTTTCATGCGGCATTAGTGCAAAAAAGCATGTATCCGCAAGTTCATCCCGACGTGTTCGTTTATGCGCCGGCAGGAGACGATCTGAACAGTCACCTGGCAAGAATCGAAACCTACAACCGCCGAACGGAACAGCCCACCTCATGGAACGAAACCGTTTACGAAGGCCCCGATTATCTCGAAAAAATGCTTGTCGAAAAGAAAGGCAACGTGATGGTGACGGCAGGCAACAACGGTAAGAAAACGGAATATATCAAAAAAACGCTGGATGCGGGAATCCATGTGTTGGCCGACAAACCCATGGCCATCAACATGAAAAACTTCGAACTGTTGCAACAGGCATTTGCTTCAGCGGAAAAAAACGGCGTTCTTCTGTATGACATCATGACCGAACGGTTTGAAATTACCACGCTGCTGCAAAAAGAATTTTCGCTTTCCCCTGAAGTATTCGGCGCGCTGGAAGACGGCACACCCGAAGCACCTGCCGTAACAAAGGAAAGCGTGCATCATTTTGCGAAATTCGTATCGGGGGAGGCGCTGAAGCGTCCTGCCTGGTTCTTTGACGTAGAACAGCAGGGCGAAGGCATTGTAGATGTAACCACTCACCTGGTAGACCTGGTGCAGTGGGAATGTTTCCCGGAGGTCATCCTCGACTATACCAAAGATATTGAAATCTTGTCGGCCAAACGGTGGACAACCAAAATCAGTCCGGAACAGTTCCTCCAAGTGACCGGCTTGTCCGAATATCCTGACTTTCTGCTCAAAGACGTCCGCGAAGACACGCTTCATGTCTATTCCAACGGTGAAATCCATTACCGCCTGAAAGGGAAATACGCCAAAATATCGGTCGTTTGGAATTATGCCGCACCGAAAGGAACCGGCGATACGCACTATTCCGTTATGCGCGGCGCCCATGCCCGTCTGGTGATCCGTCAGGGAGCCGCCCAAGGATATAAACCGACACTGTACATCGAACCGGTAGCCGAATCTCCCGCTTTTGAAACCGCTCTGAATCAGTATTTGATCAAAGTACAAAACAAATATCCGGGTGTGGAACTGAAGAAAAACAGCGACGGATGGGAAGTGCTGGTTCCCGAAAAATACCATAACGGCCATGAAGCGCATTTCGGACAGGTAACGGAACATTTCCTGCAATACCTGACCGCCGGAAAACTGCCCGACTGGGAAACACCCAACATGATCGCCAAATACTACACCACAGCCAAAGCGCTGGAAACAGCAAAAAACAGTGAATAATTAATAATTAATAATTAATAATTAACACAAATAATTTGGTCATTTTTCGCTTTTGATCCAACATCGCACCCAAATTCCGGAGAGGGTTTGATCAAGTACAAAGTAAATACAAAAAATGACATATAATCCTCAAAAAACGACATATAATCCTCAAAAAGCGTTTTTTATGCCGGACAGTTTTACAGGAGGACAAAACGGAAAAGGACAAATTTTCAACTCCTAAATTTTTATCGGGAAAAACGTTAAAATACGGTAGGATTTTGTATCTTTCCTCCGTAAAAAACTTTTTTTCATTCGCACGCGCTTGGAAAACCCGTGTTTTTCATGTAATTTTGCACCCGAAAAATTCAAATGGAAAATGGCAAAAGTAAGAGGGGCAATTGTGGTGGATGCCGAACGCTGCAAAGGTTGCAGCATCTGCACTGTTAATTGCCCGCAAGAGATCATCACGATGGGCAAACAGGTTAATTCCAAAGGCTATTATTATGCAAAAACGACCTTTTCCGAAAAATGTACGGGATGCGCCAATTGCGCCATCGTATGTCCCGATGGGGCAATTTCCGTTTACAGAGTAAAAGCATGAAAGAACTTCGATTAATGAAAGGCAATGAAGCCATAGCCGAAGCGGCTATTCGCGCGGGTGTTGACGCTTATTTCGGGTATCCCATCACACCACAGTCGGAAATCATGGAATATCTGGTGCAACACTGTCCTGCCGACGGCAGTATGGTGGTATTACAGGCGGAGAGCGAAACGGCATCCATCAACATGGTGTATGGGGCGGCATCCGCAGGACGCCGTGTGATGACATCTTCGTCCAGCCCGGGCATCAGCCTGATGGCCGAAGGCATATCCTACCTTGCCGGCGCCGAACTTCCCTGCCTCATCGTAAACGTAGCGCGCGGCGGACCGGGTCTCGGCACCATCCAACCCTCGCAGTCCGACTATTTCCAGAGCGTTAAGGGAGGAGGCCACGGCGATTACCGCCTGCTGGTGCTGGCGCCGGACTCCGTACAGGAAATGGCGGATTTCGTAACCCTCGCCTTCCGCCTCGCCTTCAAATACCGCAATCCCGTCATGATTCTCTCCGACGGCGTGATCGGCCAAATGATGGAAAAAGTAACCCTCTCCCCTCCCCTCTCCGAGCGGCATAACGTCGTACCGTGGGCTACCACCGGGAAAACGTCCGACAGGGAACGCAACATCATCACCTCGCTGAATCTAGACCCGTTCAAGCACGAACGCCACAACCAAAAACTGCAAGCCAAATACCGGCAGATGGAACGGGAAGAAACCCGATACGACAGCTATTTATGCGAAGATGCGGAATACGTCATCGTAGCATACGGCGCCAGCGCACGCATCAGCCGGAAAGCCGTCGAACTGGCGCGGGCAAAAGGCATCAGGGCAGGATTGTTTCGCCCCATTACGCTGTTCCCCTTCCCTTCCGCCGAATTGAAAGCAGCCACGCAACAGGCTGGGGGGCTGCTGTCGGTGGAAATGAGCGCAGGACAAATGATAGAAGATGTACGGCTGGCAACGGAATGCAGCATACCGGTACAACACTTCGGACGCTACGGCGGCGTAGTACACGCACCGGAAGAGATCCTGGAAGCGCTGGAAAAACTGATGCCTGCCGTCCCGGAAATACACCATCCGCCATGGACGCCTTCAGAACCATAGTTAAAGACCCGGTATCACCGGAAAAAACAGACTATCCGTCGCCCGTGATGATGACAGGCTCCTGTTTCGCCGAAAATATCGGGCAATACATGCAACGCCTCAAATTCAACATCGTACTCAACCCGTTCGGCATCGTATATCATCCATTGCCGCTGGCACGGCAATTAGACAGGATGATAGCCGCAGAACCATACCGTCCGGAAGAATTATGCTTCCATAACGGACTGTGGTTCACCTTCGACCATCACGGACGATTCGCACATCCCGAACAGACCACCTGCCTGAACGGGATCAACGCCGAACTGGCTCTCGGACACAAACAATTAACCGCCGCACGCCGGCTGTTTGTCACTTTCGGCACCGCAGGGGCTTACCGCCTGAAAGAAAACGGAAAGATCGTCGCCAATTGCCACCGTTACCCGTCCGACGCCTTCGAACGTTTCCGTAGCACACCGGACGAAATCCACGAGCAATGGATAACTACCGTCAACCGGCTCCGACAAGTGAATCCGGACATACAGATCGTTTTCTCCGTAAGCCCGATCAGACACCTGCACCACGGCGCCCACCAAAACCAACTCGACAAGGCTACGCTCCTGCTGGCAACAGAACGGCTCAACCGCGCGCTGCCCCTTACAGCCTATTTCCCCGCCTACGAAATAATGATGGACGATTTGAGGGATTACCGCTTTTACGATGAAGACATGACCCACCCCAACTCGTCAGCCGTCAAGTATATCTGGCAGTATTTCTGCAATGCCTGTCTTTCGGAACACACGATCTCCACAATGAAAAAAGTAGAAGATATTGTGAAAGCCTCAGCGCACAGGCCGATTCACAGGAATGCGGCAACCCGCTCCTTTGCCGCCGCATATCTCCATAAAATCAAAGAAATGCGGCAACAATTCCCTTTCATGGACTTTTCCCGGGAAACGGCGCTGTTCGACAGCTATTGCCGGGACTATACCGGATTGTAGCCGGAAGAAACAAAACCGGTATCCCACCCGACATGATAGATTGCTCCTGCCGGATGTACCGGCCATTTACCGGGTTGCATCCACAACGCCTCTCCAATAGCCGATAGATTCCGCGAGTCCGGTCAAAGGATCGTCCATGTCTTTTTCAAATTCAAGACTGCATGCCCCGGCATATTTGACCTTTCGCAGCATCCGCACCAGTGCGGGAATATTGATTACTCCGCGTCCCATTTCGCAGGTTCTCCCTTCCTTACTGGCAGCAGTCACGTTTTTAATGTGCATATCAAATACGCGACTGACATATTTTTTCAGATCGTCAACAGGATTGAACCCGTCGCGCATGTCGTGTCCTATGTCGAGGCACATGCCGATGCGCGGATCGAGGTCTTTCACGTGGTCGATCACGTCTTTTGCGTTGGGATAGGTCTTGATGTCAGGCCCGTGAATGTGGATGGCATAATGAAAATCGTATTCTTTCACCTTTTTGTCCACATAAGGCAAAAGTTCGTAGTTGGGCACTCCCACGATCAACTTTACGCCGACCCGTTTCGCATAGGCAAATCCTTTGTCGATGTCGGCTTCGGATTTCATGTATATCGGCCCTACGGCGTAGCCGGTCACCCCCTTGGAAGCCAGCTTGGCATGAAAAGCCGCTATTTGCGTCTCACTGCTGTCCAATGGAAGATGAAAATCCTTGATACACAGGTAGTGTACATCCATGCGCTGCATCATTGCCAACGACTGGTCGATATCGAATTTGGCAAAACTGTAACCTGCAATAGCCAGTTTGAACAGTTCCTCTTTCGGCGGAACGACAGTTTCGTTTCCGTAACATTCATTGCCGGCGAAAGGAACCGCTCCTATCGTCAATAAGCCTGCACCGGCTTTTTTTACAAAATTCCTCCTTGTTATCATGATTGAATCTTTAATATTCCTGAGTACAAATATACGAATTTTTTTATTAAAATCCTAACTTCAGATGATTTTCATATCAAAAAAAACATATACCTTTGTCGAGTAATAATCATTTTAATCTTGTATCGTTATGTTATCGAATCGTCGTGATTTTTTAAGAAATTCCGCTTTGCTGGGTGTTGCTGCCATATCGCCTGTTGGCGCCGTGTTGGGAAAAGATTTTTCCGGTAAGCCGCCCAAACCTGTCGCCACAGTCCCTTCTCCGGTTGATACCTACACGGTGAGTACGGCACACATCGGGCATTCGCCCGTTTCGCCGCGGCAAATCGTGATTCCCGATGTGGAAGGGTTCAAAGTACTTAAAGGCGACTTTCACATGCATACTTTGTTTTCGGACGGTTCGGTCATGCCGAAAGATCGTGTGGCGGAGGCTGTTACCAACGGTTTGGATGTGATCTCCATTACCGACCACATTGAATACCGGCCTTTTTTCAGCAAAGTTGGACGGTGGAAACTGGCCGACGACCAGGCTAACAATTTCAATCTCTGGTATGAAGTGGCTTTGCCGGAAGCAGAAAAACGCAACCTTTTACTGGTGCGCGGCGCAGAAATTACCAAAACGACGATGCCTCCCGGGCATTTCAACGCACTGTTTGCCGACGACAACAACCCCATTGCCGCAGCAGTGGACGACTGGCGGGAAATGCTCCGGATAGCTGCCGATCATGGGGCATTCCTGTTCTGGAATCATCCGGGATGGGAAGCGCCGAAGAGCGGCGGCATCGAAAAAGGCGCTCCTCTCCGTTTTACCGCTATTCACGAAGAAATTTACAAGAAAGGGTGGATGCACGGCATTGAGATTTTCAACGGCAAACAATATTATCCGGTGGTAAGCGACTGGTGCAACGAGCGCGAACTTGCCCTTTTTGCCAACAGCGACATTCATCCCAGCGAATTTGACCAATATGGCGTTCAGAATCCGTTGCGTCCCATCACACTGGTGCTTGCCAAAGAACGCTCGGTAGAAAGCGTCCGCGAAGCCTTTTTTGCCAAACGCACCATTGCATGGGCAGCCAATATCGTATGGGGCAGCCGGACATGGCTTACGGCGCTGTTCAAAGCATCCGTCGGCATCAAAACCATCACGCCCGGAACACTCGAACTGACCAACACAAGCTCCCTGCCGGTAGTCGTTTCGATGGGAGGCGCTACCGTTGAACTGCCAAAAGAGAAGCATTGTCAGGTTTTTTGCTCAAACAGCGTCAGGAATATTACCGTTACCAACTGGATCGTGGGGATGAACAAACCCCTCGAAGTGCCGCTTAACACATAGCGAATTTTTTCATGACAGATTGGTTTGCATCATGATTTTTTATACATTTGCAGGCATTATTGAATGTTTTGAAAATGACATCCGCATGGTTGACATCAATAGCCGATTGGTTGGAATCCAACCA
>JAISWE010000223.1 GCA_031271175.1 Bacteroidales bacterium | reverse complement strand
GGCTCACCGCACTGTTCCATGCATCGGTAGGCGTCAAAACCATCTCTCCCGGAACCGTCGAACTGACCAATAACAGCTCTTTGCCGGTGAGCGTTTCGCTGGGAGGCGCAACGGTAGATCTTTCCAAAGACTGTAGCACACAGGTTTACAGGGCAACCGGCGTCAAAAAAATTACCGTTCCCAATTGGATGGTAGGAATGAACGCATCGCTCGAAGTGGAAATAAACGATTAACAGGATATAAATGAATAAATGGAATAAACGTTAAATTAAATCAGCTTGAGAAATGAAAAAAGTAGTAATGAAAATCGGTAATGTCTTCCGAGACAGGTATAGTCCCTCATGCGCCTGTGGGCTTGTTTTCCTCTTTTTGGCGGCCTGCGGAGAGAAAGACGGCAGCAGCAGCAATCCCTATGACAGGCCGCACAATCCCGCACAGGCGGTCGAAATCAAATCCGTTTCGCCGGTAAGCGGCGGTATGGGTGCCAAAGTGATCATTGCAGGCTCTAATTTCGGCAACGACACCGCCGGTGTGCAGTTGTACTTCAACCAGAAAAAAGCCCTGATCCTGAACATTCAGGACAATGCCATTTATGCGCTGGTACCGCGTCAGCCGGGCGACTTCTCCACCGTCAAAGTGGTCATCAACGACAGGGAAACCTTGCTGGATGGGATGCAGTTCCAGTATTTTATCCGCGCCGTAGTTACCACCGTCAGCGGAAAACTCAATGTCAGCGAGTCTGTGGATGGCCCCGCATTACAGGCCACCTATACAAGACCGGTGATCCCCTGCGCAAAAAAGGACGGCTCATTAGTGTTCATTGCTGATGATTGGGGCGGAAACAAAGTGAGAATGTTGTCCGTAAAAGACAATATGGTGACCACGGTGATAGACGGACTGTCCTCTCCCTGGCAGATGGCTTTCAACCCTACCGAGGACAGGCTGTATGTCGTGGAGCGGGAACAGGCCAATCGCCCCATCCTGTTTTACGCCCTGTCTCAAAAAACCAACTGGGTACAGCGCGAAATCTATTACGACCAGATTGGCGAAGACGGCAATTACGTTGCGGGAAATATGCCGACGGCAGGGCTTGCGGCAGACGATACCTATGTCTATATGATGTCCAGGGAAAAGTTAATCAGGATACACCAGACGACCAAAAAAGTGGAAGCCCTCTCCGGAGTACTCCTGCCGGGTTCCTGGAACTATCCGATATTCAATAAAAGAGACAGAAAACTGTATGTCGTCACCTACGACGAAAGCAGGGTGTACCGGCTGGATCCCTACTACATCCCCGAAGGCAGGACAACGCCGTGGATCACGATGAATGAGATGGAACACATTGCCGGCATGAGCCCCGGAGCGGCAAGGGAAGGCAACGGGAAGAACATCCGCTTCGGCTATATTGAGATATCCGACTTCGATGAAGAGGGAAACCTGTATATCCCCGACGACTACAACCATGTTATCTGGAAACTGGACCCCGAACTCAACGGCACCATCATCGCGGGAACAATAGGAACGGCCTTCTACAAGGACGGCGATCCGCTGGAAGCTCAGTTCAACTATCCTTATGGAGTAAGCGTTACCCGTGACGGATTGATTTACGTGGGCGATCAGGGAAACAAGTTAGTACGTTGCATAGCCATTCAATAATCATTTAAAAACAAAAAGAAGATGAAATTGTATAAATTAGCGATAATAGCTGTCGTGTGCAGCCTGATATGTCTGCCGGCAGCGGCGCAGACGACTGTCAGGGTAAAGGGAGTGATCACAGACAGGAACAACGAAACGCTTCCGGGAGTGAATGTCGTCGTAAAAGGGGCAACCTCCGGGGGCGCCATCAGCGACGGGGAAGGCAGGTACGAGATAAGAACGGCTTCCGGCGCTACGCTGATGTTCTCCTTTGTGGGATACGCCACGCAGGAAATAACCGTAGGCGCGGCGGAAAATCAAACCGTCAACATAGTGATGGAGGAAACGGCACAACAGTTGGAGGAAGTGGAAGTGGTAGGCTACGGAACGCAACGCCGGGTGAGCGTGGTAGGCGCCATCACTTCGGTGAAACCTGCCGAATTGAAAATGGGGAGCGTCACTTCGGTGAGCAATAGCCTTGCCGGTCGCGTCGCCGGCCTTATCGGCATCCAGCGTAGCGGCGAACCGGGCAAGGACGTTTCCGAATTTTGGATCAGAGGCATCAGTACCTTCGGCGGAGGCAGCAATGCACTGGTACTCATTGACGGCATAGACCGCGGCGCGTCCAGCCTGAACGAACTGTCGCCGGAAGACATTGAAAGTTTCTCCATCCTGAAAGACGCCACCGCTACGGCCATTTACGGGGCGCGAGGCGGCAACGGCGTCATCCTCATCAACACCAAACGGGGACAGGAAGGCAAAATGACGATCTCCGGCGACGTGAAAACCATGGTGGAAACCCTGCCGCGACTGCCGAAATACGTCCGCTCCTACGACTATGCCTCGCTGGCCAATGAAGCCAGCATCGGAAGAGGCAACGGATATGTCTATGCGCCGGCCATCTTCGACATCATCAAATACAACATGGATCCCGACCTGTACCCCGACGTCAACTGGCAGGACGAAATACTGAAAAAGCAGACTTGGGGCGTACAGGGAAACCTCAACATCTCCGGAGGCGGAAAACTGGCGCGTTATTATATGAGCGGATTTTACCGCACCAACGATGCCATTTACAGGCAAACCGGCATGGAACATTACAATTCCAACGTGAGACGCAATCAATATACTTTCAGGAGCAACATCGACGTAAACGCCACCAAATCCACCGTGGTGAGCCTGCTGCTTTCCGCCAAAATAGTGGACATGAACCGCCCCGGTATAGGCAACACGCAGACCATCTGGAATGCCTGCGCCTACCTGACGCCGATTACGGTGCCTACGAAGTATTCCAACGGAATGAACCCTTCCTATGGTCAGGGCGATGAGGCATCTCCTACCGTGCTGTTGAACGAAACGGGATTTTATACCGACCGTGAAAATACCATCGAATCCCTGCTGAAAGTAGAACAGGATTTGAGTATGCTGGTGAAGGGACTGAAACTCACCGGAGCCATTTCCTTCGACAACTACAACGACCATTTTACCGGCCGTACCAAGATGCCCGCCCTGTACATAGCCTACGATCGCGACTGGAATACGGGAGAACTGATTACCCGCCAAACAGTGGAAGCCCAAAACATGAGCTATTCAAGCAGTTCCTACGGTATCAGAACGATTTACGCGGAGGCCAAAGCCGACTACAACACCATCATCAAAGAAAAGCATCGCGTGGGCGCGCTGTTCCTCTACCAGCAAAGAGACTACCAACGTACCGACCAAACCGACGAACTGTATTCCATTCCCAAAAGAAATCAGGGAATTGCAGGACGATTCACCTATTCCTACAGCGACATTTATTTCATTGAAGGCAACTTCGGCTACAACGGCTCCGAAAACTTTCCCAAAGGACAGCGTTTCGGATTCTTTCCCTCTGTAGCGCTGGGTTATGTGATTTCCAATTATGCTTTTGTGCAAGACCGGTTCCCGTTTTTGGACATGTTGAAACTGAGGTATTCCTACGGGCTGGTAGGCAATGACCAGATACTGAAAAACAACGTCGATGTCCGTTTCCCCTATCTGACTACTGTGAATACATCCGCAGGCGGTTACAATTTCGGTGACGGACGCACGGGCGGCGGCGCAGGCGTCACGGATGCGGTACTGGGATCCACCGGGCTGGTATGGGAAAGCGCAGTAAAGCAAAACTGGGGCATTGACCTGCAAATGTGGAAATCGGTCAATGTCACGGTGGACGCTTTTTTGGACAACCGCAACAACATTTTCATGGTGCGGCAATCCCTGCCCGGAACAATGGGCGTTTCCTCCGACGTCTGGGGCAACGTAGGGAAGATGCGCAGCTGGGGCGCCGACGGCACCGCTTCCTACACCAAAACTTTCGGAGACTGGAACATAGAAGTACGCGGCAATTTCACTTTCACACGGGATAAAATCATTGATTATGACGAAACGCCTCCCCGCTATCCCTATCTCGCGCGAAAAGGCACCAGCAACAACGTTACCCGCGGCCTGATCGCACTCGGACTGTTTAAAAACGAGTCCGACGTAGAAAACAGCCCCGTCCAGTTCGGCGACCTACTGCCCGGCGACATCAAATACCAGGACGTGAACGGCGACGGACGAATTGACAGTTACGACATCGTCCCGATAGGCAATTCCAATATCCCCAAAATACAGTATGGCTTTGCAGGAAGCGTGATGTGGAAAAACATTGATTTCAATATTTTCTTCCGAGGATCGGGTAAAGTGGATTATTTCATGGGAGGCATAGGCTATTATCCCTTTGCAGGCGGCAAAACAGGCAATGTATTGGAAATGGTCGCCAACCAAAAAAACCGCTGGACACCGGCTTCCTATTCGGGCGATCCTTCCACGGAAAACCCCAATGCGCGGTTTCCACGACTCACCTACGGCGAAAGTTCCAATAACAATCGCGCGTCCACTTTCTGGCTGGCAGATGCAAGTTTCCTACGCCTGAAAACGGTAGAAATAGGATACAGGTTACCCCAAAGATGGCTGGGCAAAATGGCCATGAAAAACTTTCGCCTTTCCGTAGTGGGCGACAACCTCTACGTGTGGGACAAAGTAAAACTGTGGGACCCGGAACAGGCCAGCAGCAACGGATCGGTATATCCGCTCACCCGTTCCTGTTCCTTTGTAATTCAATTTTCATTCTAAATCATATCTCATTTAAAGAAAAAATATCATGACACCGAAAAAATATATCACCCGAAAAATCATGATGCCCCTGATGGCATTTTCCCTGACGGGAACCCTTGTGCTTTCTCCTTCCTGTCACTTTCTGGACATTGATCCTTACATTACAGACCTGTTTACGCTCGACACTGTTTTTGCCAAAAGAGCGTATGCGCAGCGCTACCTGTTCAATATTTACAGTTACCTGATAGACGACGGTTCTCAAATTGCCAATCAGGGACGCGCCCAACCTTGGGTGGCGATTACGGACGAAGCGCTGTTTACGTATAATAGCAGCTCTCACAGCTATAATTATTTTGCCAACAACCGGATACTGTCGGATAATATCTACACTTTCAACCGCTGGACGGAATTTTATGAAGGCATCCGGAAAGCCACTACCTTCATTCGGCGAATACAGGAATGTGAGGAAGCAACAGACATGGAAAGATCGCAGTGGACGGGCGAGGCGCTGTTCGTGAAAGCCATGCTCTACTTTGAGTTGATGAAGGAATGGGGGCCTGTGCCAATCGTTCCGGACGAACCGGTGAATTTTGATACGCCGCTGGACGAGTTGCTGCTGGGACGAAGCACGTGGGACGAATGCAGCGATTATGTGTCCGGCCTTCTGAAGGAAGCCATCCGCCTGCTGCCACCCTCCTACATGAACGATTTGGAAGTAGGCAAACCGTTGAAAATTTCGGCGCTGGCCGTCCTCTCCCGCTTGACGCTCTACACCGCCAGCCCCCTGTTCAACGGCGATAACAATGAATTTGCCGGTTTCGGAAACGAAACCGGACCCTATCTGAATCCGGAAAAGAAAATTGAAAAATGGGCAATAGCGGCCGCTGTCGCCAAGCAGTTGGTGACGGAAAAACCCAACGACCTGCACACGGTAACCAAAATGGCCAATACGCCCAGATTCCCCGTGCCTGAAGCGGAACAAGCCAACTTTCCCGACGGAGTGGGCGGTATTGATCCCTATCATTCCTATTCCGACATGTTCACCGGCGTCACCCAGCAGGTGTCCACCAACAAAGAATGTCTGTTCAGCAGGCAGGTTACCCGGATGAACGACGCCGCCCGTTACACCGCTCCGCGTGTGATTAACGGCTGGGGCGATTTCTCCCTGACGCAGGCGCTGGTGGACGCCTACTATATGGCCGACGGACGCAGCATCACCGACGCCGAATATCCCTACGCCTACGAAACAGGCTACACCAACCGAGATTCCACCTTCTCCGGGCAGCCCAACATGGACGGCTTCACCATCCTGAACAACACCTACAAATGGTATGTCAATCGGGAAATGAGGTTCTATGCTTCCGTCACCTACAACAATTCCCTCTTTTCGTCCACTACTTCGCCGGCCAACCAGATCAACCCCCGGGACGGACGTGTCGCCAAATTCTACAGTAATTCCCAAAGCGGCAAGGAATGGGCGCAATCCATTGCTTCCTGCGAACCGGAAGACTATCCCATGACGGGATACCTGTGCCGCAAGTTCATCAGTTACGAAGACTCGTGGTTCAGCGGAGCGCGCCAAACACCCAAATATGCGCTTGTTTACCGCATGGCCGAAATCTATCTGAACTATGTGGAAGCCATGAACGAACTTGGCAACGAAACTTTTGAAATTGAAGGAGTAACGGTGTTCCGGGATCCTGTGGAAATGAAGCGTTGCTTTAATCTGGTGCGCTACCGTGCGGGACTTCCCGGTATCACCGATGCCGACGTAGCCAATGTGGAAAAAATGAGAGAACTGATTCTCCGCGAACGGCAAATAGAGTTTGCGTGGGAAGGCCACCGCTACTTCGACCTGCGCAGGAACAAAAAGGCCATTATCTATGAAAACGCGCCGGTGATGGGCTGCAACGTCAATGCAACGGAAGCCGCCGGGGACAATTTCTACTCCATTAGCCGGGTGACGGAGCGGAATTACACCTACAAAGTGTTTACCATGCGGCAAACCTTCTTCCCGATCCCAAAAACCGAAGTGGACAAGAATCGAAATTTAGACCAGTTACCCGGATATTAAATGAATATGAATACTGATAAAAATGACAATAAAATGAAAAAGAGGTTATTCTTCGCTAAAAAAATCCGCAACGTTGTCGTCTTGTGCGGCGTTGCGGGACTGTTCCCATCGTGTAATAGCGATGTGGATTTCGGTGAACAGTATAAAAAAACGATTTATCTGGTGCATGGGCAGAATTTGCTGTACACTAAGGAACACCGGTATGGCACGGAAAACGACAAGCTGGTATTTTCCGTTTATTGCGCCTCCTCCGAGCCGATCACGGCAAGCGTCAGCGTGCTGTTGCAGATAGACGGTCACGCGCTGGACTCGCTCAATGCGCGAGGACTTTTGGAAAACGAGGCTTACGTTGACAGGGAGATCCTGCCCAACGGCAGTTATACTTTTCCGGCGGAAGCGCAGGTCACCATTCCCGCAGGACAGCAGTATGCGCTGCTCGAAGTCCCCTTTTATCCGGAAGGACTTAACAGCGACGTCGCTTACACGCTCCCCGTTACCATTGTATCCAACAGCCGCAACTACGACTTGTCGCCCGAAGCGCGGTCGCTGGTATATGAAGTCAAAATGATCAACAAGTATTCCGGCGATTTTGTAGGCACTTCCGCCGATCCGTCGGCAGTGAGACCGGTGCAACCCGTCCTGAAAGCCATATCGGTCAATCAGGTGCGGTTGCCCATTCATAATTTGGAGGCGGAAGAACAACAGTACCTGGACAGCCATTTCATGCTGCTGACCATAGCGGAAGACGGAAAGGTGGCTATTGCCCCTTGGAGCAATGCCAAAATAGCGGATCTGGGCGGCAATTTCTACGACGAAGTGCAGCAATCCTACGAACTGCACTACCGCTACACCGACGACAACGGCGACATATTCACCGTTACGGAAAAAATAGCCAATGTGAATGCGCCTAAAATTGTTCAATAATCAATCATATAAAATCAATAATTCATGAAAACATTTTCAATGACAACGATGATGGCCGGCGTGATGCTCTGTGTTACCGTGTTGCCGGCATGTAACAGCGACGAATCCTTTACGCGCGAGGACGGCGTCCAGAACGTCGAAGTGGGAAAACTTACGGCGTCGCCTGTCGCCGTAACCGTACCTGTAGGCGGCATCAGGGCTATTCAGGCCGAAATAACCCCGCAGGGAGCCAACCAGATGATTTACTGGAAAAGCGCCGATCCCGAAATCGCCGAAGTAGCCAACGGCATTATCATGGGAGTAGCGCCCGGGGTGACCACCGTCACGGTCAATTCCGTTGAAGACGCCTCCATAAAGGTCGAAATCGCCGTAACAATAGTGGCCGCCGCCATTCCTGTCGAGGAAATATCTTTCGGCGCAACGGCATCGCCCCTCACGGTGTATCTTGGCGAAGGGAATGTGCAGTTGACTCCGCAAATACTGCCCGCCGATGCCACCAACCAGGAAATACTGTGGAAAAACAGCGCTTCGGAAATAGCAACGGTTTCGGAAAGCGGCCTGATTACGCCCCTTCAGCGTGGAACGACGACGATCACCATCTGCGCCGCTTCGGATGTAGGCAAAATCGCTACGCTGGACGTCACGGTTACGCTCAGGAACATCCCTGTAGAAAGCCTTTCGTTTGCGGAAACGGAAGTACCGCTGTTGCTGAACGCCACTTATACGGCCAATGTTACCGTAATGCCTCCCGACGCTACTAACCGCGATGTCATTTGGTCAAGCGGTAATGATGCGGTGGCCACCGTCATCGACGGCGTTATTACCGGCGTTGCTGTCGGCAATACAACGATTACGGCCACTTCCCAAGCCGATCCCCTCAAACAAGCTTTCATCACCGTCACGGTAAACGAAGACCCCGATCCGTTTGAAGTACTCGTTTCCGCCAAAGGCCTGTGGCGTTTCAGCGATGCGGCCAACCTCGGCAAGTCTTCCATAGGGCCGGCCTTGACGCCTGTAGTGGATTACGGCGAAATCACTCCTCTCGAAGGCGGAAAAGTCCGCGTGGGCGAGTCCAGCTATTTCGAGTGTACGCACGGCATAACGCCCTCTCCCGGCAGTTATGTGACGACATACACCATGCTGTTCGACTTCTCCCTCCCTGTTATCGGGCCATGGTGTGTATTCTATCAGGCACAGCCCGGCGATTGTGATGAAGGGGAAGTGTATGTTGATTACTACGGGTCCCTTGGACACGGTTCTTACAGCCTTCCTGTAGCAACGGATACCTGGTACAGGCTGGTGGTCGTCTATGACAAAAATAAGGACGAGGACATCCATTTATACCTCGACGGCGCCCATTTTCATAGTTATATATATGTATATAACGGCAGCCATGAGACGAAAGAACTGGCGTCCACGATCCGTTTCCTCACCGACGGATGGGGGGGCTATGACAATGAACTGAGCATCTCCACCATCGCCATTTGGGATCGCGTACTTTCGGATGCGGAAATAGCCGCGCTGGGCGGCGCAGAGTAAGCGTTGTCCCGCAGGGACAACACTTTATTAACCGTATGCTTTAGCTTACGGATGGTACATCACATCCCCGCAAAGTCCCGCAGGGACGATACTTTATTAACCGTATGCTTTAGCTTACGGACGAGCAATCACATCAGCGTAAAGTCCCTGCGGGACTTTACGTACCGACACAAAAAAAGCTGTCCCGACGGGACAGCTTTTTTTTCATTCGGCTTACCAGCGTTTGCTTTGTCGGTCGCCACGGCCATAACCGCCTCCCTGGTTGCGAAATCCTCCGCTACGGCCGGAACCGCTGTTCCGCGGACGATCCTCACGAGGACGTGCTTCGTTTACCGTAAGCACTTTGCCTTCGTGTTCATACTGATTGAGCTCGGAAATGGCTTTGAGAGACGCCTCGTCATCGGGCATTTCAACAAAACCGAAACCTCTTGACCTACCGGTATATTTATCGGTAATCACTTTAGCTGAAGAAACTTCTCCATATTCTTCGAACAACTGTCTCAAATCATTGTCTTCAACCTTGAAATTCAAATTTGAAATATAAATATTCATTAAAAAATAGATAAAATAGATAAAATAAATAAAAAAAACTAACTCATTTAGTTGAAAACAGTGAAGAATACAGTAGTATCAACGAAAACTAAGAATCTAAATATTCTCAACAATTCGGCAAAGATACAACATTATTATGATTTGGTGTTCTTTTTGAGATTTTTTTTTGATAAAAATTTGAGATGAAAAAAAAAATCTCCGGTTGAGCATGGATTGTATCGTAAAAATCATACTTTTGTAACTTGAATTGTTTACATGAAAAACAGAAAATGAAAGAACGTGAAAGGTATAGGATAAAGGATCTTCTGGGTGCGGAAGCGATAGTAGGAAGCGACGTAGTGGTAAAAGGATGGGTGCGGACGAAACGCGGCAACAAAAATATCGCCTTTCTGGCGGTCAATGACGGATCGGTCATTCACAGCCTGCAAATAGTTGTGGATGCCGTAAAGTTAGATAAGGAATTGAAGCAAATCACCACCGGTTCCTGTATCGCCGTTGCCGGAAAGCTGGTAAAATCGGACGGACAGGGACAGAACGTTGAGGTGCAGGCCGCCTCGATAGTCTTGTACGGCGCCGCTGATCCCGGCAGTTATCCTTTGCAGAAGAAAGGACATACCCTTGAGTTTCTTCGCGAGATAGCCCATCTCCGTCCGCGTACCAATACGTTTGGCGCCGTGTTCCGGATTCGACATGCCATGGCTTTTGCGATTCACAAATATTTCAACGATCACGGCTTCTTCTATCTGCATACGCCCATTATCACCGGTTCCGACGCCGAAGGAGCAGGCGCGATGTTCCATGTTACCGCCTTTGAGCTTGACCGGATACCGCTCAATGCCGCCGGTAAGCCGGATTACACGCAGGATTTCTTCGGACGATCGGCCAATCTTACCGTTTCGGGACAACTGGAAGGAGAACTCGGCGCCATGGCGCTGGGCAAAATCTATACCTTCGGCCCCACCTTCCGTGCCGAAAACTCCAATACACCGCGACATCTCTCCGAATTTTGGATGATAGAACCCGAAATGGCCTTTTACGAAATTGCCGACAATATGGATACGGCGGAGGATTTTCTCAAATACCTGATTCGCTATGCGCTCGAAAATTGCAGCAGCGACCTGGAATTTTTAGCCGATATGTACGACAAGGAACTGATAGAAAGATTGAAATCAATAACAGAAAACGATTTTGTGAGACTCGCCTACACGGAAGGCATAAAAATCCTCGAACAGTCGGGGCAGCCTTTCGAGTTTCCGGTCGGATGGGGCGTTGACCTGCAATCGGAGCACGAACGTTACTTAGTGGAAAAACATTTCAAAAGACCTGTCATCCTGACGGACTACCCGCGCGAAATCAAAGCGTTCTATATGAAACAGAACGACGACGGGAAAACCGTGCGTGCCATGGACGTACTTTTCCCGAAAATAGGAGAAATCATCGGAGGGTCGCAACGCGAAGACGATTATGACAAACTGAAAACCCGCATGAAGGAACTAAACCTTTCCGAAAAAGACATGTGGTGGTACCTCGAAACACGAAAATTCGGCACAGCGCCACACAGCGGATTCGGATTGGGCTTCGAACGCCTGCTGCTCTTCGTGACAGGTATGGCCAATATCAGGGACGTCATACCTTTTCCAAGAACACCCAAAAATGCAGAATTTTAAATCATCCAAAAACAAATTCCCATGTTACATCAGCGTCTTCAACAAAAACTGATTCAAAAATTATCCCCCCAACAAATACAAATGATAAAACTGTTGGAAATTCCCACCATGCAATTAGAGGAACGCATTAAAGAGGAACTGGTAGAAAACCCCGCACTGGAGGAAGGCCGGGAAGCCGCCGAGGAAGGCGATGACAACCTGGCTCAGACCGAAGAAAACGACAAAGACGTGTCTATTGATGAATACCTGCGCGACGAAACCCCATTGTACAAACTTACCTCCAAAAATTACAACCAGGACACACAAAAAGCAGAGATACCTTTTTCCGTAGGCACCAGTTTTCACGATCACCTGGTTTCGCAACTCGGCTTGCGGAGCATGACCGCACGAGAAAAGGCGCTGACCGAATACCTCATCGGCAATATCGACGACGACGGCTATCTGCGCAGATCGTTGGATGCTATCGCAGACGACATGGCCTTCTCGCTCGGCGTCGAAACCGACAAAGAAGAACTGGAAAAGGCAGTGAAAATCATCCAGGAATTTGAACCTTCCGGCGTCGCGGCAAGAAACCTGCAGGAATGTCTGGTAATTCAGCTGACCCAAAAACCGGAAACCCCAGAAATCGAACGCGCCAAACAGATACTGACCCTGTTTTTCGCCGAATTTACCAAAAAACATTACGATAAGATCATGAGCCGGCTGGGCATTACGGAAAAAGAACTGAAAAATGCCATTGCCGAAGTACTCAAACTCAATCCCAAACCGGGCGGCTCGTTCCAGTCCGACAAAGTGGCGGAACACATCTTCCCCGACTTTATCCTCGAAAACAAAGAAGGCGTATTGTTCCTGACGCTCAATTCACGCAATGTCCCCGAACTGAAAGTGAGCCGCATGTACACCGACATGCTCAGCTTCTACGGCAAAAACAAAAAAAAACGCAACAACCGCGAAGCCGTCGCTTTCGTAAAACAAAAATTAGACTCCGCCCGCTGGTTCATTGACGCCATCAAACAGCGCCAAACCACACTGATACAAACAATGGAAGCCATCATCAGCCTGCAAAAAAATTACTTCCTCAGCGGCGGCGACGAAGCCCGCCTGAACCCAATGATTCTGAAAGACGTAGCAGACTTGACCGCGTTGGACATCTCAACGGTGTCGCGGGTCGCCAACAGCAAATACGTGCAAACGCCTTTCGGCATCTTTCCACTGAAATTCTTCTTCTCCGAAGGACTGCAAACCGAATCGGGAGAAGAAGTATCCACGCGGGAAATCAAAAAAATATTGCAGGACAACATCAATGCCGAGTCGAAACGCAAACCCCTCACCGACGAAGAACTGTCATTCATCCTGCAGGAAAAAGGCTACCCGATTGCACGCCGCACGATAGCCAAATACCGCGAACAGTTGAACATTCCCGTCGCTCGTCTGCGGAAAGCATTATGACCGGATAAAAAAAGATGTCCGGAAAAAACAAGCCACAGCCAGTGATCGCCAACGTGCCGGTTGTCGATATTGCCGACGACGGCAGGGCGGTAGGAAAATCGCCCGAAGGCGTAATATTCGTACCCCATGCCGTTCCGGGAGACATCGCGGACATCCGGATCGTCAGAAAACGAAAAAACTATGCGGAAGGGCTGGTCGTCCGGTTCGAAAAATATTCCGAATGGCGGGTAGCGCCTGTGTGTTGCGAATTTTCCGTATGCGGAGGCTGCAAATGGCAACATTTCTCCTACGAACGACAACTGTTCTACAAACAAAAAAACGTGTCGGATTGCCTGACACGCATCGGAAAGCTGGAAATCCCAGAAATACGTCCCATCATACCCGCTGATGCCATCTATTATTACCGCAACAAGCTCGAATTTAGCTTTTCTTCCGACCGGTGGCTGACCGAAGAAGAAATCAGAGCGGGCGGCGAGCCGGCCAGCCGCCATGCGCTCGGATTTCACATTCCGTCGAAATTCGACAAAATACTAAACATCCGGCAATGCTTCCTGCAAGCGGATCCTTCGAATGCCATCCGGACGGCGGTCAGAGAATTTTCCATGAAAGAGGGAATGCCGTATTTTCATCTGCGAACCCACGAAGGATTCCTGCGAACTTTGGTAATCCGCAATTCCTCCGTTGGAGAAATCATGGTAATCGTAATCTTTCACTATGAAAATACCGCCTTGCGTGAAAAATTGCTGGACTTCATCCAAAAGGCTTTTCCCGAAATCACTTCACTGATGTACGTCATCAATCCCAAACCGAACGACAGCTTCGCCGACCTGGAGGCGCACCTGTACAAGGGAAGAAAATATATCACGGAAGAAATGGAAGGACTGAAATTCAGGATCAGTCCGAAATCCTTCTACCAGACCAATTCGCAACAGGCCTACCGCCTGTACCGGACAGTACGCGAACTGGCCGGACTGACCGGCACGGAAACCGTTTATGACCTCTATACCGGCACGGGGACTATCGCCAATTTCGTGGCGGCTCAAGCCGGAAAAGTCGTTGGCGTGGAATCCGTTCCTGAAGCCGTTGAAGACGCAAAACAAAACTCGCTCCTCAACGGTATCGACAATACCTGCTTCTTTGCCGGCGACATGAAAGATGTCTTTCATCCGGACTTCATCCGGCAACACGGAACTCCCGACACGGTGATCCTCGACCCGCCGCGCGCCGGAGTCCATCCGAAAGTGATAGAGGCCTTGCTGTTTGCCCGCCCGCAACGAATCGTCTATGTCAGCTGTAACCCCGCCTCGCAGGCAAGAGACTTGTCGCTTTTGCAGGAACATTACACCGTCGGCGCGGTGCAGCCCGTTGATATGTTTCCGCACACGCATCATGTGGAAAACATCGTGATGCTGCAAAAAAACACCTGATGCGGTCGAACGCCGATAAGCGCCTTTTTTCTTCCCCCACTTGCATATTCGAATATTTTGACCTAAGTTTGCCCCCAAAAATGAATGATATGTTAAGAATTGCCGTTCAGGCGAAAGGCCGTCTATACGAAGAAACCATGCAGTTGTTTGCGGAAGCGGGCATCCGGCTGGAGATGGGAAAACGCACGCTGCTGGTGCAGGCGAAGGATTTCCCGGTGGAAGTATTGTTCCTGCGCGACGACGATATTCCGCAGGCTGTTGCCGACGGCGCTGCCGATGCGGGCGTCGTAGGTGAAAACGAATATAGGGAACGCAAAAAAAACGTAACGGTGGTAAAAAAGCTGGGATTCAGCAAATGCCGGCTATCCCTGGCCATCCCCAAGGACGAGTGCTACACCGGACTGGAATGGTTCAACGGGAAAGTGATTGCCACCTCGTATCCCGTCATATTGCAGGATTTTCTCCTTGCCAGGAACATCAGCGCACACCTGCACGTCATCTCCGGTTCGGTAGAAATTGCGCCCGGCATCGGGCTTGCCGACGCCATCTTCGACATTGTAAGTTCGGGCGGTACGCTCACCGGCAATCACCTGAAGGAAGTGGAAACGGTGATGCCTTCGGAAGCCTTGCTGATCGGTCATCCGAATCTGTCCGCAACGAAAACGGACATCCTCAACGATCTGATTTTTCGCATCAACGCAGTGCAAACAGCTGCCGGAAAAAAATACATCCTGCTGAATGCTCCCAACAACAAAATCGCCGACATTATTCAACTGCTACCCGGAATGAAAAGCCCGTCGGTGCTGCCTCTGGCGCAGGATGGATGGAGCTCGCTCCACTCCGTCATCGAAGAAAAGCACTTCTGGGAAATCATCGGAAAACTTAAAACACTCGGCGCGGAAGGCATTTTGGTGATCCCTATCGAGAAGATGATCGTATGAGCAGGAGGCCCTGCTCGACCAATGCCCGAATCCGGTTGCGCAACGCTATGGACTGCCGCACATCTGTTGCGTTGGACGATACCGCTATCGCAACATTCCCTTCCTTGTAGATGGCAGGTGACACAAAATCGCAAAGCGAGGGGTGGTCGCATACATTGGCCAGAATACCGAGCGCTGCGCAGTCGGCTTTGATGGCAACATTCAATTCGGGCTGCTCCGTACAGATATACACCAGAAAAGCCCCTTCCAGATCGGATCTTTCGTAGCTTTTCCGTACCAGCCGGAAAGGCAGTTGCTCGAAACCCTCATGAAAAACAGGCGATATCACCGTTGCCTTTTGCGTGAAGCGGCACAGAACGGTGGCCTTGTGATAGGCAGTCCTGCCGCCGCCTATCAGCACAACAGGCTTGTCCGTGATATTAAGGCAGACAGGCAGAAACATGTCACGTCCATTGTTTGGCATAATAGCTGATAATGTAATTTGCCCCTGCCCGCTTGATCGCAGTGAGGCTCTCGGCAAAGACTTGCCGTTCGTCGAAGAAACCGGACTTTGCACCCTGTTTTAGCATCGCGTATTCGCCCGACACCTGATAGCTAACCAGCGGGTGGCCGGGAAAAAGCAGGGATGCCCGCTGCACCATGTCGAGATACGCCATGGCAGGTTTTACCATGATCCAGTCCGCTCCTTCGGCAATGTCGGCGGCGATCTCCTCCAAACCCTGTTCCCCGGTGCGATAATCCATCTGGTAGCTCTTGCGGTTGCCGAAGGACGGCGCCGAGCCGGCCGCATCCCGAAAAGGACCGTAAAAAGACGAAGCGTATTTGGCCGAATAGGACAATATTTTTGTCGGGAGGTGGTGAGCGTTCAAACGCTGGCGGATGGCGGCTACCTGTCCGTCCATCATGGCGGAAGGCGCTACAAAGTCGGCGCCGGCAACGGCATGTTGGTACGCCATCTCCGCAAGCAGCGGCAGCGTGGCGTCATTGTCCACATCGCTGTCGCGTATCAGGCCGCAATGACCGTGGGAAGTGTATTCGCAAAGGCAAACATCCGTGAAAACAACCATCGAAGGAAAACGCTCCTTCACAGCCCGCACCGCCCGGCAGATGATGCTGTCGGACGAAACGCCCGCGCTGCCGCTCTCGTCTTTCCGATGGTCGGGAACAACGCCGAAAAGCAGCAACTTGTCAATCCCCAACGCCGAAAGTTCGGCTATGTCGTCCATCAGGTAATCAACCGACAAACGAAAAATACCTTCCATCGTCGGAATGGCTTCCCTCACGCGACTTCCTTCCGTCACAAAATACGGATAAATGAAATCCGACGGCGACAGATGCACGTCGGCATACCGGTCGCGCACCTCCTGCGAAACCCGGTATGGCCGAAAACGTTGAAAAGCAATATCCATTTTATCATTATTTTGCGACAAAGATAATCATCTTTTCCCTAATTAATAATTAATAATTAACAATTAACAATTACGAATTACGAATTACGAATTACGAATTACGAATTACGAATTACGAATGTGGAATGTCCTGTCAGCGGTTTTTTGATTTCTGCCGCGGCAAGGGCAGGAATGTGGCAGGATGCAGGGAAGGGCGATGGCACACGTGCGGAACAAAATTTTCTCTTTGCGTAAATAAATTTTCTCTTTGCCTAAATAAATTTTCTCTTTGCGCAGATAAATTTTCTCTTTGTGCAGATAAATTTTCTCTTTGTGCAGATAAATTTTCTCTTTGCGCAGATAAATTTTCTCTTTGTGAAGATAAATTATTCCTTCGTAATTCGTAATTCGTAATTCGTAATTCGTAATTCGTAATTCGTAATTTAGATGAAGGTTGCTCATTCCGTAGGAATGAATCGCTCGGTAGAAAAGAAAATATTCCGGTGATGGTCGGCATCCCGTAGGGATGCATCCCCGACGGGATGCCGGAGAGGGCGATTGCGCACGTGCGCAGATACATTTTCTCTTTGCGTAGATAAATTCTTCATTCTTAATTCGTAATTCTTGGCGATTTTTTTTAACTGCCGACACGAAGTTTTTCCTATTTTTGTATTTTTTCAATCGATGACCTCTATTCTATTTCAGCTGAAACACAGCATGGCGTTTTTGCTTTTGCTCGCAGCGTACCTTGCCTGTGCAAGTCCGCCGAGCGAAGAGTTTCCCTGTCCGGAAGCAAAAGATACTGCCCTTGTTGTGGCTGTGGGCGACATCATGATGGGCACCATGTACCCCGACGGCCAGTACCTCCCGCCCGGCAACGATTGCAGCCGCTCGTTCGCCATGGTGAAGCCCTATTTTGAAGGCGCCGACATCCTTTTTGGCAATCTGGAAGGCGCTTTGATCGAATCGCCGGAAGGAGCAAAAAAATGCAGGAATACCGAGTGGTGTTATATTTTCGGAATGCCGGTATCTTTTGCCACATGCCTGAAAGAAGCGGGATTTGATATCCTGAGCCTTGCCAATAACCACATGGGCGACTTCGGGGCAACCGGAAGGGCGACGACAGTACAGGCATTAACATCCCACGGCATCCGTTATGCCGGACTGTTGAGCTGTCCCGTTTCCGTTTTTGAGAAAAACGGTATCCGTTACGGCTTTTGCGCTTTTGCCCCCAACGAAGGCACCGTCAATATAAACGACACAGCGGCGGCGGAAAAAATAGTCAAAGCGTTAAACGACAGTTGCGATATTGTGATCGTATCCTTTCATGCAGGGGCAGAGGGAAAAGATCATCAGCATGTTACGAGAAAGATAGAAATGTTTCTGGGCGAGAACCGAGGCAACGTCTGTGCGTTTGCCCGCCGGATGATCGACGCGGGCGCGGACATCCTGCTGGGACACGGCCCCCACGTGACGAGAGCCGTAGAAGTGTACAAAAACCGCTTTATTGCCTACAGCATGGGCAATTTCAGCACCTACAGCCGCGTCAATGTGTCGGGAGTGAACGGATGGGCGCCGATTTTCCGTATTTACACCGACCGGCAGGGCGCTTTCCGCCGCGCCTGCATCATCCCCGTATGGCAGCCGGCAGACGACCGCACGCCGCGCTATGACCCCGACCGTCGGGTGATTGCTAAAATACAAACCCTGACCCGTCAGGATTTTCCGGAAGCGAAAATCACCATCACCGATGACGGATGGATCACCGCTACCGAATCATCAATATCATTATGACCGAATATCAAATCCGCATTGACAAAATACGTAGGGAAATGTGCGCCGCCGGCGCCGATGCCTGCCTTATCACCACCAATGTCAATCTTTTATACACTACCGGACAAGTGCTGGCAGGCTACCTGTACATTCCCCGTCAACAGGAACACTTGCTTTTCGTCCGGCGTCCGGTGGGACTGACCGGCGATCGCGTCATCTACGTGCGCAAACCGGAAGAAATCACCGGAATACTTGATCAACGGGGTATAGCGCGTCCGAAAAGCATCATGCTGGAGGGCGACGTCATCCCTCACAGCGAATGGCTGCGTTACGAAGCCGTTTTTTCCGGTTCCACCGTCATCAACGGCACGCCGGCCATCCGCAAAGCGCGAAGCATAAAAACGGATTTCGAGATTTCCCTGTTCCGACAGTCCGGCATCCTCCATTCCGGCGTATATCGCAAAATTCCCCAACTGTTCCGTCGCGGCATGACGGATGTGGAATTGTCCATTGAGATTGAACGCGCGATGCGGCTGGCGGGAAGTTACGGCATTTTCAGGGTTTTCGGGCAAAGCATGGAAATCTTTGTCGGCAGCCTGCTGGCCGGCGACAATGCTGCCGCACCTTCTCCCTACGATTTCGCGCTGGGCGGAAGAGGTCGGCATCCATCCCTTCCGGTGGGCGCAGACAATACCGTATTGCGTGAAGGAATGGCCGTAATGGTGGACATGGGCGGTAATTTTACCGGCTACATGACCGATATGACAAGGACTTTTTCCGTCGGGCAACTGCCGGAACACGCCTGTTTCGCCCATCAAACAGCATTGGAGATACAGGAGGCGGCGGCGCGCATGGCGGTGCCGGGTACAGTTTGCGAAGACATCTGGCAAAATGCACTGGATATCGCCGCCCGCAACGGATTAAAAGACTGCTTTATGGGCATCAGCCAGCAGGCAAAATTTGTCGGACACGGAGTAGGCATCGAGATCAACGAATGGCCTATATTGGGCGCCCGTTCGCAGACGCTGCTCGAAAAGGACATGATGATTGCCGTCGAACCTAAATTCGTGATTGCCGGAGTAGGGGCGGTCGGTATCGAAAATACCTTTCTGGTAACCGCGTCCGCAGGTGAAAAAATAACCTTGCTGGACGATCAAATCGTGGACTTAACTGCATGAAAAATGAAACCGTTCTTTCAGGAAAAATGGATCGAAGCGGGATGCGACGAAGCGGGACGTGGATGTTTGGCGGGGCCTGTCTTTGCGGCAGCCGTGATACTTCCCAAAGATTTTACGCACAACATTCTCACCGACTCAAAGCAACTGACCGCATCGCAACGCTATCTTCTGCGCGAAGAAATAGAGGCTACAGCAATAGCTTGGGCAGTCGCTTCGTGCAGCCATCAGGAAATTGACAGGCTGAACATTTTGAGAGCATCCATTTTTGCCATGCACCGCGCCATCGATCGCTTGCAACAACGCCCCGAATGGCTGCTTATCGACGGAAACCGCTTTATCCCCTATCCGGGCATCCGTCACAAATGTATAGTGAAGGGAGACGCCGAATATTACGCTATTGCGGCGGCTTCCGTGCTGGCAAAGACTTATCGCGACGACTGCATGATCAGCCTGTCGGAAGAATATCCGCAATATGGTTGGAACAAAAACAAGGGGTATCCCTCAAAAGAACACCGGGACGCTATTGCGCGGTATGGCCTGTCCCCTTTTCATCGCAAATCTTTCCGTTTAGAATCAAAGCCACCGGAAATTCCTTTCGATTTGGAATAAAATTCACACCCCGGACAGCCCTCACAGGGATTCAAAGGCCGCTTTCGTTCCGACCGCCGGCGATACCGCCGGTAAACCGGAAACAGCACCGCTGCCGCAATAATGACATATACTGCAATATCCTGTATCATCCGAAACGCTAAAATATTTCCACCTGCAAATATATGGAAAAAACGGGAGACAGACATAAAATGAAAAGACAAACGTATTTTGGACAGTCTTTTTCCACCTGCGATTGCAATTTCCTGCAAAAAAAAGGTTTGCCATCCTGATACGCAATGTTTTTATCTTTGCCCCATTAAAATACCATCTTTGTGCTATTGCCGGATGGTTTTTCATTCCTTATTTTTGTAACATTTTCAACAAGTATTCATGAAAGACAAGGAAACACAATATCGGCTGTTACTCCGTCAAATGGAGGAACTGCCGCCCGCCGGACGCGACTTGACCGCCGTCCTGACCGACACTGCCGTCTTGCTGCAAGAATTGTTCGGCTTTTTATGGACGGGCTTTTATCTGGTGCAGGGCAGCAACCTTGTGCTGGGTCCCTTTGTCGGCGCCGACGCCTGCCTTCGTATCCCTTTCGGAAAAGGGGTCTGCGGTACGGCATGGAAAGAAAGGCGCACCGTCGTTGTACCGGACGTGAAGCAGTTTGCCGGCCATATTGCCTGTAGCAGCGAATCGAAATCCGAAATTGTCGTTCCCTTGTTCGCCGGAGGGAACGTCGTGGGCGTGCTGGACATCGACAGCGACCGGATCAACGCTTTCGACGATACCGACGCCCGCTTTCTGGAACAGGCGGTAACGCTTATATACCCGTTATGATAGAGTTACGGCACATCACCAAAGAATTTAAACACAAAGGCAAGGTGACCCGCGCCCTGTCGGACGTTTCTCTCACCATACACAAGGGCGGCATCACGGGAGTAATCGGCGAATCGGGCGCAGGTAAAAGCACCCTTATCCGTTGCGTCAACCTGCTGGAACGCCCCACCGCCGGCGAAGTCATCGTGGACGGGCAGGACTTGATGCGCCTGCCGCCGGCGGACTTGCTCAGGATGCGCCGCCGCATCGGAATGATATTCCAGCACTTCAACCTGCTGGCCTCGCGTACTGTGGCGGGTAACGTGGCTTTCCCGCTCGAACTGCGCCGGACACCGCGAGCGGAAATCAGGCAGCGGGTGTGCCAACTCCTGCAACTCGTCGGGCTGGAGGACAAGGTGGACGATTATCCTGCCAAACTGTCGGGCGGGCAGAAGCAACGGGTGGCTATCGCGCGAGCGCTGGCCAACAACCCGAAAATACTCCTGTGCGACGAAGCTACCAGCGCCCTGGATCCCGCCACTACTGCCACCATCCTCTCGCTGCTGAAAGAAATCAACACGCAGATGAACATCACTATCCTGTTGATCACGCACGAAATGAACGTGGTGAACAACATCTGCACCGACGTGCTTGTCCTGAGCAAAGGACAGGCAGTCGAACGTTATACAATGAATAATGAATAATGAATAATGAATATGGCAGAATTGTTGTTATGGGGGACATGGGAAACGCTGGTGATGACCTTTGCGTCGGGTTTTTTCGGTTTTGTGCTGGGACTGCCGCTGGGCGTGCTGCTTTTCATCACCCGTGCGGGACAGATCATGGAAAACCGCATCATCAACAGCATCCTCTCTGTGGTGATCAACCTGTTCAGGGCGATACCCTTCATCATCCTGATCGTATGGATGATCCCTTTTACGCGGCTTGTGGTAGGCACCTCCATTGGGGTAGCGGCGGCGCTGGTGCCGTTGAGCGTAGGGGCGGCGCCGTTCATTGCGCGCATGGCGGAAAACAGTTTTCTGGAAGTGCCTTACGGACTGGTGGAGGCATCTCGGGCTATGGGCGCAACGCCTTTCCAGATTGTCTGCAAGACGCTGCTTCCCGAAGCGCTGCCTTCGCTGGTCAACTCCGCCACCATCACGCTCATCACCCTGATCGGCTACTCCACCATGGGTGGAGCGGTAGGCGCCGGAGGGCTGGGGCAGATAGGCTACCAGTACGGCTATGTGGGTTATGACATGGTCACCATGAACATCGTGCTGGCGTTGTTGGTCGCGCTGGTGTTTGCCGTGCAGGTTGCCGGCAATTTTATCGCAAAAAGAGTGGATCACAGATAATTAAAAGTTAAAGGATAAAAAGAAATGGATTTAAGTTGCTTGATACGGGGTCTCGGACAGGACACCTTCCAAATATTTTTACTAATTTTGCGCCCGAATTTTTTTATAAGTTAGACCTCATGAAAATTGCTTATGTTTTTCCCGGTCAGGGCGCTCAATACCCCGGCATGGGAAAGGATATGTATGAACAGTCGCAGCAGGCCCGTATGCTGTTTGACGAAGCCAATGAAATACTGGGTTTTCCCATCACAGAGATCATGTTTTTGGGAAGTGAAAACGATTTGAAACAGACAAAAGTAACACAACCGGCCATATTTCTTCATTCCGTGATTATGGCGAAGATGCTGGGCGATCGTTTCCGTCCCGATATGGTGGCGGGACATTCGCTGGGTGAATTTTCGGCGCTGGTAGCATCCAAGGCGCTTTCGTTTAAAGACGGTCTGATGCTTGTGTCCAAGCGAGCGAGGGCAATGCAAAAAGCCTGTGAGGCCGAACCTTCTACCATGGCCGCCGTGCTTGGTCTGGAGGATGAAAAAGTAGAAGCCCTCTGTCGCCTCATCAGCGGCGTGGTACCTGCCAACTATAATTGTCCGGGACAGGTGGTGATTTCCGGCGCTGTTGCAGCCGTGGACGCAGCCTGTGAGAAAATGAAGGAAGCCGGCGCCAAGCGGGTTTTACGTTTGCAGGTCGGCGGCGCGTTTCACTCTCCTCTGATGGAGCCGGCGCGTATGGCGCTGGAACAGGCCATCGACGAAACGGAATTTCTGTTGCCCGTATGCCCTGTTTATCAGAATGTCAATGCAAAGGCGGTGATACACCCCGATCAGATAAAGGCCAACCTGATGGCGCAGCTTACGGCGCCGGTGCTGTGGACGCAATCCGTAAAAAACATGATTGCCGACGGCGCCACCGATTTCATTGAAGTAGGCCCAGGAAAAGTGTTGCAGGGGCTGATAACCAAGACTAATGCCGGTGTGAATGCTGGAAGTGCAAAAATAATAGATCATGCATGAATAGGATGGAAAGCGGTTAATTTATCAAAAATCAACAATATGAAAGTTTTGAAGTTCGGCGGGTCGTCGATGAGCAATGCCCATGCGGTGGGTTCGGTGAAGCAGATCGTAGAGGCAAATGGAGCGCCTTGTATTGTCGTTGTATCGGCATTCGAAGGCGTGACGTGCCGCCTGCTCGAACTGGCCCATCAGGCGGTGCAACGGGATGAACAGTACAAAAGCGGTATCCAGTCTATCGCCAAACTTCATTTCGATGTGGTCAACACCCTTGTTCCGGTGGCATACCGGACGGCGGCGCTTGCTGAAGTACAACGGCTGCTGGGCGAATACGAGGACACGCTCTACGGGCTGTTTCTGCTGCAAGACATGACCCCCCGGACGCAGGCGCGCATATTGAGCGTGGGCGTCAGGCTGTCGTCATACATGCTCGGTCGCATCATCACCGGTGCCCGGTATCACGACAGCAGCGAACTCATCCGTACCCACTCCGGTTTTCTGGATGCCACCGTTGATTTTGAAAGAAGCAACAGCCTGATTACCGAACGTTTCGCAACGCTGGATCATATCGCTGTGTTGCCCGGATACATTGCCGGTAATTCCGACGGAGACATCACCAATCTCGGGCAACGGGGAGCCGATTATGCGGCAGCCGTGATTTCGGCAGCCGTGAATGCGGAAGAACTGACCCTGTGGATGGACGTGGACGGCTTCATGTCTGCTGATCCCGCCATGATTCCCAAAGCACAGCCTATCGAAAAGCTTACCTATCCGGAAGCCTTCGAATTGTCGCATTTTGGGGCGGCAGTCATCTATTCCCCCACCATACGTCCGATTTTTGAAAAAGATATTCCCATCCGCATCAAAAACACTTTCAACCTGCAAGCCAAAGGAACGCTGATCAGCAATCGTCCCGGAGGCAACAACGAACCCCTGCTTATCAAAGGCATCTCATCCATTGAGAATATCTCACTCATTGCTTTGCAGGGAACGGGACTGATCGGTATCAGCAATGTCTCCGCACGTTTTTTCAGGGTACTTGCCGACCGTCAGATCAATGTCATCATGGTGACACAAGCCTCTTCGGAATATTCCATTACCATTGCGGTGCGTCCCGAAGAAGCCGACATTGCAACAGAGGCGCTCAATCGCGAGTTCTACGCTAATATCAACGGTTCGGGCGAAATCAAACTGCAAGTGGAAACAGACCTGTCGATTATCGCCATTGTAGGAGAACGCATGCGCAACACGCCCGGTATATCGGCCACCCTGTTCCGGTCGCTGGCACGCAACGGCATCAGCGTGATTGCCACCGCACAAGGATCTTCGGAACTGAATATTTCGCTGGTAATCCGAAAAAGCAACCTGCGCAAGGCGGTCAATGCCATACACGAAGGCTTTTTCCTGTCCAATTACAAGGAACTGCACCTGTTCCTGGTCGGAGTGGGCAATGTAGGCAAAAGTCTGCTGCACCAGATCCAAA
Organism: Bacteroidales bacterium; assembly: GCA_031271175.1. GTDB lineage: Bacteria > Bacteroidota > Bacteroidia > Bacteroidales > UBA4181 > JAIRLS01. The sequence continues at coordinate 6,411 of JAISWE010000223.1, read as the reverse complement.
GCCAGCTTGACAATCTGATGAACAACCTCAAGCTGAAAATCAATCTGGTAGGCGTTGCCAATTCGCGGAGGATGTACATCTCTCCCAGCGGCATCGAACCGGCCAAATATGCAGACGAAATGGAAAAATACGGCGAACCGTACAACATCGACTATTTCATTGCCGGCATTTTCGCGCTGAATCTTCGCAACAGTGTGTTCATTGACTGTACGGGCAACGAAACCGTCGCATCATCCTACGGAAAACTCTTTGAACATTATATCTCCGTGGTGACGGCCAACAAAATCGCATGTTCCTCCGAATACAGCCTGTACCGATCGCTGAAGGAAAGTTCCAAAGATCATGGCGTGCGATTCATGTTTGAAACCAATGTGGGCGCAGGACTTCCGGTGATCAACACCATCAACGACCTGATCCGTAGCGGCGACCGGATTTTGAAAATCGAAGCAGTCCTGTCCGGCACGCTCAATTTCATCTTCAACGTGCTGAGCGAAGAGATGACCATGAGCAAAGCCATCCGTGCCGCCAAAGAGAAAGGCTTTTCGGAACCCGATCCCCGCCTCGACCTCAGCGGCGCCGACGTAGTGCGCAAATTGATTATTCTTGCCCGCGAGTCGGGCTACACGATGGAAAAATCAGATGTGGAAATACGACCGTTTCTTCCCGACGACTGTTTCGAAGGTTCACTGGACGATTTCTGGAAAAAAGTCGAAGCGCTGGATTCGGATTTTGAAAGCAAACGCAAAGCACAGGCCGCCCAAAACAGGAAATGGCGTTTTATCGCCACCCTGGACAACGGCAAAGCATCCGTCAGCCTGCAAAGCGTGGAAAGCAGACATCCTTCCTACGAGCTGGAAGGCAGCAATAACATCATCATGCTGACCACCGCACGCTACTTGGAACAGCCGATGGTGATCAAAGGATACGGCGCCGGCGCCGAAGTGACGGCAGCAGGCGTTTTTGCCGATATCATCAGAGTAGCCAACGTATAAAAAATCGGGACAAAAAAATAAATTGCAAAACATGATATTGTATTACAAAATATTGTATTAACTTTGCGCGCTCAAAAAAGGTAAAATATTAAACTGAAATATGGCACATCATAAATCTTCTCTCAAGAGAATCAGGCAAAGCGAAAGCCGTCAGGCGGAAAACAAATATTACGCAAAGACCACTCGCAATGCCGTTAAAAAATTGCGTACGACCACCGAAAAAGAAGCGGCGGCGGAACAGTATCCCAAAGTGACGGCTATGCTGGACAAGCTGGCAAAGAAAAAAGTCATCCACAAAAACAAGGCATCGAACTTGAAATCGAAGTTGGCAGTTTATGTCCACTCGCTGGCTTAACTGCCGGTGAAGATAACATGTTGCTCTTCAACGGAAGTGCAACGTTTTTATTGACACTCAACCTGTTCATCGGATGCCGTTCTCTATTAAAGAGTGGTCGGAAGATGACCGGCCACGCGAAAAACTTTTAAAAAAAGGCGTTACAGCGCTCAGCAATGCCGAACTGCTTGCGATTATTATCGGTTCCGGTTCGGTAGATGAAAATGCAGTGGAACTGGCGAAGAAAATCCTGTCGCAAGCAGGTAACAGCCTTTCGGAATTGGGAAAAGTCAGTATTGCCCAGTTGAAACAGCACAAGGGAGTAGGCGAAGCCAAAGCCGTAAGTATCGCCGCCGTTATGGAGCTGGGACGCCGGCGCGGCAACAGTGAAATCACGGAAAAAAAACAAATCAAGTGCAGTAACGATATTTTCATCCTGTTTCATCCTCTTTTGAGCGATTTGCCTCATGAAGAATTTTGGTTGCTCTTTCTGAACCGTTCAAATCGGGTCATCGACATGCAGCGGATCAGTTACGGAGGCCTGTCCGAAACAGTAGTTGACCTTCGCCTGATCATGAAACAAGCCGTAGAACGCCTCGCTACAGCCATTGCCATCTGCCACAATCATCCGTCGGGCAGCGCCGAACCAAGCCCTCAGGACAAACTTATCACAAAACGCATCAGAGAAGGGGCTGCTTTGCTCGACATCCATTTAATAGACCACGTCATTATTTCCGACAACCATTATTACAGTTTTGCCGACAACGGGGAATAAAAAACAGGAAAAATAAAAATTCTGGCGACCACTTTGGTACAGTATTTGCTATGTAGTTTGCGATAAAATATTATATCTTTTTACCCAAGATTTTAACTTCAAATAAAATGACAAAAATAAAAGTAGGTATTAACGGATTCGGTCGTATCGGCCGGATGGTATTTCGCGCAGCTGTTTACAATTTTGCAGACAAGATCGAAATAACAGGTATTAATGACTTGTTGGAGCCCGGTTATTTGGCTTACATGCTCAAATATGATTCGGTGCACGGCGCTTTCAAAGGAGAAGTGAAGGTAGAAGGGAATTTCTTAATCGTCAACGGTAAAAAAATCCGTCTGACATCGGAAAAAGACCCTGCCAACCTGAAATGGAACGAAGTAGGTGCAGAAGTCGTGGTGGAATCCACAGGTTTTTTCCTGACAGAAGAAACCGCCCGTAAACATATTGAAGCGGGAGCCAAAAAAGTCATCATGTCAGCTCCTGCCAAAGACAAAACCCCTATGTTTGTTTACGGAGTAAATCACAAGACCTATGCAGGTCAGGCGATTATCTCCAATGCATCCTGCACCACCAACTGTCTGGCGCCCATAGCAAAAGTGCTGAACGACAAATTCGGCATCGTGAAAGGCTTAATGACAACCATCCACGCTGCCACTGCCACCCAAAAAACCGTTGATGGCCCTTCGTCCAAAGACTGGAGAGGCGGTCGCGGTATTCTGGAAAACATTATTCCTTCTTCCACAGGAGCGGCCAAAGCCGTTGGTGTAGTGCTTCCGGAACTGAACGGTAAACTGACCGGCATGTCAATGCGTGTTCCCACCTCAGACGTTTCGGTTGTTGATCTGACGGTTGTCCTGAACCAACCTGCCACTAAAGACGACATCAGCGCCGTGATGAAAGCCGCTTCGGAAGGCGAACTGAAAGGCATACTGGGATATACCGACGAAGACGTTGTTTCAACGGATTTCCGCGGTTGCCCGCTGACCTCTGTCTATGACGCCAAGGCAGGAATTTCTCTGGACGGCAATTTTGCTAAAGTCATTTCGTGGTACGATAATGAGTGGGGATACTCCAACAAAGTGCTCGAAATGGCAATCGTAGTTGCCTGATAATTAACGATAATAAAAATCCCCAAAAGACGTTCGTTTTCGGACGTCTTTTTTTTGTGGCGTGCCGTAATGACAAACCGAAATCCGAAAGTTACCCGCGGCGTTGGAGGTGTACACCCTAACTCCGCAAAAGTCAGGTAGCCGTTTCAAAATAGTAATAGCTAAATCATTACACGGATTTTATAGACTACCTGATCAGGCAGGCTATAAAATCCTATATCCGTTTGTTTACCCAACTATTACAATCATAGACGGGGTAAATATGGCGGAGTTAGGGATTGAATTTATTGACAGCAAAAAAATTACCGGAGGTCAAACGCTTTTTTTAACGTATCGACGTAATCCAATTTTTCCCATGTGAAAAATTCCGCTTCTTTCGATTTTTTTCCGTCGTAAGCGATGGTCACGGTCTTTGTGTACGGTTCGATACCGAAATGCCCATATTTTGCCGTATCCCGAAAGATGGGATTTTTCAAGCCTAAACGTTTGACGATGCTGTAGGGTCGCAGGTCGAAAATCGTTTCTATTTTTTGGGCTATTTCGCCGTCGGAGAGCGATACATGTGAGGTGCCGCAGGTATTGACATACAGTCCTACCGGCTGTGCAACGCCGATGGCATAGGCTACCTGTACCAGTACCTCGTCGGCAATGCCGGCGGCTACGATGTTTTTGGCGATGTGTCTCACAGCATAGGCTGCCGAACGGTCAACTTTGGAGGGGTCTTTTCCCGAAAACGCACCGCCTCCGTGAGCGCCTTTTCCGCCATAGGTGTCCACGATGATTTTGCGCCCGGTGAGGCCGGTGTCGCCGTGAGGCCCTCCGATCACGAACTTGCCTGTCGGGTTCACGTGAAGAATGCAGTTGTCGTCGAACAGTTGTTGAACACGCGCCGGAAGATCGGATTTTACGCGGGGAATCAGAATATCCTGTATGTCTTTCCGGATAACGGCAAGCATTTTTGTTTCTTCGTCGAAATCATCGTGCTGGGTGGATACCACAATGGTGTGGATGCGCAGGGGTTGTCCGTTGCCGTCGTATTCCACCGTCACCTGCGATTTGGCATCCGGACGCAGGTATGTCATTTGTCGGCCTTCCCTGCGGATTTCCGTCAAAACAACCAGCAAACGGCGTGCTAAAATCAACGATAGCGGCATGTATTCGTCCGTTTCGCGGCAAGCATATCCGAACATCATGCCCTGATCGCCTGCTCCCTGATCTTCTTCCCTGGAACGTTCCACGCCCTGATTGATATCGGGTGACTGTTCGTGAATAGCCGACAATACGCCGCATGAAGACCCCTCAAACATATACTCGCCTTTGGTGTAACCGATGTCGCCGATCACATCCCTTGCCACCTGCTGAACGTCAACATACCCGCGCGTCTTGACTTCGCCTCCCAGCACTACCAGTCCTGTGGTGACCAATGTTTCACATGCCACCTTCGATTCGGGATCATTGCTGAGAAAAGCATCCAGCAACGCATCGGAAATCTGGTCGGCTACTTTGTCTGGATGACCTTCCGAAACAAATTCGGAAGTAAATAAATATGCCATGTCTTTATTTAGATTTAATTTTTCAAGCGGCAAAAATAAAAAAAATAAATGATATGTCGAAACATTTTTTTTGGGGAGATTCAAAACTCCGGTTTTGACTATTTTTACTTTTTCACAAAACAGCTCATTGTAAAATGGAAAACCCCAATGAGGGGACAAAGAGCGGGTTGTTGCTGGGAATGATAACTTTAGTAGCATGGGCTGTGAGAAAAAATGACATAATTTTGTAGGATTGGCGTCATTTTTATACTTTTGTCCGTTCATTATTGTAAAAGTACATGCATCAATTCAGCGAACAGGAGACCATCCGCAGAAATTCATTGGCGGAATTGCGTAAACTCGGCATTGATCCTTATCCGGCAGCCGAATACCCCGTCAACGCAAAAGCGGCGGAAATTCTGCAACACTACAGCCCCGAAAAAGGCAATTATCAGGATGTTACCCTTGCGGGGCGCATCATGAGCCGGCGCATTATGGGCAGTGCGTCGTTCATGGAATTGCAGGACGCTACGGGACGCATACAGTTATACGTGCGCCGCGACGACCTTTGCCCGGGCGAAGACAAAACGCTGTACAACACCGTCTTTAAGCGGCTGCTTGACATCGGCGACATCATCGGAGTGAAGGGTTACGTGTTTGTTACCCAAATGGGCGAAACATCCGTCCACGTGCAGGAACTGACCGTGCTCAGCAAGTCATTGCGCGTATTGCCCATCGTGAAGGAAAAAGACGGACAGCTGTTCGACGCCTTTGCCGACGCCGAACAGCGCTACCGTATGCGCTACGTGGATTTGCTGGTGAATCCGCAGGTAAAAAACACGTTTGTCCTTCGCACGCAGGTCATCAATACCATGCGCGAATTTTTCAACTCTCGCGGGTATATCGAAGTCGATACGCCGGTGTTGCAATCCATTCCGGGCGGCGCGGCGGCACGTCCGTTCGTCACCCATCACAATGCGCTGGACATGCCGCTCTACCTGCGCATCGCCAATGAGTTGTACCTGAAGCGATTGATTGTAGGAGGGTTCGAAGGCGTGTACGAGTTTTCTCGGAACTTCCGCAACGAGGGCATGGACCGTACGCACAATCCCGAATTTACCGTGATGGAAATATACGTCGCTTACAAGGACTATCACTGGATGATGAATTTCACCGAAGAGATGATCGAGCGCATGGCGCTGGCATTGCACGGCACGACACGTCTGGCGGTCGGCAACGGGGCAATAGACTTCCGCCGTCCGTTCCGCCGCCTGCCCATGCTGGAAGCCATCCGCACCTATGCAGGCGTGGATGTCGCCGGCATGGACGAAGACCAGCTCCGCGACACGTGCCGCCAACTGGGCATCGTCACAGACGCCGCAATGGGCAAAGGCAAACTGATAGATGCCATTTTCGGCGAAAAATGCGAGGAACATCTGGTGCAACCCACCTTCATCACCGACTATCCGATAGAAATGTCGCCCCTGTGCAAACGACACCGCGACAATCCGGAATTGACCGAACGTTTCGAACTGTTTGTCAACGGAAAAGAACTGTGCAACGCCTATTCGGAACTGAACGATCCCATCGACCAGTTGGAACGCTTTCAGGAACAATTGCGCCTCAGTGAAAAAGGCGATGACGAAGCGATGTTCATCGACATGGATTT
>JAISWE010000085.1 GCA_031271175.1 Bacteroidales bacterium | reverse complement strand
ACGGTTATCTGGACTTTGCCGAAGAGTATGCAAAACAGCATGTCCCGCTTACAATGAGCGATTGGGCAAAACATCTGGATCTGATTTTGCAGGCAAACGGAAAGGATTTGTTGCAAAATGCAGGCAAAATTACCGCCGCCATCGCCAAACAACATGCCGAAAATGAATTCCAAAAATACCGCCCCATTCAAGACCGCCTCTTTGAATCGGATTTCGATAAAATGATACGAATGAAGCAGTGATAAATTCTTCATAGGTTTGTTCAGGTAATTTATTTTACCTATATTTGTAAACTTTTTATCACTTTATCACTTTCTTCGATGAATTTTGATCCCAATGTGAGTGTTTTAATTGTGGCTGTTTTGTTGCTGTTGAGTGTGCTGGCAAGTAAAACGGCTTCCCGTACCGGACTTCCGGTGCTGGCGATCTTCCTTTTGGTAGGGATGCTGGCCGGGTCCGAAGGAATTGGAAAAATAGTGTTCAATAACACCGAAACGGCGCGTTTTTTGGGATCGATAGCCCTCTGTTTCATCCTGTTTTCGGGAGGTCTGGATACCAAGATGCAGGAGATACGGCCTGTAATGTGGAAAGGTGTTATTCTTTCCACGCTGGGGGTATTGCTTACGGCGCTGTTGCTGGGGGTTTTCATCTACTGGATAACCGATTTCGGATGGGCGGTATCCATGTTGCTGAGTTCCATCGTATCGTCAACGGATGCTGCGGCGGTGTTTGCCATTTTCCGCAGCAAAAATTCCGGTTTGAAACGCCGCCTGAGACCTACGCTGGAGTTGGAAAGCGGAAGCAACGACCCGATGGCGTATTTTCTGGTAATTACCTTCATCACCATCATTCAACACCCCGAAACGCCCTTGTGGGGAATGATCCTGTCGTTTCTTAAGGGAATGGGACTTGGTTTGCTGATGGGTATCCTGATCGGCAAGTTGATGACGCGCGTGATCAATCACGTAGGGCTGTCTTCGGAAGGGCTGTATCCTGTTCTTACCATGTCCATGATGCTGTTGAGCATGTCGTTCACCGAATTTGTAGGCGGCAACGGTTTTCTGTCGGTCTATCTTTCGGGACTGATGCTGGGAAACAGCAACATCATCCACAAACGCAGCCTGCTGAGGTTTTTCGACGGGTTTGCTTGGCTCATGCAGATACTGATGTTCCTTTGCCTCGGACTGCTGGTGTTCCCATCCCAAATCGTCGGCATTATTGGCCCCGGCCTGCTGATTTCCACTTTTCTGATACTGATCGTACGCCCGCTGGCCGTCTTTTTATGCCTGTTGCCCTTTAAAACCTATTACAAGGATTTGCTGCTGATATCGTGGGTAGGGCTGAAAGGAGCAGTGCCTATCATTTTTGCCATCTATCCGATGGTGGCAAACATTCCACACGCGGGCGACATTTTCAACCTGGTTTTTTTCATCACACTGACCTCCCTGCTGTTGCAGGGGACGACGCTTTTCAAGGTTGCCGGATGGCTGAAATTGACCATTCCCGAAAGGATTATCAAAAAAACCATTCTTGAGTTTGATTCCGACACCATTAAATCCGTATTGGAAGAGATGACGGTGGAACCCGGTTTCCGATGTGTAAACCATACGATTGTGGAAATGGCGCTGCCGAAAACGGCGCTGATTGTGATGATCGAACGTGACGACAAATACTTCACTCCCAATGGTTCCACCATCGTCGAGGCAGGCGACAAATTGACCATTCTGGCCGATTCGAGGGAAAACCTCCAATTTACTTTTGCTTCGCTGAAAGAACTGCCCACAAGCAAATCCAAGCCCGAAACGCAATAACGTTAACCTGTTTTTTTGAGACAATCCGTTCCCAACGGTTTTCCCGCATAAAATTATACCATAAATATGGTATTGTTTTGCGTTGCAAAAGCAATTATTTTTGCCGAAAAATATCGTGCGATTATGTCAAGAATAGCGAAAAATATTACCCAACTAATTGGTCATACACCGCTTTTGGAATTGTCGGGGATAGAAGAAAAATATCGTTTGGAGGCACAAGTCGTGGCCAAACTGGAATATCTCAATCCGGGACGCAGTGTGAAAGACCGCATCGGATTAGCAATGATAGAAGATGCCGAACGAAGCGGAGTATTAGACAAAAATACGGTCATCATTGAACCTACCAGCGGTAATACGGGCATTGCCCTGGCGCTGGTGGCCGCCTCGAAAGGCTATCGCATCATTCTGACCATGCCCGAAACGATGACCCTTGAACGGCGTACCCTGTTGCGGGCGTTAGGAGCCGAAATAGTATTGACGCCCGGATACGAAGGAATGAGCGGATCCATCCGCAAGGCGGAGGAACTACATGCCGACATCCCCGATTCCATCATCCTCCAACAGTTCAAAAACCCTGCCAACCCTGATATGCACAAACATACCACCGCCGTAGAGATATGGGACGATACGGATGGGAAAATTGATATCTTTGTGGCAGGCGTTGGTACCGGAGGCACTGTTTCCGGCGTAGGCGCCGTACTGAAACAACGAAATCCGCAAATAAAAATTGTCGCCGTTGAGCCGGCCGACTCGCCCGTCCTGTCGGGAGGAAAATCAGGCCCCCACAAATTACAAGGTATCGGTGCAGGATTCATCCCCGACACCTTCGATCCTCAAGTCGTAGATGAAATTTTCAAAGTGAAAAACGAAGAAGCTTTCGACATGGGACGCCGGATGGCGCTGCTCGAAGGTCTGCTGGCAGGCATATCATCGGGAGCCGCATGTTTTGCTGCCGTCCAAATTGCCAAACGTCACGAAAACAAAGGAAAAAGAATCGTCGTGATCATCCCCGACACCGGAGAAAGATATTTATCCACTTTATTATTCAAATAATTCATATTTAAAATCATGTCAAAAAAATTATCTATTATCAGTTTTAGCGGCGATTTCGATAAATTGACCGCTGTATTCACACTGGCAACGGGCGCAGCTGCCGTGGGATATGAAGTAAACCTGTTTTTTACTTTCTGGGGACTGGATGCCATCAAAAAGAAACAGGGACGCGCTTTTATCGGAGGAACAGCCCTGACTAAACTGTTGGGCTTTTTCATGGGCGGTTTGCGGAACGCTCCTGTCAGCAGACTGAATTTTCTGGGAGCCAGCCCCATCATTTTCCGACGCCTGATGCGGAAAAACAATGTCGCTACCCTCGAAGAACTGGTAGATGCCGCCAAAGCGCTGAATGTCAATTTTTACGCCTGCGAGATGGCGATGAACATCCTCGGATTGAAACGGGAGCATTTTATTCCGGAAGTAAAAGACGTACTGGGAGTAGCCACTTTTCTCAAAATAGCCGATGAAGGACAAACTTTGTTTATATAAGCCGCAGGCAAACGCATTTTTCCCTTGATCATCAAGTGATTTATGTTTACCGCGTTTTATCTTTTCACCCATTAAAGTACGGCAACAAAAAAAACCGGCACGGTGGAGTGGGGGGCGTTGTGATATTACGCTGTCAAACGGCAACGACACAACTGATACCCCTTCCTTTCCGATATGGCGTATTCTTTCGATCACCAACAACGGAAGGACGTTTTGACGTGGTTCACTTTACCTTTATCGCATCGAATCCTTTTCCGTACACGCCCATTACACTGCCCATCGAGATGAAAGCCGCCGGATCGATTTCCTTCACTGCGCGAAAAACAGCGACGACCTCGTATTTGCGGACAATCACCAGAATCATTTTGGTCGGTTTGCGGGTATGCCAGCCCTGAGCATCTACCAGCGTCAAGCCGCGCCGCACCCGTTCGGAAATGTTTTCGGCCACCTTCTCGTATTTCTCCGAAAAGATGAACAACTGGTACGACTGCTTGTTGCCGGCAAGAACAAAATCAATGACATAGCTTGCCGTCACCATTATACAATAGCCGTAAATCATTCTTTCCAACGAATGTGTAACCATGAAGGACGAAGAAATGATGATGACGTCCATTATCATGATCACGCGCCCCGGACTGATGTTCCGCTGCCTGGTAACCATCAGGGCGATCAGGTCGGTGCCGCCGGATGTACCGCCCTGCGTGAAAACGATGCCGCTTCCGATGCCCGACAATATACCGCCCACCACCGTGGCCAGAAAAGTATCGGAAACCGGCGGCTGGGGAAAATATCGCTGTATCAAACCGAGTAACAGGGAAAAAACAATAATACCATACACCGATCTCATGGCAAAACCGATACCGACGATTTTTGCCGCCACGGCCACCAACGCCAGATTGATGATGAGATAGCTAAGGCTTGCGGGAAAACCGGTAGCAAAGTAAATGATGGCGCCGATACCGCTGACGCCGCCGCCCGTCACCTGACTCGGAATAAGGAAGGCGCCCCATCCGAAAGTAGTACACAACAGGCCGAAAGTGATAATAATGTGGGAACGGATGAGCGCTCCCAAACGAATGGGCTTTTTCATGGAACGGATACTGAATGATCGAAAAATTTAAATACAAATATAATGAAAAAAAAAAAGATTTTTCATTTTGTAACCCCTCATGTTACATTTCCGTTAAATTTTGCACATAGCTATTGTTCATGTGAAATGGATGATATACCTCCTGACTTCGACAATATGACACCGATTGTCTTCAAATAATGAACTTTGCCGCATTTCTTCGCAGCCACAACAACACTTGTGCTCCCTGACCTGTTTTTCTTTTTTCGTACAAACATGATGCCGATGTACTGTTTTTTTTGACTGCATCACCCAAATCGGTGACGCGAAATTTATAATATGCTGATTTATAAATTGTTATAAAATAGGCGTCGGAGAAGTGTCGAAGTCAGGAATAATTCTTCGGCAACAAGTCGGAGAAAAATACTCCGAAGTCGGAGAAAATTACTCCGAAGCCGGAGAAAATTACTCCGAAATCGGAGAAAATTACTCCGAAATCGGAGAAAATTACTCCGAAGCCGGAGAAAGTGGATTTAGCTGTATTCCCCGTTGTCCTGATGCCGGCAAGTCTCTTTCCTCTGCAAAAAAACTTTTTTTCATTGCATGCGCTTGGAAAACCAAAGTTTTTCATGTAATTTTGCGTCTGTTGAATAAAAAAATTGGCATAAACGATGGCACGTTACCTTGATCCCAAACACGATATACCCTTCAAGCGGGTATTCGGCGAGCATCCGGAGTTGCTCCGGAGTTTTCTCAATGCGCTGCTGCCCTTTCCGCCCGGGCAGCACATCGAAACGCTGGAATATCTCTCGCCCGAGCAGACGCGCGAAATGCCCATGGGCA
>JAISWE010000078.1 GCA_031271175.1 Bacteroidales bacterium | reverse complement strand
TTGTCAATTATCAATGGTCAATTGTTCATTGTCAATTATCAATTGTTCATTGTCAACCGGTGTTTCCGTTTCTTCTTCCTCTGCACGTGGCACTTGCGTAACCGATGCAATGGTGTCGTTGCCGCGCAGGTTAATCAGTTTGACGCCTTGCGTAGCGCGGCCTGCCACCCGTATGTCGGACACGTGCATCCGTATCGTGATGCCCGATTTGTTGATGATCATCAGGTCGTCATCGTCGCCGGCGGCTTTGATGGCGATCAGCTTACCGGTTTTTTCGGTGATGTTGAGGGTTTTGACGCCTTTGCCACCTCGGTTGGTGATGCGGTAATCCTCTATATCCGAGCGTTTTCCGAAGCCGTTTTCCGACACTGCCAGTATTTGCTGTTTCGCATTTCCGCGTTCGAAGCATACCATGCCGATGACGCGATTGCCGGAAGTGGGCGTTTCCACATCGTCTGCATCGTCCGCATCGGGAGTGTCCGGCGTATCGGTCAGTTTAATGCCTCTCACGCCGGAAGCCAGACGTCCCATGTCTCTCACCTTTTCTTCCGGAAACCGCACTGCCAAGCCTGCAAGCGAAGCCAGCAGTATATCGCATTTGCCATTAGTGAGTTTGGCTTCCAGCAAACTGTCTCCTTCGCGGATGGTAATAGCGTTGATGCCATTGGCACGCGGACGCGAATAGGCTTCGAGAGAAGTCTTTTTCACCACACCGTTGCAGGAACACATTACGATATAGTGATTTTCGATGTATTCTGCTTTGGAAAGATTTTTTACGTTGATGTAGGCTTTCACTTTATCGTCGCCGTCGATTTGGATGATATTCTGGATGGCGCGCCCCTGTGAGGTTTTGGAGCCTTCCGGAAGATCATACACCTTTACCCAGTAGCAACGTCCCTTTTCGGTGAACAGCAGCAGGGTATTGTGCATGGATGCATGGAAAAGGTGTTCGAGGAAGTCTTCGTCTCGCCGGGTGCCGCTGCCTTTGGACCCTACTCCTCCTCTACTTTGCGTCCTAAATTCACTTAGCGGAGTCCGTTTGATATAACCCAGATGGGATATGGTAATCACCATGTCGTCGTCGGCGTAAAAGTCTTCCGGATTAAATTCTTCCGCATTGGGCTTGATTTCGGTACGGCGTTCGTCTCCGTATTTCTGTCTGATTTCCGTCAGTTCCTTGATGATGAGGTCCATTCTCATTTCTTCGTTGCCGAGGAGTTCCTGATAATGAGCTATCATTCTGGTGAGTTCGTCGTATTCGGCTTGCAGTTTGCCGCGTTCCAGTCCGGTCAGCGCCCGCAACCGCATATCGACGATGGCGCGCGACTGTATTTCGCTCAGGCCGAAACGATCCATCAATCCGTGCACGGCATCGTCGGGGCTTGCGGAGGCGCGGATGATCCGTATCACTTCGTCGATATTGTCCTGCGCTATCAGCAAGCCTTCCAGTATATGGATGCGTTCCTGCGCCTTTTTCAGGTTGTACTCCGTGCGGCGTACGACTACTTCATGCCGGTGTTTTACATAATAATGAATCAGTTCTTTCAGGTTGAGTTGGCGGGGACGTCCTTCTACCAGCGCTATATTGTTGATGCTGAACGATGTTTGTAGTGCGGTATTCTTGTAAAGGTTGTTGAGGACGACGTTGGAGTTGGCTTCTTTCTTCAGTTTCACCACGATGCGCATCCCTTCGCGGTCAGACTCGTCATTGACGTAGGAAATATTGTCCAATTTGCCCTCTTTCACCAGATTCCCAATGTGTTCCACTAATTGTGCCTTGTTGAGCTGGTAAGGGATTTCGGTGAAAACAATTACTTCGCGTCCGCTTTCCTGTATTTCTATTTCGGAACGGGCGCGTACCACCACGCGGCCCCTGCCTGTCGCGTAGGCTTCCTTAATTCCCTGAATGCCGTGAATGATGGCTCCGGTAGGAAAATCAGGCCCTTTGATATAGTGCATCAATTCATCTACCGTTATATCATTGTTATGGATATAAGCAATGATGCCGTCAATGGTTTCCGACAGGTTGTGCGGCGCCATGTTGGTAGCCATACCGACGGCGATGCCTGCCGAACCGTTGACAATCAGGTTGGGGAAACCGCTCGGCAATACGGTCGGTTCCTGTTCGGTATCGTCGTAGTTGAGCTGGAAATCCACCGTATTCTTGTCGATGTCTTCCAACATTTCTTCCGCTATTTTCCGCAATCGTGCCTCGGTATAGCGCATGGCGGCTGCCTTATCTTCGTCCATGGAACCGAAATTCCCCTGGCCGTCCACTAACGGATAGCGCAATGACCAAGGTTGCGCCATCCGCACCATAGTGTCGTAAATAGATGTATCACCATGCGGATGATACTTACCCATTACCTCGCCTACGATCTTGGCGGATTTCTTGTGACTTTTGTTCGACAGCACTCCCAATTCTGACATGCCGAACAATACTCTTCTGTGAACCGGCTTCAATCCGTCGCGCACATCGGGTAATGCTCGCGATACAATCACCGACATGGAATAGTCGATGTAGGATGACTTCATCTCTTCTTCTATATTGACAGGGATGATCCGTTCTTGTTGTTCGATGTTTTCTATTTGATCACTCATTTCTTAAATTTTCCTATTCAATCACATGTTTTCTAAATACATGCGTATGATTTTCCTTCTTTAAAAGAAAAGGCTAAGATAACACTTTTTGGCCAATCTACAATCCTCCGGCAAGAAAGTTTTATCAACAATAGTGTTAAAAATCTGATTCACATTCTATTTCAATTCAGACAAAAATAACATTCCGCACAGCGCATGGATTGCCGTTGCCAAAGAAAAAGTACATCAAGAAGCAATTTGTCCGAATAAATAAAAAAAAGCGGCTGTTACAAGCAAACCGGATTATTTTTTTAGTAAATAAATCCTAACTTTGCGGAAATATTAAATGTTGCTTTCATGACTAAATTCAGAACAGGCTTTGGGTTCGACGTGCATCCCCTGAAGAAGGGCGCGCCGCTGGTGCTGGGAGGCGTTGTGGTGCCTCACGACAGGGGCGCTGTAGGCCATTCCGACGCCGACACCCTTATCCACGCCCTCTGCGACGCGCTATTGGGAGCCGCCAATCTGGGCGACATCGGCACGCATTTTTCCGATACCGATCCCTCTCTGAAAGGAATAGACAGCAGGCGGTTACTGAAGGAAACCGTCCGGATGGTGAAGGAAAAAGGCTACCGGATAGGCAACATTGATGCGGTGGTTTGCCTGCAACGCCCCAAAATACGTCCGTGGGTACGGCAAATGGCCGAAACGATGGCGGAAACGATGGATATCCCCGCCGACGATGTATCCGTGAAAGCGACTACCACCGAAAGACTTGGATTTACAGGAAGGGAAGAAGGAGTGGCAGCCTACGCAACAGTGCTGCTTTATACGGATGAAAACGGCAAATAAATCGCGCACAGGCGGGCGCCTGATCCCTGCCCAGCCGTGTTCCTTCCCGGAAATGCCGGAACGGTTGTATCTCATCCGGTCAATACCTTCAGTCCGCCGGGAACGATTTTTATATACAGTTCGCTGTCCATTACGCAGGGATCGCCATCCATGTGAATCACACCGGCTTGTGAGCGGACAATCGAGAGTTCCCTGCACCTGAAAGTCCTATAGTAGGGGCTTTTGTGAATGGTTTTACCGACCAGCCTCGCGGCCAGCGCCGGTGCAAGGATTTTGGGAAAAGGCAACAGGATACAGATATCTAATTGTCCGTCGGAAATGTCGGCCAACGGGGAGATATAGCCATTGTTGCCGTACTGCGACGAATTGGCCACCGTTACCAGCATAGCGTTGATTTCCATTGATTTACCTTCATATTTCAATTTGTACCATTGGGGACGGTACAGGATAAATTCCTGCGCAATGATGGCAACATATTTTCGGAAGCCTCTTTTCCGCGTGTGGGCGAATTTCTCGCTCACGTGGGCATCAAAACCGGCGCCCAGCGTGCAGAAGAAAGGTTTATCGTTGGCAAGCCCATAGTCAATGGTTTGCACACGGGCAGTACCGATCATTTTCAATGCATCGGAGAGGCGGAGCGGAATATGCAGGTGCCGCGCCAGCCCGTTGCCCGAACCGGACGGAAGGATGCCCAACGCCGAATTGCTGTCGCGCAAGGCTGCGGCCACTTCGTTAACAGTCCCGTCGCCGCCGACAGCCACCACGTAGGGCGTTTGTTCTTTTACCTGACGGAAAGCCAGTTCATGGGCGTGTCCCTGCCGTTCCGTAAACAGGATTTCCGTATCGAAACGTTTCCCGTCGATCCCGCGACGAATCAACTCCGGCCACGCATCTTTCTTCTGTGTACCGGAAACAGGATTGATAATAAAGCAAATTTTTTCCATTAGAGCCGGTTTAACTGATAAATCATGTTTTGTGCCAGTTCCATGAACACTTGCGCCACCGGGGAGTCGTCCCCAGCGACAACGGGTTGCCCGCTGTCTCCGCTCTCGCTGATGCTCTGCACAATCGGAATCTGCGCCAGCAGCGGCAGGTGTTCGCGTTCCGCCAATTGCCGGCATCCTTCCTTTCCGAACAGGTAGTAGCGATTATCGGGACATTCGGCAGGCGTAAACCAGGCCATGTTTTCCACCAGTCCCAACACCGGCACATTGACTTTTTCGTTGCGGAACATGCTGATGCTTTTTATCACATCGGCCAGCGCCACCTGCTGCGGCGTTCCCACCATCACTGCGCCGGTTATCTCAAGCTCCTGCACGATGGTAAGATGTACGTCGCCGGTGCCGGGCGGAAGATCGACCAGCAGGAAATCCGGATGCCCCCATTCGCTTTGACATATCAGCCGTTTCAGCATAGCGGAGGCCATCGGCCCGCGCCAAATAACGGCATCCTCCGGACGGACAAAGAAACCGACGGACAACATCCGGACGCCCTCACGCTCCACCGGGATGATGCGCTCGCTGCCGTCCACGATCCGCATTTCGGGCTGTACTCCTTCCATTCCCAGCATCTTTGGCAGCGAAGGACCGTATATGTCGGCGTCCAGCAGCCCAACGCGGTATCCCATGCGAACAAGCGCAACGGCAAGGTTTACCGCCACGGTCGATTTGCCTACGCCGCCTTTCCCGGAAGCGACCACAATGACACGTCCTGCCGGGGCTGCCGGTTGAGCCGCGATTTTCTCCTGCACGGGCTGAACACGAATATTCGTCCGTGCCTCCGGATGAACATAAAAACGCAATGTCTTCTCGCACGCCCTGATAACGGCGTTTTTCACCGGATCCTGCGCTTTTGCGAAAACAAGCGTAAAAGCAATCTCCAATCCGTCGATCTCAATATTTCTCACCATGCCCGACGACACAATGTCCTTGCCTGTAGCAGGATGTACCACATGTTTCAATGCGCCTGCCACTGCCTCAACAGTAATATTTATTTTATTCATTCGAATGCAAATATAGGTATATTTTTTTTTGAAAGAAATTTTCTTACTTTTGTATTTTATCGCTAATTAAATTTCATTTTGAAAATGAACAAGTTGTTGATTGCAGTCACGCTTTTGGGTACGCTTGTGTATGAAGCCCATGCGCAGAACACATACGATATCGTACCCAAACCCGTTCAACTGAAAGCCCGGCAAGGTAAATTTGTTTTTGGTAAAGACACGCGCATTCTCCTGCCGAACGACGATCCCGACATGCTTCACGCTGCTTATGCACTGCAAGAAAGGTTTTTACTGACCAATGCATGGTATTTGAAGGCAGAAAAGCCGAACGAGAATGTGATACCCGGCAATGATGTGATTTTTATCCTTAATTCGGGGATACAAAACAGGGAAGCCTATCGGTTGCACATCCAGAAAAACAGGATTGAAGTGGAAGCTGCTTCCGCCGCCGGCTTTTTTTATGCTATGCAGACGATTCGCCAGTTGTTGCCGCCCGAAATCGAACGCAACCGGGCGCCGAACAGAGAACTGTCGGTTCCATGCGCCGAAATAGAAGATGCTCCTCGTTATCCCTATCGCGGTTTTTTGTTGGACGTATGCCGTCATTTTTTCGCCGTCAAGGAGATAAAACGTTATATCGACCTGTTGGCATTCCACAAAATCAACACTTTTCACTGGCATTTGACCGATGATCAGGGGTGGCGCATCGAAATAAAAAAATATCCGAACCTGACCGGAACCGGTGCATGGCGCGAGCGGACGCTCATCGGGCATCTTTCCGCTGCCGACCATAAGTACAACCAGACGCACTACGGCGGTTATTACACGCAGGAAGAAATCAAAAGCGTAGTAGCATACGCGAAAACCAAATTCGTCACAGTTATTCCGGAAATAGAAATGCCGGGACACGCCGTGGCTGCGCTGGCGGCTTATCCGGAACTGTCTTGCTCGGGCGGCCCCTTTGAAGTCGCCGGACACTGGGGGATATTCAACGATGTTTATTGCACCGGAGAAAATACGTTCCGGTTTCTGGAAGATGTGCTTGCCGAAGTAATCGACTTGTTTCCGGGTAAATATGTCCACATCGGCGGCGACGAATGTCCCAAAGTCCGCTGGAAACGCTGCCACCAGTGTCAGACCAACATCAGGGAACTGAAATTGAAAGACGAACATGAGTTGCAAAGTTATTTCATCGCCCGCATCGAAAAGTTTGTTAATGCCAAAGGGCGTACCGTTATCGGATGGGACGAAATACTGGAAGGCGGGCTGGCAGCCAACGCCACCGTGATGTCGTGGCGAAACATGGAAAACGGCGCCGTTGCAGCAAAACAGGGACACGACGTCATCATGACGCCCACTGCCTTCTGCTATTTCGACTATTACCAGTCGAAAGATAAAAATGGAGAACCACTGGCCATCGGCGGATACCTTCCGCTCGAAAAAGTATATGATTTCGATCCCGTTCCTGCCGGTCTGACCGTTTCGGAAACGCAACATATACTTGGCGGTCAGGCCAATTTGTGGACGGAGTACATCGCCACCCCAAGCGGCGTCGAATACATGCTGCTTCCACGGCTGGCCGCCCTGTCGGAAGCCGTATGGAGTCCGAAGGAAGGAAAAAACTACGTCGAATTCAAACAGCGGCTTAAAAACGGCCCCGTCAAACATTACGATGCTTTAGACCTGACTTATTCAACCGTTGATTTGAATTAAAACGGAACAGGATTCGCTTATATTTCTCAGAAAATTGTTTTACTCATGCACCATTTGGAAACGGATTATCTTATTATCGGGGCAGGCATCATCGGGCTTGCCATTGCACGGGAACTGAACGCAAGGCATCCCGAAGCAAAGATTACCATCATCGAAAAAGAACCGGACGTGGCCTGCCACAGCAGCGGACGCAATAGCGGCGTCCTTCATGCCGGATTCTACTACACGGCAGACTCGCTGAAAGCAAAATTTACGCGCGAAGGAAACGCACTGATGCAAAAATACTGCTGTGACAACCATTTGCGTATCAACAAATGTCAAAAAGTAGTAGTGGCGCAGAATGAAGAAGAGTTGCACTCCCTGTATGAACTGGAACAGCGGGGGAAAGCCAACGGCGTGGATGTCAAAATGGTTACTGCAAAGGAACTGGCGGAGATAGAACCCAACGCCGTCACCTGCGAATATGCGCTGTGGTCGCCCACCACCGCCACCGTTGATCCCGTAGAAGTGAACCGGTGTATCAAAGATGAACTGATACGAAAAGGCGTTGTCATTCTTTTTAATACCCCCTACAGGAAACGCATGGAGGGAAATACGGTAAAAACGGCCGAACACACTTTCAGTGCGAAGAAAATCATTAATACCGCCGGACTGTATGCCGACAAGATCGCCAAAGATTTCGGTTTCTCAAAGCATTACACCATCATCCCGTTTAAGGGTATCTATCTGAAATACAAAGGGAATGACCAGCCTATCCACACCAATATCTATCCGGTGCCGAACCTGAAAAATCCGTTTCTCGGCGTTCACTACACCATCACGGTGGACGATGTTGTTAAAATCGGCCCTACCTCCATTCCCGCATTCTGGCGCGAAAACTACAAAGGCCTGTCCAATTTCAACTTGAACGAACTAAGTCAGGTGCTTGGATGGGAAGCCGTGTTGTTCCTGTGCAATTCCTTCGGTTTTAGAGACCTCGCTTTTGAGGAAATCAAAAAATACAACCGCCGTCATTTTGTGGGTTTAGCCGCCAAAATGGTGAAATCCATCACAACGAGTCATTTTAACGAATGGAGTAAACCCGGCATTCGGGCGCAACTGCTGGATGTGCGTACCAAACAGTTAGTAATGGACTTTGTGGTAGAAGGCGACGGAGATTCCGTACACGTACTCAATGCGGTATCGCCGGCATTCACGGGAAGTATGCCGTTTGCAAAATGGGTAACAGACCATTACATCGTTAACTGTACAGGTAGCGTTTGATTTTCAAAGTGGGAGTCTTTTCAAAGGGTGCAGGTACGATTACTATCGACTGTATTTGCGAGAAACGGTTGACGTGGAGATTGACGTAACGTTTTACTTCTTCCAGAAAGTCTCCCATTTGCTGGTGAATTTCTTCCTTTCCTTCGTTGAAGTACTGAATGGTTTCCGACATGATCTGCTGGTACTGTTTTTCCAGTTCTTCGATGTTCAGGTGAACCATGGCGACCAGTTTTCCTTTCCTTTCCAATACCAGCGATTCCTCCACGCCTTTCACATTATTGATGATGGATTCGATGTCTTCCGGGTAGATATTTTCGCCGGCTGCTCTCAATATCATGGTTTTCATCCGTCCTTTCAGGATGAGCCTGCGGTGTTTGTCGAAGCAGCCGAGATCGCCCGTGTGGAACCATCCGTCGTCGGTGAAAACGCTTTGCGTCATTTCCGGGTCTTTGTAGTAGCCTGCCATGACGTTAGCGCCTTTCGCAAGCAATTCTCCCATGCCTGTACGGGTGGGGTTGTTGATTTTCACCTGTACGCCGTCCAGCACCTTACCTATGGCCTGAAAACTTACCTGGGAGGGATTGGATCCTGCCAGCAAAGGCGCTGTTTCGGTAAGGCCGTATCCGATAGCGTAGGGGAAGCGGGCTTCGCGCAGAAAGCGTTCTACGACAGCGTCCAGCTTGGCTCCGCCGATGCCGAAAAAACGCAGCCGTCCGCCAAAGACAGCCTTTAGCTTTATCCCTGCCAGGTAATGAACTATTTTCCGGAATAACGACAACTGTTCGTACATCCATTTCAGCCGTTTATTTTTTGTGAACCGCGCTTTTACCTGACTTCGATAGAGTTTTTCTATGATTAGCGGCACGCTCAGCATCGTGGTAGGCCTGATTTTTTGCAGTGCGGGAATCAGGACGCTTGCTGTCGGCGGTTTTTCGAGATAATAAACAGATGCTCCCTGCATAAAAGGCAGGATGAATCCGATCGTGTTCTCGTAGGCATGGGACAGGGGCAGGATGGACAGCAAAACGTCGCTTGCGGTCACATCCTGAATTTGCAGGCAGGCTTTCGCATTGAACGCGATATTGTGGTGAGTGAGCATCACGCCTTTGGAACGTCCCGTTGTACCGGATGTGTAGATGATGGAAGCCAGGTCGGATTCCGAAACGGGCGTTCGTTCGACGCTTGACGAATGGTCGGCAAGGTTGCCGCAGATCACCGAAAAATCATCCATGAGCACCCAATGGCTAAGATGTTCGAATGTCATATTTTTCATCACCGTCTGGAAACGGTTGGAGATGAAAATGGCTTTGCTGTCGGAGTGGTGAATAATATTCCGGATTTCATCGGAATGAAATTCCGGCAAAATAGGAACTGCGACAGCCCCTGCACAAACAATGGCAAAGTAGGCGATACACCAGTTGGGCATATTGGCTCCCAGCACAGCCACCTTATCGCCTTTTGCAATACCCATGCGTCCAAGCAGAACGATAATTCGTTCTACCTCTACTTTCATTTGAGCATAGGTAAAAGGTTCGCCATCGACAAAAGACACAGCCTTCCGTTCGGCATAGCGTTCGCAACTGAGATAGAAAAGCGCTTGAAGTGTCAACATAATGTGATAAAAATTACAAAACTGACATGGCAGCAGGCTTTCCTGCTGCGAAATACGAATCTATTATCCTCTGATAGCTTTGATTCCAGGCAATTCCTTTCCTTCCATGTATTCGAGCATTGCTCCTCCGCCGGTGGATACATAGCTAACCTTGTCGGCCAGTTGGTTCTTGTTGATGGCAGCTACCGAATCGCCACCGCCGATAAGGCTGAAAGCGCCGTTGGCTGTGGCTGTGGCTACTGCCTGAGCAATGGCGGAGGTGCCTTTCGAGAATTTTTCAAACTCAAAAACGCCCATCGGACCGTTCCACAGCACTGTTTTCGATCCGGCAATCACTTCGGCGAAGGTTTTGATGCTATCCTCGGCGATATCCAACCCCATCCACCCGTCAGGCGTTTCATCTACTTTGGATACATTAGTAGCGGCATTGGCATCGAAGGCATCGGCATTAACCGCGTCGGTCGGCAGATATATTTTTACGCCTTTTTCTTTTGCTTTTTTCAGTATTTCCAGCGCCAAATCGAGTTTATCCTCTTCGCATAGCGATTTCCCGATTCGTCCGCCCTGCGCCTTCACAAAAGTATAGGTCATGCCACCGCCGATGATCAGATTTTGCACGCGGTTGAGCAGGTTTTCAATGATGAGAATCTTGTCGGAAACTTTTGCTCCTCCCATAATGGCGGTAAAAGGTTTTTCGTTGGAGCCGAGCACTTTGTCCATGGCCGCAAGTTCGCTATTAATAAGGTATCCGAACATTTTGTTTCCTTCGGAGAAACTGTCGGCGATAAGTGCGGTGGAAGCATGCGCCCGGTGGGCTGTTCCGAAAGCATCATTCACATACACGTCGGCATAACCGGCTAACAATTCGGCAAATGCTTTCTGTTTGAGCTTCAGTTCCGCTTTGGCCGCTTTTTTTTCTTCGTCGGAGGCAGTGTCCGGAAGACGGGGTTTACCTTCTTCTTCGGCATAGAAACGAAGGTTTTCGAGCAGGAGAATTTCACCCGGTTTCAGCGATACGGCTTTGGTCTTAGCGCTCTCGCCGACACAATCGTCGGCAAATATGACCGGCTTGCCCGTCAACTCCGATAAACGCCCGATCACATGTTTCAGCGAATATTTTTCTTCAACACCTTTGGGACGTCCCAAGTGCGACATCAAAATGACTGCGCCCCCGTCGGCAAGCACCTTGTTGATAGTAGGCAACGCACCGCGAATACGGGTGTCGTCGGTTACCGCAAAGGTTTGTTTGTCCAGGGGAACATTGAAATCGACCCTGATAATGGCTTTTTTGTCCTTAAAATCGTATTTATCAATCGTTTGCATAATTATGATATATATATTAATTAAATGCAAAATTAAAACATATCCTTGATATTTTATTCATCCACCCCCTCAATTATTTTTTTTTTTGAAAAAAAAGGTGATTTTTTTTCAAAAAAGTTTTTTGTAAAGAAAAAAGCAGTATCTTTGCAGCCTCAAAACGGATCACGGCGGATGATTTTTGTTGTTGATTCGTGATGTTCTTTGAAAGTAATGGAAAGCAAAATAGTACAGGGAAAATAAATGTACTTGTCAATTCGAGTCGGGGAATTTTGGAAGGGAATTTTCAGAAGAACTTTTTTTACAAAGAAG